>JAPLJX010000207.1 GCA_026388375.1 Deltaproteobacteria bacterium
CCACTCTCTATCCGGAACGATTTACCCGTCATTTCGATGTCATCTTCCGTGGCGAAAGTGATGTCACTTTCCCGAACTTCTGTCGCGATTATCTGGACTCCGGGGGTAGAGAGAATTTTCATAGCTATCTTAACCTGTCCGCCTATCCCGGTATTTATGTTAGAAAAGGCACAGACGTTCTGGCCAGGGAACCCATCCATCATGAACGGGCCATCCTTGACGCCCTCCCCGTTCCCGATCGATCATGGGGTGAGCATACACAATACCACCAGTTTTGGCTCGATAGAAGTGGTTGCAAACCAGCAACGATCCTCCTGACCAGAGGTTGTCCCTTCCACTGTGACTTCTGTTCCAAGCCCGTGTTCGGTTCGCATTTCCGGACTCGGTCTCTGGCAAAGATAATGGACGAGGTCGAAGACATCAAAAAGTATGGATACGATCAGCTCTGGATAGCGGACGATTGCTTCACGATGGACATTGATTTTATTGAGCAATTTTGCCGGTGCATGGTGCAGCGAAAGGCCGGGGTAACCTGGACATGCCTGGCGCGGGCAGACATGCTGACGGATAAGACGATCCGACTCATGCGACAGGCTGGGTGCGTCCAGGTCTATCTGGGTCTAGAATCAGGGGATGATGAAACCCTGCGGCTGATGAACAAAAATACCACCGTGAAAACCGGAGTTCAGGCAGTTTACCGTCTGTATAGGGAAGACATCAAGTGCGGCGCTTTTTTCATTGTGGGATATCCTGGTGAAACGAGGGATTCCATTGAAAAGACCTTTAACCTTGCCCTTTCACTGCCCCTGAAAGAAATATCCTTCAACGTTCCTTTTCCCTTGCCCGGCTCCGCCTTGCATGCACGGGTAAGTGGATTAGATGCAAACAGCGACTGGGATGTGGAAAATGAGGCTAAATTTGTTTTTCAGAGTGAATTCAATCAACTCTGGTTGAAGGAACGGATTGCAATCACTATGTGCTCATTTGAGGCAGCCAAGGGCAACACTAAACCTTTTTGATTGGCCTGAATACTGATATTTATATCTTCCCTGGAATCGATAGCCAGGAGACTTTCCCGCAGGTACTCGAAATTAATCCTCATCATAAAGCAATTATCGTCAGTGGTTTTTCTGAAACTAATAAGGTCAAGGAGGCGCAGAAGCTTGAGGCCCATACATATATCTATAAATGGCGATTGAAAACTGAGACGGTAAGCGAGGCGGTTTAAAAGTGCGACATCACCGAGCGCAAGCAGATAGAAAATAAGTTGAGGGAGAGTGAGGAGAAATACCGAGAACTCAGTATCGTCGATGACCCCACACAGCTTTACGATTCCCGGCATTTTTATCATCAACTCAAGATGGAGATGGATCGGGCGGACCGCTATAAACAGCCTCTGACCCTTCTTCTGCCGGACCTTGACGATTTCAAGGCATTCAACGACACTTACGGCCATGTCGAAGGAGACCAGGTCTTGTTCCGGCTTGGCCATGTGGTCAAACGATGCCCGCGCGAGATGGATTCAGCCTACCGTTATGGCGGCGAGAAATTCACCATCCTCATACCCATGACAACAAGCGCGGACGGCTCTGTTACAGCGGAAAGAATCCGGACGGAATTCCAGAAGGAGACCTTCTCCCCGGTGTCGGGTCAAGAGGTTCATATGACGGTGAGCATCGGCCTTGCATAGTACAAGACGAAGGAGGACATGAAGGCCTTCGTCCACCAGGTTGACCAGCTCATGTACCAGAGGAAATAAGGAAGGACAAGACAGGGTTTGCTGTGAGCCATAGCCTCAAGAACAGTACAACGGGTAATCCTCAAAGCCTTCGCTGCGTCCTTCAGCCTGTTCTCGCTAAGGTAGTTCTTATCATTTAATTCCGTCGGCGGGTACTCGCACCTCGACTGCGTGTTCCTGATGGTCGTCAACAAGGGTAATCGTTTTATCCTGTTGCGGGGAGCCGTCGACGGTCACACTCGTTTCGCCATCCCCAACCTGCCTGCGCAGAACGGCGATGTGGTAGACCGTTTCCCGATACCGGTAGTGCACCGTGAAGCCCTCCCAATCCGCCGGCAGGAGCGGTGCGAAACTCAGTCTATCCGCCGTAAGCCTCAGCCCCAGGAGTGATTCCACGATCAGCCGGTACATCCAGCCGGCCGAACCGGTGTACCACGTCCATCCGCCACGGCCGGCGTGCGGTGAGAGCGCATAAACGTCAGCTGCGACGGCGTAGGGTTCCACTTTGTAAGTCGCAATCGACTCAGGAGACCTCGCATGGTTCACCGGATTGATCATGGTAAGCAGTTCCCAAGCGCGGCGGGTGTCGCCCAATTGAGCGAAGGCCATCGCCATCCAGATCGCCCCATGGGTGTATTGCCCGCCGTTCTCCCTGACACCGGGGACGTACCCCTTGATGTAGCCGGGATTCAAATCAGACTTGTCGAAGGGCGGGTCCAGGACTTGAATCAGCGCCTGGTCCCTGTGGATAAGGTACTGATCCGCTGCCTCCATGGCCAGGCGCGCGCGCTTAGTATCACCTGCCCCGGAGAGGACAGACCAGCTTTGGGGAATCGAATCAATCCGGCATTCGGGATTCTCCACCGACCCCAGTGGCGTGCCGTCGTCGAAGTAAGCGCGACGGTACCACCCGCCATCCCAGCCATGCTGCTCGATGTTCCGGCTCATCTGAGCCGCCTCTGCCCCGCACCGTTCGGCGAAGGGTAGATCGCCACGCCTGCGGGCAACCTCAGTGAATTGCATAAGCACATCATACAGGAAAAAACCCAGCCAGACGCTTTCGCCTTTCCCCTCTGCGCCCACCAAGTTCATGCCGTCGTTCCAGTCGCCGGAGCCCATGAGCGGCAATCCGTGCTATAAGAATCCTCATTCGCGTTTACCGGGCGGCCCTGAAGGAAGTGGATGGTCTCATCCAATACACCGTAATCCCCGGTGCTCCGGACGTAGCGGCACATCGCCAACGGCAGCCAGAGGTAATCGTCGGAACAGTGTGTGCGCACACCGCGGCCTTGAGGAGGGTGCCACCAGTGCTGTACATCTCCCTCGGGGAACTGGCGGCCTGCGGCAAGAAGAAGGTGCTCACGTACGAGGCGCGGCTCGGTGTGGATGAGCGCCATCACGTCCTGCAACTGATCGCGAAAACCGAAGGCGCCCCCGGACTGGTAGAATCCGCTGCGCGCCCACAGGCGGCATGCCAGCGTCTGGTATAAGAGCCAGCCGTTGATCAGAACGTTCACGGACTGGTCGGGTGTTTCCACGTTCACTTCACCGAGCGTGTGTTGCCAGTATTGCCAGACCGCTTCGAGTGCGTTGCGCGCGGTGTCAGATCCCCGGAAACGATGCACCAGGTTGCCGGCGTCCTCGGCATCCCGCCCTACGCCGAGCCTGAAGGCGATTTCACGTTCTTGCCCGTCGGCCAGTTCAAAGGAAACCTGAATCGCGGCGCAGGGGTCCATGGCAGCCCCTACCCTGCCGGAGAGCCGCAACCGGGTCATAGCGGCAGGACTCGCGAGCGTGCCGTTGCGCCCCAGGAATTCAGTCCGGTCACCGCTTACCGTCCGGGTCGCTTCGTCCACGTCGAAAAAGGCAGTCCGGTCGGGGAACTCCGTATTGTAAGGGTTCCGCGCGAAAAGCGCACCGCTCACAGGATCGATTTCGGTGATCACATACATGGTCGTTTTGGGTCGCAGATCTCCCAGAACCCATTCCGCATATCCGGTAGCAGAGAGCCGGCGTGATCTGCCTGACTCGTTTCTTACCTTCAATACCGTAAACTTGATTGATGCGTCCATGGCCACGTAAATCCATACCTCGGAGCGGATGCTGTGCTCTGTGTGCTCGAAGACGGTGTAACCAAATCCGTGCCGGGTGACATAAGGCGTCGCCCCACGGCTGGGCAGCGGCATGGGAGACCAGAAGTGGCCGGTCTCTTCATCGCGAAGGTAGAACGCTTCCCCGCTCGTATCACTTACCGAATCGTTATACCAGGGAGTGAGGCGAAACTCGTGTGCATTCTCGGCCCAGGTATAGGCAGAGCCGCTCTCCGAGATGACGGTTCCGAAGTGCGGATTCGCCAGGACATTCACCCATGGCGCCGGCGTCACCTGATCAGGCGTGGTTGTAATGATATACTCGTGGCCGTCAGGGGTGAATCCGCCGAGTCCGTTGAAAAACAGCAGATCATGGCGAGGCAAGGCGGCAACTGCCGGGGGAGCGGCACGGTCAGACCGGGTCGGCGTAAAGAGCGGCACGGTAATTTCCCCAAGATTCCTGCGGTTGATCTGGTCCGCCAGCATCCCCCGGCTGTCGGTGACGATGGCGCGGGCAACCGTTTGGAGCAGGATGCGTTCCTCGTTCGATATCTGGTCCGCAGGCCTTACGAAAATACCACCCGGTTGATCCGTCACGTGTGTTCCGACGCCTGCGGCAATGAGCCCCATGATTTGTTCCTGGAGTTGCTGCCGGTAACCGGCGTGATCTTCGTTCCAAATCACCAGGTCCACAACCAACCCTTTTAAGCGCCAGTACGTATGGGCTTGTATGAGTTGACGCACCAGGTCAATATTGGCCGGATCTTCAATCCGCAGAAGTACGATCGGCAAATCGCCGGAAATGGCGTAGCCCCAGAGGCCGGATTGCCCGCGGTGATTCTTGATGATAACGCTCGTATCGGCGCGCAGCGAAGCATTGGCATAGATCAACGAGCCGGCGAGGCGTCCGTAGAGCTGCGCGTCGGCCTCCGTTGCATTGATCTGCCGCAAGAAGATATCGCAGTGTGTCCACGCCAGGTCGAAGACCCGATCCGCGAGACGCCGGTCCTGGTATTTCCCGACCAGGCTCAAGGCTGCGTCGCGAGTTTCCCCGATGCCGGAGA
>JAPLJX010000320.1 GCA_026388375.1 Deltaproteobacteria bacterium
GTCCAGCGCGGGCGGACTGACCGTGCTCGCGCCGAACACGCACAGGGATTCCAGATGGTGAATCGGGATGGAGAGCTTGCGCCAGTCGGTGGCCTTTTCGCGGGCGTATTCCTCCGGGGGCAAATCTGCCGGATACACGGGCACCTCGACCTGGAGCGTCAGGTGGTCCCGCGCGACATAGCTGGCGGGCGTCAGCAGGTAGAGGGTGTTTTGGAGAATGTCCACGCTTCGCTTGATTTCAAATGGCCAATTGCAAATTTCAAATCTCCCCGCGTTCTTCGGCCTCCTTGCGGAGCGGATGACCGGGCGCAAGGCGCCGGAGCAGCTCCTTCCGAAGCGCCCGGAAATAGTTGCGACAGAGCTCCTCCTCGAAGACGAAACGGTTGAAAGAGCAGTAGGGGCAGAGCCGCTCGCAGAAGGGGATGTGGAGGTAGAGCAGCCGGGGGCGGTCATCCCCAGGGGGCGGCACACGGGGGACACCCACTCCCTCGAAACGCATCGCCCGGGAAAATTCGCTCCGCGCCTTTGCCGCAATAATGGAATTGATCAATGTGGCCGATCCCGATAAATTGTTCCCGGAAAAAGTCCCCGAAGCCGTCCGGGGCGGCAAACCGTTCGCCGCTGTTCATCCGAAGAAACGTAAAGCTGGTCGGAAGTTAACAGACATTCCCGGATTCTGCAAGGACCGAATTGGAGAATCCCTTGAAATACCGATCCGGTGATGTTATACGATAGCGCCGAAACCGTCGCGGACACCATCGGTCAAGACCGTTTTTGTTCTTCATCGGAAGGAAAGAAGGGATGCCCCGCCACAAAGTATTAACCCTCTGGAGTGATGAGCAGCTCAACGAGGAAGAGACCCGCATCCTGCGGACCCCATGCCGCGAGGCGCCGTTCCCCTTCGACGCGGAAACGATCAAGGCGATCCGCGCACTCCGGGGCGCCTTTCTGGAGCGGGAAGACGCCGCGGGACTCGCCGCCCCGCAGATCGGCATCAGCCGGAGGATCATCGCCTTCCGGACCCGGAACTTTGACGACAAGGACCCTGCGAACCGGAAAGAGGATTACGAGATCCTCGTCAACCCCAGGATCACCCAGGCGAGGGGGGAGCCGGTCGTGCTGGACGAGGGCTGCCTCTCCTGCCCGGAGATCCGCGTGGAGATCAGCCGCTACCCGGAGATCAAGGTCCGGGCCCTGGATGCGGAGGGCCGGAAGGTCAGCAAGCGCTATCTCGATTTTCCCGCCCGCGTCGTCCAGCACGAGACGGACCATCTCGACGGAAAGCTGATCGTGGACTACGATGGCTCCATTTTTGTCCCGAAAAAGCGCCAGGGTTTCTTCGAAAAGTTCTTCCAGAGCAAATAGCGGGTTCACCCTCGCCGGCCTTCCCCAGCCGGAGAGGATTGGGTTTTTCAGAAAAATAAATGTCGTTGACAAGACCCGGAAAATCATCTAAATTTCATTGCGAGGACAGCGCCGTATCGCATTTTCCTGCTTCCTGCGCGCCTTTCTCCATTGTCGTAGCGGTGGCACGTCTTGATCTCAAGATTCAACTTCTCTCATAACCGCAGGAGGAAAAACCGCCCCGTCGTTTCGAAACATACACACTTTCTTCAGACCCCATCCGGAAAGTCCTTCAAGATGACCGGGCAGGAGAAGGTCCACCATCATTCAAGCAAGGCGCCGGCCGCATGAGACCGGGTTTTGCAAATCTTTTAAACGAGGAGGAATAATATGATTAGAAAACGGAACGTTATCATCGTTGCAGCAATCATGGCTATGGCCGTCCTGGTTGCGGGACCGGCCTGCGCCGCGGACAAGAAATTCTTCGCCATCACAACGGGAGGCACGGGTGGACTCTACTATCCGCTGGGCGGACTCCTGGCCCAGGCATTGACGGACAGGGTTCCAGAAGTCGTGGCCACCGGCCAGGCGGGCAACGCCTCCGTAGCGAACTGCAACCTGATCAAGGACCATCAGATCGAATCGGCTTTTGTCCAGAACAACGTGGCCTTCAACGCTTACAACGGCAAGGCCGAGTTTGATGGGAAACAGGTGAAAAACCTGCGGGGCATCGCCTCCCTCTATCCGGAGAGCATCCAGATTGTGGCCCGGGCCGACTCGGGAATCAAGAGCCTCAAGGACATCAGAGGGAAAAGGCTGATCCCCGGCGACAGGGGAAGCGGCACTTTGTTGGATGCACAGAACATCATTTCCGGCTATGGGATGACCAACAAGGATTTTGCCAGCGTGGATTGGCTCGGCTTCTCCGGGGCGGCCCAGCGACTCCAGGACAAGCAGGCGGACGTGACCTTCATCACCGCTGGCTGGCCGACGGCAGCCATCGTCGAGCTCGCCATGTCCACGGAGATCGTTCTCGTCCCCATTGAAGAGGACATTATAAAAAATCTGACGAAAACGTTCCCCTTCTATAGCAGGATCGTCGTCCCCAAGGACACCTACAAGGGGATGAAGACGGACGTCGCCACGATCACCGTCATGGCCCAGTGGGTGGTGGATGAGCAGGTTCCCGAAGACCTTGTTTACAAGCTGACCAGAGCCCTCTGGGAGAAGAGCAAGGACGGGCTAAGCGGCGCCGATGTGCTGGCTAAGGTCCATGCCAAGGGAAAGGACGTGCAGCTCAAGACGGCCCTGAGCGGGATGGCCATTCCGCTCCACCCGGGTGCGGCAAAATATTACAGGGAAATTGGTCTCATCAAATAGAATCGATTGCCGGCAAGGAGAGAACCGGGCGCCCGCTTTGCGGCGCCCGGTTTCTATGAAAAAGCGTAATGTCTTTTTGCTCCTCTTTGCGGTGCTGGTCCCGGTTGCGGGGCTGTTTCCGGTGCATGTGCTGCAGATCGAGGACCCGCGGAAGGAGAGGGTCGTTTTTGTCCGCTCCCTTCAGCCCGACGACCGTTTTTCCCTGAGGTATCGGCACTCCGTCGAGCTTTGTCGGGTATGGGATTATTTCCGGATCGACGGCCAGTACCGACTCGTCCTCGACGAGACGGTCTTCGGATCATCCAATGCCGGCCTGCCCTCGGTGCTGGGTGACGGCGAGCGGTTTACCCGCGGGACGACGGCCTCCCGCATTTCCAACATGCGGAGGACCCTCCCCGCCGTCGAGATCTGGGTGAACCGGCGCTACGAAAACACCCTGGAGTTCGGCGGGCGGAAGATCCGTCTTCCCGAACTGGCGGGGGACACCCTGCTTCGGCTCAGCATTCGTAAAGTCATCCTGTTCGAATTCTTATACGAGAAAATGCATTCATTGATGAATCGCATGAATGAGGAGATGAGATGAACGACAAACCATCGACAGAAAAAGAGAGCACCCCCGTGACGGGACATGTGGTCGAGGATATCGACGAGATCGCCAAATATGATCCGGAGCTCCGTTTCCGCAGGTTGTCGGGGATCGCACTGAAGCTGATGTATGCGATGACCCTGGTCCTATCGATCTTCCACATCTATACGGCAGGATTCGGCGTTCTTCAGGAGTGGCGTCATCGGACCTTCCATCTCGCCTTCGTCCTCCCGCTCGTTTTTTTCCTCTATACGATGAGAAAAGAGAAGACCGAAGGAAAGAAATTCATGATTTACGACATCATCTACGCCGCGATCGGCAGCGCCTTTCTCACAACCATGTGCCGGGAGCTTTTCCATCTCGTCCCCGCAACGGTGTCGATCCTTGCGCTGATCTCCTTCGGTCTGTTCTTCTATTTCAAGCGGCGGGAATTCCTTTCGGAACAAATCGCCTTATATCTTGATTTCCCGATCTTTACAGCGATGATCCTGGTGCTGGTCTACACTTTCTATCTCGAATTCTCCGATCTCCATTTTCTGACCTGGTTCAAGGACCTGAACCCCTCCCTCGTCTTCTGGGGATTCTTCCTGCTGGGGATCTTTCTCAGCATCCTCTCCCTCTTCGTCCTGCAATGGATCAACAACGTCCGGACGCTTTTCGGCAGTCGGACCGTCCGGTACAACCAGGACAACATCCCCTATTTCGACGTCTTCTTCGCGCTGATGGCCTCCCTGGTCTCCATTTATATCTTCCTGGAATTCAACAACATCGGTCTTCGGGCGGGAAGCCCGGCGGAGGCCGATCTGCTCATCGGGGCGGCGGCCATCCTCTTCGTCCTCGAGGGGGCAAGGCGGAGCATCGGGGCGCCGCTGCCGTTCATTGCCACCCTGGTCCTCGTCAACTGCTATCTCGGCCCCTACTTCCTGAAGATCCCGGGGCTGACGCTCTTCGCCCACCGCGGCTACTCCGTCTCGCGGATCATCGACTACATGTACCTGGGTACGGAGGGGATCTACGGCATCCCGCTCGGCGTCGTCGCCACCTTCGTTTTCCACTTCGTGCTGTTCGGCCTATTCATCTCCCGGACGGGCTTGGGCCAGCTCTTCATGGACCTGGCGATGGCGGTCACCGGTGGAACGGCCGGCGGCCCGGCCAAGGTGGCCGTGGTCTCCAGCGGCCTGTTCGGCTCGATCAGCGGGAGTTCCGTCGCCAACACGGTCACGACCGGCTCCTTCACGATTCCGCTCATGAAGAAGGTGGGCTACTCACCGGTCTTTGCCGGGGCCGTCGAGGCGACCGCCTCCACGGGCGGTCAGATCATGCCGCCGGTCATGGGGGCGGCGGCCTTCATCATGGCGGACTTCCTGGGGATCCCCTACATCAAGATCGCCACCTGCGCCATTATCCCGGCGCTTCTGTACTACTTCGCCGTGGGCTGGATGGTCCACCTTGAGGCGCTCAAGATCGGCCTGCTTGGCCTCCCCCGGGAGATGCTCCCCCGGATTTCCACAGTCCTGAAGGAGCGCGGACTCCTTGTCACGCCGCTCATCATCATCGTCTATCTGCTCATCTCGGGACGGAGCCCCTTTCTTGCGGCCTTCTGGGGAATCATCCTCTCGGTTTCCATGGGCCAGATCCACCTGCGGACGATCTGCTTTCTGATCCCCATCCTCCTGTCGATCCCGGGCATCCTCTTCGAGATCAACCCGCTGGCCTATACGCTGCCGGTCGTCCTCCTCTGGGGGGGCGTCTTCATCGGCGGGCTGGTCGTCACCTTCCGGTACAGCCACCGGATCGCCTGGATCGCCTCCCTCGCCATTTCGGCCATTCTTGCCGCGCAACTTCTCTATGGTGTGGGGCCCTATCTCTCCTCCTTCTGGACGAACATGGCGATCATCGGCGTCGGGGTCTTCTACAAGGGGAGCAAGATGCGGGTCCCCGAGATCCTGAGCGCCCTGGAATGGGGAACGAAGAACGCGATCGCGATCGGCGCCGCCTGCGCCTGCGTGGGTTTTATTGTCGGCGGGACAACGCTGACGGGTCTTGGACTCAAGTTCGCCGCCACGGTCATCAACCTGGCCCAGGGGACGGCCTCCGCCCTGATCCACCTCGATCTTCTGCATCTTCTGACCATGAACGGGCTGACGCTCTTCTTCACCCTCTTCTTCACGATGATCGCCTGCTTCATCCTCGGAATGGGCATCCCCACGACGGCCCAGTACATCGTCGCCTCGATGATCGCGGCGCCCGCGTTGATGCAGTTCGGGATCCACCCGCTCGTCTCGCACATGTTCGTCTTCTACTACGCGGTTCTGGCCGATGTGACGCCGCCGGTGGCACTGGCCGCCTACGCCGCCTCGGGCATCTCGGGGGCGGATCCCTTCCGGACGGGACTCACCGCCTTCCGCCTCTCCTTCGCGGGCATGGTCGTTCCCTACGTCTTCGTCGCCGCGCCGATCATGCTCTGGTTACCCACGATCCTGGACGGGAAGACCCCCTTTGATTATCTCTGGTTTTTCCAGGTTATCGTCACCAGTGTCCTCGGGATCATCGCCCTTGGGGCCACGATGATCGGTTACATGAAATACAACTCCACGATCCCGGAGCGGATCGCCACGGGAATCGCCGCGGCCTTCCTCATGCTCCCCGAAACCTACACGGACTTTATCGGCGCTTTCCTCCTGCTGGCGGTATTCCTCCTTCAGCGGGCGAGGAAGAAAAAGATACTGGGAGGCGGCAAAGACGTCTCCAAAGTCAAATGGGAGGTGTCCAATGGAAAATCGTAAGATTCGAGTCATCCAATATGGCCTCGGTCCGATCGGCCTGGCCACGGCAAAGCTGGTCCTGACAAAACCCGACATGGAGATCGTCGGGGCCGTCGACATCGCAAAGGAAATGGTAGGCAAGGACCTCGGCGAAATCCTGGGGGTGCAGGCCCTCGGCGTCCACGTTACGGACAACGCCGAACGCCTGTTCGCCAAGGTGCAGGCCGATGTGGTCGTCCATACGGCCGGTTCGCGGCTGAAGCGGGTCGTCGGGCAGGTGGAAGAGATCCTTCGGGGCGGAAAGAACCTCGTCTCCTCAGCGGAGGAGCTGCTCTTCGCCACGCCGGAAAATGCCGAAGCAGCCGCAAAGATCGACAAACTGGCCAGGGAAAAGGGCGTTACGGTCCTGGGAACGGGCGTCAATCCCGGATTCGTCATGGATGCCCTGCCGCTCACACTGACCGGCGTTTGCCAAGAGGTCCGGGAGGTCCACGTGGAGCGGGTTGTCGATGCCGGCACTCGCCGTTACCCCCTTCAGCGGAAGATTGGGGCGGGGATGACACCGGAGCTCTTCCGGGAAAAGGTCGCCGAAAAGGCGATGGGCCATGTCGGCCTCCGGGAATCGCTCTATCTCATCGCCGACCGCCTGCACTTCGTTCTCGATGACGTCCGCGAAACCGTCGAACCGGTGATCGCCGAAAAGCCGCTGAAAACGGATTATTTCGAGCTGAAGCCCGGCGACGTCGCGGGCATCCGAAACATCGGGGAGGGTTTCCGGGAAGGGAAAAAGATCGTCACGCTGGACCTGCGGATGTACATCGGGGCGGAGAATCCTCACGATTCCATCCGAATCGTCGGGACGCCCGACCTCAGTCTGCGGATCGAAGGGGGGGTGGCCGGCGATCAGGCAACGGCCGCGATCCTCGTGAATTCCATCCCGTCCGTAATCGCCGCTGCCCCAGGACTGGTTACGGTCAAGGATCTTCCGGCCCCCTGGTGTCACCAGGCCTTCTGAAGCCTCAGACGGGGTCATTGTCCATGGAATTCACCTATGCCGATTGCGTCAAGCTGATGCCTGAATGGAACGGCCAGGCTTTGGACATCCGGGAACTGAAAGGTGGGATCACGAATCAACTCTATCGGGTCATGTCCGGCAATGAAATGGATTGCGTATTCAGGTTTTATGGCAAGAAGACCGAACTCTTCATCGACCGCGATGCAGAAATGGAGAACCACTACGGGAAGGTGAAGTATGACAACGCCCGGAAAAACGTCGATTATCTCCAAAATCATTACGGCGTTACTATGTAAGGAGGTTCTGTCTCCACAGAAACCAGTTCCACCCTTTGTTCATAGTCTCCTTGGATATGGCGTAGCCAGGCGTCCAGGGTTTCCGAATTTCAGATGATCAGACCCTTCGGGCAGTCTCCATCTCGCGCTTTTTGATCACAATGAGGATCGCCGTGAGGGCGGCCTGCGTCATCCCGGGGATTCGCTCCGCCTGGCCGACCGTGGCCGGCCCTACACGGGAGAGCTTCGCTTTCAGCTCATTGGAGAGTCCCGGTACGGCGGCGTAATCGAAATCCGCCGGTAGCTTCATAGATTCGATATCTTTCATCTTTTCGACTAATTCCCTTTGCCGTCGGATGTACCCCTCGTATTTCGCCTCGATCTCGATCTGCCGTTTGACCGCGCGATCGGGGACGGCCTCCCAGCCGTCGAAGCGTGAGAGGTCGTCGTAGCCGATCTCTTCGCGCTTGAGGAGCTGGAAAAGGGTAACCGGATTTTTGATGGGCGCCGTCTTCATCTCCGCGAGGGTCCGGTTGGTCTCTTCCACCGGAAATATCCGGATAGAGGAGATTTTTTGGATACCGGTTTCGATCCGGCGGGCCTTCTCCCGGAGAAGCCCGTGCTGCTCCTCCGTGATCAGGCCGAGCTCCCGCCCCTTTCCCATGAGGCGGAGCGTCGCGTTGTCCTCCCGGAGGATCAGCCGGTACTCGGCGCGGGAGGTGAACATCCGGTAGGGTTCGTCGACGCCGTGCGTGACGAGATCGTCCACCATCACGCCCATGTAGGCTTCCGACCGGTCCAGAACAAAGGGAGGCCGCCGCTGGATCGCCAGGGCGGCGTTTACCCCGGCCCAGAACCCCTGCGCCGCCGCCTCTTCATAACCGGAAGTTCCGTTGATCTGGCCGGCCAGATAAAGCCCTGTCACCCGCTTCGCCTCCAGGGTAAGGCGGAGTTCGGTCGGCTGGACGAAGTCGTATTCGATCGCGTAGGCCAGGCGCATGATCTCCGCCTTCTCCAGGCCCGGAACGCTCCGAACGACTCTTTCCTGAAGATCCGGCGGAAAGCAGTTTCCCAGTCCTTTCGCGTAGATCTCCTCCGTCTCCAGGCCCTCCTGCTCGAGAACCACCGGGTGGCTTCCCCTGTCGGCAAAGCGCATCACCTTGTCTTCGAGAGAAGGGCAGTAGCGGGCGCCGACCCCCTGGATTGCCCCGGCGTAGAGCGGAGAAAAGCGGATATTTTCACGGATGATCCGGTGCGTCTCGTCCGTCGTCGCCGAAAAGAAGGAGGGGAGGCGATCCTCGCGGAGCCGCTCCGTCGTGAAGGAGAAGGGTTCCGGATCGGGGTCGCTGTCCTGGCGGACGAGGCGGGAAAAATCGATCGAGGAGGCGCGAAGCCGGGGGGGCGTCCCCGTCTTCATCCTTCCCATCTCGAAACCGAGCTCCCTGAGCGATGAGGAGAGCGCGAGGGAGGCGATCTCGCCGGCCCGGCCCGCGGGATACCGGACGTCGCCGATGTGGATCAAGCCGCCGAGGAAGGTCCCCGTGGTGATCACGACCGCCCGGCCGCGATGGAAGACGTTGGTCTGATCGATGACGCCGCGGATCCGCCCATCCTCAACGACGAGACGTTCCACGAGGCCCTGAAGAAGGTGAAGGCGCGGCTCCTTCTCCAGGACGGCCTTCATCGCGAGGCGGTAGAGCTGCTTGTCGCACTGGAAACGGGTGGACTGGACCGCCGGCCCTTTGGAGGCGTTCAGCAGCCGGAAGTGGACGGCGGTCTGGTCGGCAATCCGGCCCATCTGACCGCCCAGCGCGTCCACCTCTTTGACGAGCTGGCTCTTGGCCAAACCGCCGATCGCGGGGTTGCAGGACATCAGCGCAATCGCGTCCAGGTTGATGTTGAACAGCAGGGTTTCACAACCCATCCTGGCCGCCGCGAGCGCAGCCTCGCAGCCTGCATGCCCTCCCCCAACAACGATGACGTCATATTCCCGATTCATGATGTGTTGCTTATTACCTTGCTCTTTGTTCGTGTCTATCTTAGTTAAGTATCGACTTTAGTTTGCTAATAAGTAAAACTTTTCTGTTAGTTATATACTGGGTAAAATTAGATAATTCTAAACTTATATTTTGAGGTATGATATGGCTTTGCATAAAGCGTTTCAAGTCAGAATTTTTGGTCTCCTTTTCAATCCAGTCTTTCAAATCCATCGCATTTTTTGACATATTCTCGTTTGCATCTAACATTTGTAGGTTGAGAATTGAGTTATAAGTTTTCCAACCATAAGTTTCCTTGTCCTTGTCGATAAGATTGTCGTAACTCGCTGCTGGGTGTAAGTGATCTTGGTGAAAATTATTGTTTTTATAGTCCATGTCTGGATAGAGCAATGCTAAGATTGGGAAGCTATATTGAGAATCTTTTTGTGTTAGTAGCAATTCTTCAATAAAGTCGTCACCAATGTCTGTTAGGTTCTTGATTTCTTTGTTTATTTCCGGAAAAGGAAACTCGGCAATAATTCCAAGTTTTAAGCTATCAATGTCAGCCGTAAAGGCTTTTCTTGATTGTGTCAACGTAGCGTCTGACTGTCCGCCAAACGCTCGTCTTACCAACATTGTAAGTAACCATTTTTTTATAACTTCTCTATCGTTTTTGTGGCCTATTTTGGTTGAGAAGTCTGTGAAAATATTCCGGTGATAGATGTAATATAAAATTGGAAGTGTGGCGTTGTTTGTTGTAAGGGTATAGTCAGTCAATCCAAAAGTTTTAATTAAGTCAAATAAGCTCAAAATTGAATTGCGAATATTTTCCCAATTCAATTCTATGTTTCCAATAAAATCGTTTTTGAAACTTGTAATGCGAAACCGAACGTCCTTATGATATAAATACAGAAATGATTTCAGGATGTAATCCTGGTCAATGTTAAATCCTTTGGCTCTTATATTATCCACCAAGTTGCTGATTTCCGTTCTCGCATCTTTCTTTTTCCAACTAGCAATTGTTATGGACATTAAAATATTGGAAAAACTAAGATATGTTCCACCAGAGTTAATACGAACAAAAATATTTACTGCCTTGTCCGGATTCTGGTCATCTTCCTCATAGTAGTTTATATTTAGACCCGTGTGAATTACTCTTTCTAATAGTTTAATCAGTTTTTTTGATTCTTTTGAGAGTTCATGCTTTTCAGCAAAATCGTCTAATCCATCGATCTTATATAAGTCCAAAACAACACCTGCCTTAAACCACTTTTCATCGTCATCGCTAATATAAATTTCTTGCTCTTGAGTGTCTGCTTTATCTAAAAAAGCGAACTTATATTTCCTGTCGCTTTCTTCCTCCGTATAAGTAGAAGAAATATTAAGGTATAAATGTCTTGTAGGATAACTCTTCTCACTGAAATATTCTTTAGATCCATAATTCCTCCTATATGCGTAGCTTCCACACAAACCAAGATACAAAGCTGTTAGGCGTTGCTGACCGTCTAATATTGCATGAAAATCATTTACCCCATTTGTTCCAATAATGTCGTTATGAGTTGCATGTATTTCTACGTATTTTTTCAAGAACTGATAAAATCTGAAATCAGCTTTTGTGTTTTCTTTTACCTTCCAAAACAACATAGAACTAATTGGATACCCTTGCATAAGTGAGTCAAAAAGTTGTTCAATTTGATTTATTTTCCAAACAAATTCTCGTTGAAAAGCAGGCAATAAAAATTCATTTCTGTTTATTCGTTCAATTGCTTGATGAATAGTAATAGGAGCTTGAAATCCAGGCATATTTGTTTCCTCATTCAGTTAGGCTAAAGTTGTTGGCTGTCCGAATTAATGTTTTGCTTCCTCCGCTTATCTCCTAGTCCCCCGGCGTTGCTGCATTATCTCAATGATGATTCACTGGCTTCCATCTCTTCACGGAAATTCCGGGGACATCCATTTTCCCGCTTGCTCTTAACAGATCTTCCCCGTTCTCGCGACCGGGGGAATGTCAATATAATGGATCTCCCCGGAATTTCGCCTGCATGATCAGACCGCCAATTCTTTCAAGCGCTGGAGGGTATCGGGAAACTTGCGGACGAGCATGATCAGTGTGGCGGCTTGATCGTTGGGCTTGGTTCGTCCCTGTTCCCACTTCTCCAATGTCCGGGGAGAAACATGCAGTTCATGAGCGAATACCGGCCTGGATAGATGCAGATTCTCCCGTGTCTCGCGAATGATCTCGGGCGTTACCTCGATTTGAGGTTGCGGATCAACAGTGTATGTTTTCAGTGTGATCTTGCCTTCACGCCATTGGTTGATGTCTTCGGCAGCCTCCATCAGTTCATCAAACAGTCTGCGTTTTTTCTCTGTTTTTGCCATGGCTACCCCATTTGTTCTCTCAGGGTTCATCTGACCATATTAAAGGGATTGCTCCTTAAACCTCTTCCTCACGGCCTCACCGATCTCCTTCTTGCTCTGCCTCAGCAATTTTATTTCGTATTCGGTCAGCATTCTCGGTTTTGAGAAGGTATCGAGCCTCTGATTGAGTAAGGCAGTCGAAGGTGTGAAGGAACCTTTTCTCCCACCAATCTTCAAGTTCTTTTCCATGTTTCTCCCTCAATTCTTGCAATGTGCTACGATCAGGTGCAATTTTAGCGGAATACGGCTTACCGGTCAGGACGGTAGCCCCGATGACCACCCCGACTTTTGATGCAATGTATCCCCTCAAGTTGGCAATGGTTCCGCCCATGCCAATAAAATCATCAACAATTAGGTATTCTTGCCCTTCTATTACATCACCGTCAAAAAGCGGCTGCCTTGCCAAGCGGCCAAAACCATCAGCACCGGTGTGGCCCACGGTATTTGTTTGGATAATCCCGCTATCAACCTTAAGAGCGAGCTTTTCGGCAAGTTTTTCGGCAAGCGCCTCAGGGATGGCATTGACCCCTTCGCCTTCCATAGCGTGTGCACTTATGAGGGTGGGCCTTCTCTCCTGCAATAATGTCCTTAACGCCTCAATTGCGTCTGGATTAAAGGTGTCATTGATAAGCTCAGACGCAGCTTCTTCATCGCCTAACTTAGCGGCGCCGTACAATGGATGCTTTTTAACCGCTGTTTCGCCAGCATGGATGACAACATCCGGGAAGTCGAAGAGGGGTTTGCGAAACGGCTTCGGAAATAATCCAGGCCAAAGGCTCCGAAATACGAACTCAATGTCCGAAAGCGTTTTTGCACCCTTGACAGCTTTTACCCACCACTCTTGATCGTCCATAATCAAATCATATCAACTATCAATGAAAAGGGCAAGATCTCAAGATCCGGCCTGTGTGTCCTGGCCGCGCAGGATGTCTTCTGAAGTAGTCATCGGGATCCGCAACGGCGGTCTGGTCGGCAACAGTCAAAGCCTTCTTCTCGCGACGGTTCACGTAAACAGTGTGGTTGCCACTCATACCGCTATTCGATTATTTGCCAATATCCTCCCTTATCAGGGCCGACCCGTCGGATGAATCCTGCATCCTTGAGTTTTGCAAGATGCTTTTGCACAGCGGAAGGATTGATGGCGAGCGATCTGGCCATGCCCTGACGGCTGATTCCCCGGTTTGCTCTGAGCATTTCAATAATCTCCCGGTGACGGGGCGGAAGCTCCGATAACCTTATTGACCACTTATCTGACCACCCTGTCTGACCACCCATCGTTTCTTGTAACCTATTGTTTTTATCTATTACCTCTTCTGAATCCTTATTTTCTGACCACCTCGCTTTGTCTATGGGGGCAGGACCTTTTTTGAAGATAATTTTGAAAAACAGCCCGCTTCCCTTAAATTCCGGTTCAGGAAGATTGGCCGAAGCGCAAAGATTCACCATCTTCCTCATTCCTGTCCCCCACTGTTCGATGAAGCCAATCTCCTTGAAAAACCGGGCGATAACCTTGTTGCGGATCTCTGACCTGCCGGCCATGATATCTTCGATTTCCAGGGAACGGGGCAGACAGCCCGGAGAGGTTATCTCGATCCGATCATCAAAGACGGCAAACTTGATATCGGCGCCCGAGATGCTGGAGTTCCGGGGACAGTATACTTAATTCCCGGCCTCTATTTCTATTCCGTTCCGGTTTATCGGTTCTTCAGATACTGCTTTAAATCCCGATAGTAGTTTTCGTGAGGCCCAATCATAACCAACTCCAGGTCTTGGCCGATCTTTCGGTATGCAAGAAGGTATTGAGTAGTAGTCTTTATCATGAACTTGTGAACGAATACCCCCATGAGGTCTCCCTTCTTCTCTTCTCCAATCGAAGGGTTCTGCGCGATTCTTCGCACCTCCTGATCCAGGATTTCTTTTTCCTGCTTTCGCATCTTTTTTACCTTCTGAGCGAAAGATTTTGATTGATATATTGCCATAGGCGCCTATCCGAATTTGTATTCCGTTTTTTCGCCCTGCTCCAATTCCTCCAGCCCGATCAGGATTTCCTTGATGAGGGAATAGGTCAGGTCCGGGTTCTCTTCAGCGCATTTGCCCATACGAGCCCAATGATCAATTTGGCCGGCTACGGACCTGTGGTCAATTCGACTAAATTTCCTGGCGTTAGCGACAAGCTCTTCAGATACCCTTACGGCTGTTGCCATAACATATTCCTCCCGCAGTTGTTGCATTTCGTGATCATTGTATAATAGAGGATTGCTTAATGCAACTAAACAATCATAATCTACCGGTAGGGGTTTCGGGGACATACCGTCCTGAAGATGGGAGCAGATTCGCCACTGAGTTGCCTATTCCCTTGCAGTTCCGCAAGCAATTTAATATGATCGCCGGGAAAAACACAACCGAAAAAAGGAGTACCGTGGTCAAACCAACCTTCTGGAACAACAAGAAGCGGTATTACGATCTCAAAAGTTACTGGATCAACCGCTTCGGCTGCCGGGTGCACAAGCTCCCGATCGACGCCGGCTTCACCTGCCCGAACCGCGACGGCAGCATCGCCACGGGGGGATGCATCTATTGCGACGGGCGGGGATCGGCGCTTCGTCAGGCGGGCCCGCTGCCCTCGGTCGGCGAACAGATCCGCCGAGGAAAGATTTTTTACCGTCAGCGCGGCAGGGCGGAGAAATTCATCGCCTATTTCCAGACCTTCACGAACACCTATGCCCCGGTGAAAACACTCCGTGCGCTTTACGACGAGGCGCTCGCAGAAGAGAACGTGATCGGCCTTTCGATCGGGACGAGGCCCGACTGTCTCCCCGACGAGACGCTTGCGCTGATCCGTTCGTATGCGGAGCGGCATCACGTTTGGCTGGAGTTCGGCCTCCAGTCGATCCACGACCGGACGCTTCAGGCGATCAACCGGGGCCACAACGCGGCGGCCTTCCGCAAAGCAGTCCAAAGGGCCTCCGGCGGGCCGATCCTGATCTGCGTCCACATCATCGTCGGCCTTCCCGGCGAGACCCGCGAGGAGATCCTGGAGACGGCAACGGAGATCGCCGGGCTGCCGGTTCAGGGGATCAAGATCCACTCCCTCCTTGCCCTGAAAGGGACGGCGCTCGGCGAACGTTATGCAAGAGAGGAAATCGCCCTGATGACCCGCGAGGCGTACGTCGGGACGGTCTGCGACATCCTGGAGATCCTGCCGCCGGAGATGGTGATTCAGAGATTGACGGCCGAAGGTTATCGGGATATCTTCCTCGGGCCGGCGTGGGCGGAAAACAAGCTCGCAGTCCTGAACGCAATCGACCGGGAGATGGAGAGACGGGACGCCTGGCAGGGGGGGAAAGTTTGAGAGAAACCTTTGAAAAATGCCCCTACTTTGTCATTCCCACGAAAGCGGAAATCTCGAAGATCTTGAAAAGACTGGATTCCCGCCTGCACGGGAATGACAACTTAGGCCAAATGCGGAGAAATTTAAAGATCTCTGGGAGAAAATCATGATCGGCATCGTGGATTACCGGGCGGGAAACCTCACCAGCGTCGCCCGGGCGCTGGAATCGCTGAACGAACCCTGCATCATCACAAATGATAGCAGATTGTTGGATGACGTAAGCCATATCATCTTCCCCGGCGTCGGCGCCGCCGGCGCAGCGATGGCGAACCTCCGGGAGAGTGGTTTGGACGGTCATCTGAAAAAATGGGTGCAGGACGGTAAACCGGTCCTTGGAATCTGCCTCGGAACCCAGGTGATCTTCGACCGCAGCGAGGAGGACGATACCCCCTGCCTCGGCATCGTCCCGGGAGTCGTCAAGCGGTTTCCGGCCGATCTCCGGGAAGGGGAGGAGAGGTTGAAGATCCCCCACATGGGCTGGAACCGCGTCGCATTCCGGAAGGATCATCCGGTTTTCGCCGGTATCCCCGGGGATGCCGAGTTCTATTTCGTCCACTCCTACTACCCGGCCCCGGCGGACGAGACCTGGGCCGCCGGCTGGACCGATTACGGCATCCGTTTCTGTTCCGCCGTGGCCCGGGGAAACCTTGTCGCGGTCCAGTTTCACCCGGAGAAGAGCGGCAGGCCCGGGCTCACCCTGCTGGCCAATTTCTGCCGATGGGGAGGAATCGATGCTCAGTAAACGGATCATCCCCTGCCTCGACGTCCGCGACGGCCGCCTGACCAAGGGGATCAAATTCAAGGAAAACGTGGATATCGGAGACCCGGTTGAGGCGGCGCGCGCCTACTACGAACAGGGGGCCGACGAGATCGTCTTCTACGACATCAC
>JAPLJX010000257.1 GCA_026388375.1 Deltaproteobacteria bacterium
CCCGATCTCTCGGATCCGTTCATAAACGGCCATGATCATGACGTTCATGATACTGATTAGGACGATGGCTATCAGCATGATTTTGATGAAGAACGTCATCAGATCGATCATCCGGGCAATGTTGAAGAAGGGCGAAAGCTTCTCCCAGGTGTGGAGCTCGAAGATCGGCTTGCCCTGCTGGTTGAGCTCCTTGGCAAGGCGGCCTTCCAGCTTCGCGCTAAAGGCGGCCAGGTTCCCGAAGTCCTTCAGCCTGATCACAAACTCGCTGACCTGCTGGCCGTCCATCCTCAAAACCTCACGGGCGTCCTCCATGTGGATGTAGCCGTCACGGCCGCCGGGACCGGTGGCGCTCTCCATGATGCCCGCCACGGTGAACTGCTTGCCGTTGACCGATCCGTCCGCGTTGGTGGCCACTATGACCGCCATATCGCCCGGCTTCATTTTCATGCCTCTGGCCAGGAGTTCTGGGATCAGAATTTCGCCCCTTTTCAGCTCTTTGCTGCCGTCCGTCACCCTCAGGGGCAAAAGCGGGACCGTCTTGAATTCTTTTTCCGGATCTATCGCGGTGATCCGGATGCTCGACGTTTCCGTGAAATTGCTGAACATGCCGCCGAATTTGATCCTTGGCGACCAGGACTCGATCTCCGGCTGCTCGGCCAGGATGCTTTCCAGCTTCGCGATCGCACCCCCCTTGATGTTGAGGTTGATGGGCAGGGTTTCGATGGACGCGACGTAGCCTTTCCGGTGCACCTGCAGGTGTCCGATCATGGAGTCCGTGATCTGGGCGATCATCATGTTTTTGAACGTGCCGGAAACGGCGATGAACGCCAGGACAAAGACCACACCCACGGTGATCAGGGAGGCGGTCAGCAACGTTCTGCGCTTATATCTGAGAAGATTTCGGATGGCTATTTTGAAGAGATTACCCATTGTTTTTGCCTCCTTTGATTTCTTTGCCTTTCAGTTCTCCATCCTCCAGCATGTAAATGATCTCCGCCTCGCCGACGATCTTCTGGTCATGGGTCGAAAAGATGAAGGTGGTCTTGAATTCGTTCCGCATCTTTTTCATGAGCTCCAGAACCATATAGGCGGTCTTGTGATCCAGGTTGGCGGTGGGTTCGTCCGCCAGCACGAGCTTGGGGTTGGTCACCAGCGCCCTGGCCACCGCCACCCGCTGCTTCTGTCCGCCCGAGATCTGGTCCGGGTATTTGTCCTTCTGGTCCGCCATGCCGACGGCCTCCAGCAGGGCGGAAACCCTCTTCCGCCGCTCCCCCGATGGGACCTTTTGGACCATGAGGAGCGGGTACTCGATGTTTTCGTAGACCGTCAGCACCGGCAGGAGGTTGAAGTCCTGAAAGATAAAGCCGATGTTGGCGCCCCGGAAGGTGGCGCCCTGTTTACGGTCCAGCGTTCCCACGTCGGCCCCCGCCACGGTGATCCGCCCGGACGTCGGCTTGTCCAGACAGCCGATCAGGTTCAGAAGCGTCGTCTTGCCGCTCCCCGAAGGCCCAATAAAGGAAACGAACGAGGCGGGATCGATCTCGAAACTGACCCCCCGGAGGGCCGGGATGACCACCTCCCCCACCTGATAATTCTTGCCGATCTGATCGGCGATCAATAAACTCATCTCTTGCCTCTCTTTCCTACCACCGGCCAAGGCTGGCGGGTTTGTAGAAGACGCGCCCGGGTCCGTCATCCGACACGTGCGTCCGTTGTTCCAAGGTCAGGACCTTGAGGACCTCCGCGCGGTGCGCGGCCAGCGGGGCGCGCATCCGTTCTCGCAGCTTGACCGCCTCGGCCTGAAGGATCTCGATTCTACCGCGGTCGGGTTCCGTTTGCAGCCATTCCGCTTTCAATTCCTGTCCCTTGCTGTAGAGTTGCTCACGGAGTGGGTCAATCTCCTGCGCGTATTTTTCGTCCAGGGCGCGGAGCCGGTCGGCCTGTTCCGCCGTCAGTTTCAGTTTGGTGTTCGCTGTCAAGCTGGAGCAGTCATAGCCCCTTCCGTAGCCCATAGGTCCCCGGTCGATACGGTCCCATCCCACATGCGAATGGTCCGCCATGGTCGTTCCCTGCGTCAGAAGGAAGAGCAACGATAAAATTACGATTACCTTTTTCATGGTTCATCCTCCTTTCCGACGAACCCTGTGTTCCCCTCCCACATCTCGCGGAGAGGAAGGGGGCGGAGACGTCTCTCCGCCCCAAGTTATGACACTACCAACGTCCCCTCGGTCCCCCCATGGGACCGAATCCCGCACCCGGACCGAAACCTGCGACCGGGCCGAAACCCCGACCCGGACCAACGGCCGGCAACTGAGCCAACTGTTCCGGCGTGAGCAACTTCTGCACTTCGGCTCTGAGATTGTTCCCCTTTTCCTGGAGCTGGGTCCGCAGAGCAAAGAGATCCTCCTGCTTGGCCCTGACTGCCGCGGCATCCGAATTCGGAGCAAAGCGGAAACCGCGAAGCTCCTCACCTTTTGCCGCCATTTCCTTCTGAAGGGGTTCTGTCTCCTTCAGAAAGGCCTCCTGCAACACCTTGATCTGCGCGGATTGCTCCGCAGTCAGGTTGGGGATCGCGGGATAGCCGGATCCCGGTCCCGCGCCGAAGCCGCGACCGAATCCCGGCCCCCAGGCCATTGCCGCAGTGCCGATGAGCGCCAGCGCCAAAGTCAGGCACAAGCCGATGATGATGGTCTTTTTCATGGATATCACCTCCTTTCGTCTTGGTTTCATCATCCCCAGTGTGAGTTTCTTGACCTCTGAGGAGAGAGCGGACGGTAAGATTCCTTAGATAAGCGAACCCGTGCCGCGCTTATTGAAAAGACGAGTTGCCGCTGATAAAATCAACAGCGAAGAGGGATGGGGGTAAAGCCGATGTGGGAATGGAAGGATTCAGGCCCGGCGAAGGAGAGCTTTTCCAAATACGATAGCCCTTGATCCGGAGCCGTCGAATGAACGGTTATGCCGTCAAAGTGGTTCTGTGAGATGAGGGAATGGGCGGAGCAATTCTTGTGACCGCATCCATGATTGTCTTGACACTGCGTATAAGGCCCCCCGTGCGCCAGTTTATTGGCCAGCTTGAAGGGAATCATTCCTACCAGAAGGGGAATGAGAAGCAGCGTCGGTATCAGGATGAACAGTCTCTTTCTGCGGAACATAAAAAACTCCTGTTGTAATGGTAATTAAGCAACATAAATGCCAAGCGACTCATAAAATGATAACCATGTGAAATATCATATCTATTTTCTGCCATGGGTCCAACTTGGTCGCTTGAGATATCCGCCGGCCATGCGAAAACTGGATACAAACGATACGGGCATGTATCCATCTGTTTAATAAGTATCCACATCGACGATCAGAAAGCGCAAAAAAGAAGATACCTGATGCGGAGAGGCCGAAATAAAAAATACTTGACATAATTATTTAGGCATGCGCTTAATAGCTTAAAGCATATTGAATGCAAATACCGGAAGAATGACAGATGGAACCTGTACGGATTTTCAAAACCCTGGCGGATGAGACGCGGTTCAAGCTGGTCAAGCTGCTGCTGACCCATGACCTCTGCGTGGGCGCCCTGGCAAAACATTTGAGAATATCGGAAGCAGCCGTTTCCCAACACCTGAAATCTTTGCGGGAAGCGGACTTGGTCAGAGGGGAGAAGCGGGGATATTGGACCCATTACACGGTGGTAAAGGAGAAGCTGCATGAGCTGGCCGGGCTTCTTGGAGACTTGACCCGCTTGGAACCCTGTCTTGAAGGCGTTTGCATCAAAAAATTGAACGGCAAAATCGATTGTCACAAGGAGGAAGAAAAAATGTGCGACTGTAAATGTCAACAACCTGAGAAGTTGAAAAGCAAACCTGCGGAGTGCACCCTTGAGCAGATCAAGGAATGCCATGGGGACACTGAACATCCCTGCGATTGCGGGGACGAAAAGAAAAAGGAGTAAAGGGAATGCGGGGCGCATCGATGGTCATTTCGGCGGCTGCCCAACGGACCAAAGGCATGGCGACTTGACGGTCTTGTGACGGATCGCATCCTCCGTTCATGAAAGAGAGATTGATTCATGGGTAAGACGCCGACGATTCAAGAATTATTTTTGTCCTTTTTCCGGCTGGGGTTGACGGCTTTCGGCGGCCCGGCGATGGTGGCCCAGATCCGCAAAATTGCTGTGGGGAAAAAGGAGTGGCTCTCCGAGGCATCGTTTCGTGACGGCGTGGCCCTCTGCCAGATGGTCCCGGGGGCGACGGCCATGCAGGCGGCTGCCTACGTCGGCCTGCGATCGCGGGGAATCGGAGGCGCCGCCGCTTCGTTTATCGGCTTCGGCCTTCCCGCCTGCATCCTCATGCTGATTCTCTCCGCGCTCTATGCCCGCGCACACGCGCTGCCCGCCGTCGTTTCGGTGTTCAGCGGGCTCCAGGTGGTGGTCGTGGCCATCGTCGCCCACGCGGCCTTCACGTTTGGGAAAACATGGTTGAAAGAGTGGAGAGGCGTATTTATCGCTTTAATTGCCGCCGTGATGTTCGGTTTCGGCGTCCATCCCATCGGGGTTATCCTGTTCGCCGGCCTGTGCGGCCTCGGGTTTTATCATCGGCAGACTTTTCCGGCCGCCATGGGTTCCGGCGACCGGAAATCCTATTCCCTGAAACCTCTGCCCGTAATTCTGCTGATCACTGCACTGGTGTTCGTCCTGCTTTTTTTGTTTCAGCGGCAATTTTTCGATCTCGCTTTCCTCATGACGAAGGTCGACCTGTTTGCCTTCGGGGGCGGATTTTCTTCGCTGCCCCTGATGTTCAACGAGGTGGTTCACGTCCGCGCCTGGATGGACAGCCTTACCTTCCTGGACGGCATTGCCCTCGGCCAGGTTACGCCGGGACCGATCGTCATTACCGCAACCTTTATCGGCTATTTGCAGTATGGACTGTCGGGCGGCGTTATCGCCACCGTGTTCATATTCCTGCCTTCCTTCCTGATGATCGTCGGAACGGTTCCCTACTACGATCGGCTCCGGTCGTCTCCCTGGTTTAACCGGGCTCTTCGGGGTATTCTGTTTTCCTTTGTCGGGCTTCTGCTGTCCGTAACGATTCGTTTCGGTCTGAACGTCCCTTGGGACGCCATACGAATCATCCTCGCCGGTGGGACGTTTGCCGCTCTGTTCTTCAACGTCAAGCTGATCTATCCGCTCATTGCCGGAATAGCGGTTTCACTGCTTCTTTTATAGCGTAGGCTGCTGATTTCCGGCCGGGGTCCTTTTGCAGAGAACCGGTCAGCTCTTCGTGTCTTCTGATTTCTTTTTTCTGCCCTCATCGGAGCAGGACTGGCTCGTTCAGCCCGGTCCTCCCCGTCTCGGGATGCGCCACCCCAGGAGAAGGTACCAGAGGACTACCGCGATCAGTAATAACCCAACCCAGCTCATTTCGATTTCCCTTCCGTTTCGTGTTTCTGTGTATCTGCTCCCGGGTGAGAGGACCCGTCACCATCCTTCTTTCTGCTCTCGACCGAGCAGCCCTGGCGCATTCAGGTCG
>JAPLJX010000251.1 GCA_026388375.1 Deltaproteobacteria bacterium
CTAATGGTTTATCAAATGGCTATGGGATTGCTTCGTCGGCCTTAGGCCTCCTCGCAATGACGAATGGTGCGTTTTTCAAAGGTTTCCCGCTATCATTTTTTCTGCATCAGCAGCAGATTTGCCGGGTTGAAGTCGTCCGTCAGGATCGGGGCGTTTCTCAGAACCGGGGCAACCCTGCATTTGCCTGCCTCGGCAACGAGGTCGATCCGGCCGATCTTCCCGCCCGATTTCTCCGCCTGTTTCCGGAGCGCCGCCGGTTCGCAGGCGGGCCGGTCGGAGGCGACGATGATGCAACTCCCGCTTTTCTGCCCCTCGAAGACAAACACCCTCGCGAAGACCGCCTGAAAGGTCGCGATCTGCGCGTCGTAGAGTTTGCTGTCGCCGAAAACGTTCTGGATGACGATCCCCCCCTCGTTCAGGCGCGATTGGACAAGCTGCAGGAACTCCTTCGTCGTCATGTGCGCGGGGATGTAGTCGGAGTTGAAGGCGTCAAGCCAGATCTGGTCGTAGCGCTCCGGGCTTTTCTTCAGGAACTGGCGGCCGTCGTCGATGGAAAGCGTCTGGCCGGCGGGGAGAGCGAACCGGAAGTACTGTTTCGCCAGTTTCTCCACGAACGGGTCCACCTCGACGGTCCGGAGCCGGACCTGCGGGAGGTGCATCCGGAAGACCGTCGGGATGTAGCCCCCGCCCAGGCCGACGAGGCAGACCTTCTTCGCGTCCGGCCGGAAGAGAAACCCGGCGAACATCATCGAGGTATATTCGAAGACGGAGGTGTCCGGCTTCGCGAGATCGATGCAGGTCTGGCGGAGATCCCGCTGACGGCCGAAGATCATGCAGCGTTCCCCGCCCTCCTGGCGAATCGTGATGTGGTGGTAGATCGAATCGCCCTCGTAGAGGGTCCGGTCGTCCGCGGCGACCGGCGCCGGCGTTGCCGCGAACAGATGAAGAGACGTCAGAAAAATAAGAGCGATCGCCCTGCCTGCGCTCATGCAACCTCCATTTCCATGCACCGGGATCCGGTCCGATTCGGCCGGGAAGCCTCCGCCCTTGTAAGCGAACCCACAAAATATTTCAACAGAAAAAGGGGGGAAACCGGTTGATCCGTTCCGGGAATCGCGTTAGAGTGGCGCCGCCGACGGGGGAAGCGCCGGTGCGGAGGGAAGAGGGTCGATGGCGGATGGCGGCGTGGTTATGGAGAGCGCGATGGATTTCGCCCAGGCCGTGGACGGAACGGCGGCGCCGCGGGAGATTGTGGCGTCCCTCTGCCTGATCGACGTTTGCTACCTCGGATTTGACGGCCGCCTCCATCGGGGGCAGCTCGTCATCCACCGGGATCTCGCCGCGGAGCTCGGGGAGGTTTTCGCCCTGATGCAGGCCTTGAAATTTCCTGTGGCCGGGGCGGTTCCCCTCGTCCGGTACGGATGGTCCGACGAGGCGTCGATGGCCGCGGACAACAGTTCGGCTTTCAATTACCGGACGATCGCGGGAACGGACCGACTTTCCCGCCACGCCCTGGGTCGGGCGGTGGATATCAACCCGCGGGAAAACCCGGCGGTTTATCCGGACGGCCGGATCGCCCCTGCGGGGGTGGTCTATCGTCCCGACAGTCCGGGGACCTTCACGGACGACCATCCGGCGGTTTGCGCTTTCATCGAGCGGGGCTGGCGCTGGGGGGGCCATTTTGACCACGTGCGGGATTACCACCATTTTGAAAAATAGGGGCGTTTTGATGGAAGAACCGAAAATCAGAGTCGGGATCTGCGACGGCTATCCCGAAATCCGGGGGCGGTTTAACGGCCGTTACCGGTCGGAGGGGGTGTCGCTGGAGGACGATTTTTCCGCCCATCCAGCCGAAGGCGCCGTCACCTTGCACGACGCGTTCAGCCGCGAGATCCTCCGGGGACAGGAGATCCGGCTCTGCCCCGAAAACGGGGCCACATTCACCCTCCATGAGGTGACGATCGGCGTCCGGTTCCACTGGGAACGCCGGGAGGAGCAGACCTTTCCCGGGGAGCTGACGTTTCTGGCGGTCGGCGGCGGAAAGGTTACCGCCGTCAACGAGCTTCCCATGGAGGCGTACCTCGCGAGCGTCATCTCGTCGGAAATGGGCGGCGAGGCGCCGTCCGAATTCCTGAAGGCGCACGCCGTCGCCTCGCGGAGCTGGCTCGTCGCGATGCTCCGGCGCAAGGAGCGGGAAGCCGGGGAGGGCCGCGCGGCGGAACACACGCTCCGGCGCGAGGGGGAGATCATCCGCTGGTACGACCGCGAGGATCATGACCTCTTCGACGTCTGCGCCGACGACCATTGCCAGCGCTATCAGGGAATCACTGGCCGGGCGGCCGAGCAGGCGGCAGAGGCCGTCCAGGAGACGCGGGGCGTCTTTCTGCTCCGGGACGGCGAGATCTGTGACGCCCGCTACCACAAGGCGTGCGGCGGTTTGACCGAGGATTACGCGACCTGCTGGGAGGAGAAGGCGGTACCGTATCTTTCCCACATCTCCGACGCCGCGGCGCCCCACGCGCCGATCCGGACGGAGGCGGATGCGGAGCGCTGGATCCTTTCCTGCCCGGATGTCTACTGCCACACCAACGATCCGGATCTGTTGAAGAAAATCCTCCCCGCGTTCGACCGGGAGACGGCGGATTTTTTCCGCTGGCAGGTGGACTATGCGCGGGAGGAGCTGGAAGGGATTCTGCTAGCAAAATCGGGGATCGACTTCGGCGTCTTACAGAAAATTACACCCCTCGAACGCGGCCCCTCCGGCCGGATCCGGCGTCTCCGGATCGAGGGGACCAAGGCCTCGATCGTCGTCGGGAAAGAACTGGAGATCCGCCGCTGGCTCTCGCCGAGTCATCTGATGAGCAGCGCCTTCATCGTCTCCACGGAGCGGAACTCCTCCGGCGTTCCCTCGCGCTTTACCTTCCACGGCGCGGGTTGGGGTCACGGCGTCGGTCTCTGCCAGATCGGCGCCGCCGTGATGGCGGAGAGAGGATGCGGGGCGGAGGAGATCCTCCGCCACTATTTCCAGGGCGCCGCGCTGGTGAAGCGGTATTAGGAGCAGACCATGATGCATGCGAAACCGGCCGTGCGGAACCCCTGGGCTTGGGTCCCGACCCTCTATCTCGCGGAGGGCACACCCTACGTGATGGCGATGACCGTCTCGGTCATCCTCTACAAACGGCTCGGCATTTCCAACACGGATATCGCCCTCTACACCTCCTGGCTCTACCTCCCCTGGGTGATCAAGCCGCTCTGGAGTCCGTTCGTCGACATGTTCCGGACAAAGCGGTTCTGGATCGTCGCGATGCAGCTCGTCCTCGGGGCGTCGTTCGCCTGCGTCGCGCTGACGATCCCGGCGTCCGCCTTTTTCCGCTACACGCTCGCCTTTTTCTGGATCATGGCCTTCAGCTCGGCGACCCACGACATCGCCGCCGACGGCTTCTACATGCTCGGCCTCCAGGAATACCAACAGGCGGCCTTCGTCGGCGTGCGGACGATCTTCTACCGGATCGCGATGATCGCCGCCAAGGGGATCCTCGTCGTTCTGGCCGGGACCCTGGAGACGCGCGGCTTCAGCGTGGCCTCCGCATGGTCGGTAACCTTCTTCTTGCTCGCGGCGATCATGCTGGCCCTGTTTCTCTACCACCTCTTCGCCCTCCCCTGTCCCGCTTCGGACCGGCCGGTTCCCCGCGACCCCTCCAGGAGCGCCTCCGCGGCATTCCTCCGGGGGTTCGTCACCTTCTTCCGGCGGAAGGACATCGTCGCGATTCTTGCTTTCTTCCTCCTCTACCGATTCGCCGAGGCGCAGCTCGTCAAGATGGTCGCCCCGTTTCTGCTCGACCCGCGGATGAAGGGGGGGCTGGGGCTTTCGACCAGCGAGGTGGGGATCGTCTACGGGACGGTCGGGGCGATTGCGCTGATGTTCGGGGGGCTGCTCGGAGGCTGGGTCATCTCCCGGAACGGTCTCAGATACTGGCTCTGGATCATGGTCTGCGCGATGCACCTGCCGGACGCGATCTTCATCTGGCTCTCCCGGACGATGCCGGAGAGCCTCTGGCTGATCAACGCCGCCGTGGCGCTGGAACAGTTCGGCTACGGCTTCGGCTTCACGGCCTATTCGCTCTTCATGATCATGGTCTGCGAGGGGGAGTACAAGACGGTCCACTACGCGATCGCGACGGGGATCATGGCTCTCGGGATGATGATCCCGGCGATGTCGAGCGGCTGGATCCAGGAGCAGTTGGGCTATTCCGGCTTCTTCCTCTGGATCCTCGTCTCGACGATCCCCGGCTTCATCGTCGCGGCGATGATCAAAATTGAGCCCGCGTTTGGGAAAAAGGAGCAGTAATGTTCATCCGCCTCTGATGGACAATGAATAACCCTTGCTCCCGCGGATATAATCGATGATTGCAAAAAATATTAATTTGTTTTACATTCTGATCATATGATCCCTTCAATTTTCAGAGAAAAAGGCTATAGGTTTTAATAATGAAATCACCAAAACTTGGCGAAAACATTTCAGTGAGCGTTGAAAATATAACGCCTTTTGGAGTGTGGCTGTTTGTAAAAGAACAGGAATATTTTCTGAGTTATGAAAACTATCCATACTTTAAAGATCAAACATTGCATTCCATACAAAATGTTCAGCTACTTCATGGCTATCATTTATACTGGCCGGAGTTGGATGTTAATTTAGAAATTGATAATCTCGATAATCCTGAAAAATACCCTTTACGATCCAAAATTACTACAGATCTAACAAGCACAACCATCGGGCGAGCAGTTTCCCATCGGTGATTTCATGATTAAATGAACCGGCCTATTTCAATATTTCTGAAATAGAACCCGAAAAGAGGTGGCACAGATGGAACAGGTAAACATTATGGACCGTATCACCGCTAACCCCGACGTGATGGTAGGAAAACCCACGATCAGGGGGATGCGGATTACTGTTGAACAGCTACTCAAAGCCTTGGCTAATGGCATAACAACGGATCAACTCCTCGATGATTATCCGGAATTGGAAAAAGAGGACATCCGGGCAGCTCTTCTCTATGCATCACAGTTGGTAGATGAA
>JAPLJX010000046.1 GCA_026388375.1 Deltaproteobacteria bacterium
CATCCGGTCATTGCAGCGGATTCCGGATTCATCGCGGGCAGCCACCCGGTCACCGTCGATGAGGAGTCCATCCGCCTGGTCGGCGCAAAACCGTTCGACCGAGCCAATCAACATATTCCCTGGCAGCGGCAGTTCACCTACGCCCGTGAGATCGGCTTTACGCCATAGCCCCTGACCCCGTCTCCTGTCTGTGGTAAAGGCCGTTACTCAAAAAGACCATCCCCCGTTTCTGAAGATGTTCCAGGTGCTTGGTCATGTGGGCCCGCTCCCCGAAGGCGAAAAACGCCTTCGGCTCCCGCGGTCTCCCGTAGATGATGCAAGCGGCCACGATCTCTTCCAGCGTTCTCGGTTTTTCCAGAAGTGTCAGCAGTTTTTTCTCTCTTTCCGCGATTACCGAACCGTACTGCCGCCAGAGTTCCAGAGGGGGGTCATGGAAGACGCCGGTTTCATGGCCGGTCAGAACAACATGGGCCGGAATTTCCTGGAGACGTTCGATGGAGGCGAGCGTCCCGTCGATGTCGGAAAAGAGGTCCCCGTACCAGGGTCCGAAACGGGTAAGATCGTAGTCCCCGACGAAAAGTACGGACGCCTCCGGAAAGAAGAAGGAGAACGGGCCGGTTTTCGCGGCCGGAAATGGAATTGCTCCAGGAGCAGGGGGCCCCAGACCGGCTTTTCCTCCTCATTGAGTCCATACCATTTCATCAGAACATCCAGATCGGCAAGCGGCGGCGCATCCTGCAGAGAGACCCAGAGAGGAAGGTCGTCGAAGAGGTCCAGATGCATGAAATGGTCCTCATGCCAGTGGCTCAGCCAGACCATCTTGACCTCCTCTTCGGCGCGGAGACGGAGGAGCCTTTCCCGACTCGATGCGGGGTCGATCAGGATGCCCGCACCTTCGATATAGAGGGAGTGGCAGTTGGGATAGCGGCCGCGGTTTTCACCTGCAAGGAAACGGATCGGACCAAAAGAGAGATCTTCCATCGACACCTCCTGGGAAAAATAGAAAAGGAAATGACTGACACATTTGCAACCCGCCGGGACTATAGAAAGGAGATGCGTGATCTGTCAAGCAAAACCCGCCGGCTATTTCCTTGACCGGCTCTGAATTTTAACCTATAGTCCCGCCGAAATTCATCTCCATAAAGTCATTTTTTCATGACTGAAATGGACTGTTCCGTAAGGTTATTCCAGGTTTTTTTCCTCCCGTTGAACGGGAGTGCGTGTTCAGACAGAGCACTTTTCTAACCGGATACTGCCGGTAACGGGCAGGCCGAAAGATACGATGATCGATTACGAAAAAGAGCTTAATCCGGAGCAGCTCCAGGTTGTTCTGGAGGAGGGGGGGCCGCTGCTGGTGATCGCCGGGGCGGGGAGCGGAAAAACGCGGACGCTAACGTACCGCGTTGCCCGTCTCGTGGAAAGCGGCGTACCGCCGGAGCGGATTTTGCTCGCCACCTTCACGAACAAGGCGGCCAGGTCGATGCTCACGCGCGTAGAAACGTTGATCGGCCGTGAGATCGGCGGCCTCTGGGGCGGAACCTTCCATCACTGCGCCCATCGAACCCTCCGCTCGCATGCGCCCCGTCTTGGTTATGCAACCAATTTTTCGATACTCGACAGCGAGGATGCGCGGCAACTGATCAACACCTGCATCACGGAGACCGGGATCGACGGGAAGGGCGACAAATTCCCGCGGGGAGACGTGGTCGGCGACATGATCAGTCTGGCCGTCAATACGGAGGTGCCTTTGCTCGACGTCGTGGCCGGGCGGTATCCTTTTTTCGCCCACCGCTCGGAGGAGATCGCCGCCGTCGCCGCACATTACCGGAAGCGGAAGGTGGAGCTCAACGTCATGGATTTCGACGACCTCCTCTTTCTCTGGCGCGAGCTTTTGCTTCGCTTCGACGATGTTCGCGACTTTTATGCCGGACGTTTCCTCCACGTCCTCGTTGACGAGTATCAGGATACGAACCGGCTCCAGGCGGAGATCATGGACCTCGTCGCCTCCCGCCACCGCAATTTGATGGTCGTCGGCGACGATTCGCAGAGCATCTACTCTTTCCGGGGCGCGAATTACGAAAACATCATGCGCTTC
>JAPLJX010000203.1:0-2634 GCA_026388375.1 Deltaproteobacteria bacterium
CAATCCATACTGGATCATCTGGTGGGCAACGATCGGCCTGGGTTATATTCTCTATTCCTGGCGGTTTGGTTTCTGGGGCATAGCTTTTTTCTTTGTCGGACATATTCTGGCTGACCTGGCTTGGTATTCACTTATCGCGGCTGCTGTGGCGGGGGGCAGACATTTTCTAACCAATCGCCTTTACCGCGGTCTTATTGCTGTCTGCGCGGTCTTTCTAATTGTGTTTGCGGGGTATTTTGCCTATGCGGGCTTCGAAAAGCTGAATGTCATTATCTCGTAACGGGCGTTTACATAGGTATTCGAAAGCATGGTAGGTAATCTATGGTTCAGAGACAAGTGCTGAGGGCGACTGATAGGACAAGCTCATTGAATACGGAGCGAAAGGTGCAATTTTCGGAAGGTGATTTTTCCGATGATCGGGGGTGTTTGTAGCTTCCTGTTATCAATAGAAATGAGATTTGAGAAGATAGAAAAGCTTTCAAATGGTTATCAATAGAATATTTTCTTGACTTTTCAACTCATTAGGGCCACAGAAAACATACTAAAAATGCATTGTCAATCGGTTAACAACCAATTTGAACCCTTTTTAGAAGGGTGATGCCATGGAGAAATTATTAAAACCCTTCTGAAAAGAGGCGGGGTTTTGTGTTTTTATCATCCCTTCTAATGGGTGACCTTATGAAAGATGATAGTAAGACAAAGAAGCAGCTCGTACATGAACTGTCGGAATTGCGCTCGCAAAATGTCGCGCTGGAAAAATCAGAAAGCGCAGAGAAATACCGGAGTCTGGTGGAAAACATCAGAGATGTCATCTATGAATTGGACAGTCAGGGTGTGGTCCTTTATATCAGTCCGGCTATCAGGGATCTACTGGGGTACGACTCGGCTGAAATCGTCGGGAAGAACTTTATCGAGCTTGCGCATAAAGATGATCAGAATAGTCTATCGGAATGGTTTTCTGAACTCCGCAAAGGTAGAGAAGACCCATCTGAGTATAGAATCCTAAACAAATCCGGTGAGCTCAGATGGGCGAGGACGAAAACCAGACCTATCATGGAAGACGGCCTGTTTAAGGGCGCCCACGGAATACTCATAGACGTTACGGACCAAAGGCGGATGGAGGAGGCGCTGCGGATGTTGGCTGTCCGCAACGAAGCCATTCTGGCTGCGGTTCCCGACATCATCATGGAGGTTGATGTTTGCAAACGATACACTTGGGCCAATCAGGCCGGAATGCGGTTCTTCGGTGAGGATGTTATCGGTCGGGAGGCCTCCTACTATTTCGAGGGAGAGCAGGAAACCTACAATAAAGTACAACCCTTATTTAATGGTGGTGAGGACGTCATCTACATAGAGAGCTGGCAGCGCCGACAGGATGGTGAGAAGCGTCTTCTTTCCTGGTGGTGTAAGGTGCTTAAAAACGAACAAGGGCTTGTGATCGGCGCACTTTCGACCGGTCGCGACATCACTGAGCGCAAGCAGGCGGAGGAAGAACTTCGCGAATCGGAGGAAAAATATCGAAACATTCTTGAGAACATCGAGGATGGCTACTTCGAGGTTGATCTTGCCGGTAACTTTACCTTCTTTAACGACTCGGTTTGCCGAATGGTCGGATATACCCACGCTGAATTGATGGGCATGAATAACCGTCAATATACCGATAAGGAGAACAGTCGAATATTGTATCAAGCCTTCAGTAAAGTCTTCAGTACAGGGGAACCCTCGAAAGGAGTCGATCATGAAATTATTGGAAAAGATGGAACCAAACTCTATATTGAGTCCTCTATATCTCTCATAAGAAATACGTCCGGTCAACCGATAGGGTTTCGCGGCATCATGCGAAATATCACCGAGCGTAAGCGGGCCGAGGAGGCGAATCGGAATGCAGAAGCACACTATCACGCATTATTCGAGCAATCACCGAAAGGCATTCTTCTGATAGACCCTGAAACAGGAAAGACCATCGAGGCGAATGAAACCGCATACAAGCAATTGGGCTACACCCGTGAGGAATTTGGTGCTCTGAGAATCTCTGACTACGAAACGTTAGAGAAACCAGAGGAAACAGCAAAGCATATACAAAAAGTAATTCACGATGGGATTGACGATTTCGAAACCCGGCATCGAACCAAGAGCGGCGAGATCAGAAATGTGCATGTGTGGGCAAAGAAAGTTCAGTTGAGTAATCGCAGTTTTATCTACACACTTTTCCAGGACATCACCGACCGCAAGCAGGCGGAGGAGGCACTGCAGGAGGGCCAACGACAACTGAAAGCCATCCTTGATAATATTCCTGATATTGCCTGGTTAAAGGATAAAGAAAGCAGCTTTATTGCTGTAAACGAACCTTTTGGAAAATCATGCGGCTTTAAGCCTGGGGATTTAGTTGGCAAAACGGATTTTGATATATGGCCAAGGGATTTAGCTGAAAGGTATAGGGCAGATGATAATGAAGTCATGGAATCCGGCAAGCGTAAACAAGTTGAGGAGCCATTGACAGACGGCGAAGGCAAATCTTTGTGGATAGAAACAATAAAAACGCCGATATATGATGCGCATGGGAATGTCATAGGGACCGCAGGAATCGCACGCGACATCACCGAGCGCAAACGAACGGAAGAAGAACTGAAGAGG
>JAPLJX010000203.1:2644-11103 GCA_026388375.1 Deltaproteobacteria bacterium
GGAGTGAAAATATGGGGTGCCGAGCCGAAGGTAGGTCCTTCTGAGTATAGTGTTTTCAAGGCGCGGCGCTTGCCGTCGGGAGAGGAGATCGCACCGGAAGACTGGGCGCTGATACATACGGTGAGGGAGAGGGTTACCGTTGTTGACGAGATGCTCGAAATCAATGCCTTTGATGGCAAGAAGAAGGTCATCCTCAACTACACGGCCCCTGTGCTGGATGACCGGGGAGCACTCCAAGGCGCAATTGTGGTCAACTTAGACATTACCCGACGCAAGGAAGCTGAGGAACAACTTCAGCATACCCTTGACAGTCTCAGAAAGGCGGTGAACACGACCATTCAGGTCATGGTCTCCGCTGTCGAAACACGAGATCCTTACACTGCCGGTCACCAGATCCGGTCTGCGGATCTTGCCCGTGCCATTGCCACGGAGATGGGACTTCCCCAGGACAAGATCGATGGCATCCGAATGGCCGGCTCCATCCATGACATCGGTAAATTATCCATACCTGCGGAGATATTGTCCAAGCCGACAAAACTGTCGGAGATCGAGTTTTCCCTGATTAAAGAACATGCAAAGAAGGGGTACGAGATGCTAAAGGATGTGGAATCGCCCTGGCCCTTGGCGGAGATTGTCCACCAACACCATGAACGAATGGATGGATCGGGTTATCCAAGAAATCTGAAAGGGGAAGAAATTCTCATGGAGGCCCGCATCCTTTCTGTTGCCGACGCGCATTCTCAGTGTTGCCGACGTGGTGGAAGCTATGGCGTCACATAGGCCCTATCGTCCTGGCTTGGGCATTGATGCAGCTCTGAATGAAATTGAGAAGAACAGGGGAACCCTTTACGACAAGACTGTCGCAGATGTCTGTCTAAGATTATTTCGGGAAAAAAGTTTTCAGCTTGAAGGAACTTGATTTTAAGTCGTAATTCTCACTTCACTCCCAAAGGGTTTATTCACGCTACGAATATCGTCCCTCTTTGTTTCCAGGCTATGTCGTTTATCACGACAGGGGGCACCAAATGACAGATCCATCCAAGGCAAATCAAGAACTGCTCGAAGAGAATTCGTTATTAAAGCAAAGAATCCAGGAACTGGAAAAATCGGAATCAAAGCGCAAGCCGATGGAGGAGGCGCTGAGGGAGCGGAACAAGGAACTGAACTGTCTTTACGGTATCTCGGCCCTGTTTGAGTTGCCAGGCATCTCGTTAGACGAGATATTGAAGAGAACCGTTATGCTCATCCCTCCGGCCTGGCAGTTTCCCGAAATCACTGAGGCCTCCATCGCACTGGAAGGAAAGATCTTCCAGACGGCGCGCTTCCGGGAAACATCTTGGATGCAGACACGCGAAGTTATTGTGAATGGCATGCCGATCGGACAGGTGGAGGTATGCTATCGGGAGGAGCAACAGGCAAGCGATGAGGGACCGTTTCTCAAAGAAGAGCGGAAACTGCTCAATGCCATAGCCGAGAGGCTTGGCCGTATCACCGATCGCAAGCGGGCAGAAAAAGAAATCCAAACCCTGGCCAGGTTCCCATCCGAAAATCCCAACCCGGTCTTGCGCATCGCCCGAGATGGCACGCTGCTCTACATCAACCAGGCCGGGTTGAGCCTCCTGCCGGAGTGGCATCTGCAAGTAGGCCAGAGCGTCCCATCCATGCTGAAGGATGTCGTCTCCGAGGCCCTGAACAGCAGATCGGCGCTATTGCTCGATCTCGAACAAAGGGAGCGGGTGTATTCGTTCTTCATTACGCCGATTGCCGATGAAGGCTACACCAATATGTACGGGCGCGACATCACCGACCGTAGGCGGATAGAGGAGGCGCTGCGGGATAGTGAAAACAGATACAGGGAACTCAGCATAGTCGATGATCTCACCCAACTTTACAATTCCCGGCATTTTTACTTTCAGCTTAAGGTCTTATCGCGACTTGGCCAGGTGGTCAAAAGATGTCTGCGTGAGACGGATTTCGCTTATCGTTATGGCGGCGAAGAATTCACCATCCTGCTGCCCATGACCACAAGCGCGGACGGCGCTGTTACAGCGGAAAGAATCCGGACGGAGTTCAATAATGAGACTTTCTCCCCGGCGCCGGGTCAAGACGTTCATGTGACGGTGAGCATCGGTCTTGCGCAATACAAGATGAAGGAAGAGATGAAGGCGTTCGTTCACCGGGTTGACCAGCTCATGTACCAAGGGAAAAAGAACGGGAAAGATAGGGTTTGTTCTGAGTCATCGCCTTAAGAATAGTTCAAATGGCAATCTTCAATTCAATTCGACATCGAGCGTCATTGATAAGGTGGCAACAATAACCGGTGCATGTCATTTTTTCTGCCATCGCGCTTGCGCAGTACGGGTCGAAATCTGCTATACAAACGCTTTCCCCCAAAAACACGACTTCAATAATCGACTGAAATCTGTTACAGTGTGAGGTCGCATGGGCATAAAGAATAAAGATCATCAGAAGTTGATTACTGTATTCCACACGCCAGTACCGTCGTATAACGTTAATGATAACAAGTGGTAATTGCCAACAGGGTCGTCCATTCTCCTTGACATACAAATCCGCTTTTTCTATACTTGACCTGAAACGACCTGCCATGACGGCGTACGTTTCCGGTCGCCTCTGGTATCATTCATCATAAGGTGCTGATCATAATGATCCGGGTCTATTCCCTGCCGGGCACCCGGAAAATATTATTATGAGAATTGCGTGATGGACAATGCTCTGCGTATTGCTTAGAGAAAACTAATGTAATTTCCCATTTTCGGATAGCTTGTCTTCTTTTATAAAATACTAGTAACATAGAGCGTAAGGAGGAAGAAATGAACGTAGGCAAACTGTTAACGAAGTCTGCTGTAACTTTTCCAGATAATTTGGCTATTGTTCATGGCAAAAAAAAGATTACTTATGCTCAATTCAATGCAAGGGCTAATCAATTGGCCGGTGCATTATATAACCGGGGGATCAAGAAGGGTGATAATGTAGCGCTATTACAGTATAATTACCCAGAGACGCTTGAGTCTATATTTGCCTGTTTTAAAGCAGGGATAGGTGTGGTGCCCATCAATTTCAGGCTTCATCCGCAGGAATGTGCTTTTATCATGGAACATTCGGAAGCAAAGGCGGTTATTGTGTCCCACGAATTTAACGATGCTATTGCTGATATAAGAAGCCATATTCCAAAGGTATGCTGCATTGTTTCCACATCGGATGCAAAGGGTGAGATTCTGGATTATGAAGATGTGCTATCAGCAGAATCAGATCAATGGCAAGATGTCGATGTCGATCCGGATGATCTTGCCTGGCTTTTTTATACATCAGGAACAACCGGTATGCCTAAGGGGGCAATGTTGACACACCGCAATTTAATTGCAATGACTATGAATTTTTATGCAGATATGGCGCCATTGGGTCCATCCGATGCTATTCTTCATGCTGCCCCTCTTTCTCATGGCAGTGGCCTTTATTCTTTGCCAAATGTTGCAAAGGCGGCAGCAAATGTCATCCTGGCTTCAAAAACATTTGATCCCGAGCTTGTCTTCAAAACGATCGAGGAATATCGAGTGACGAATATGTTTGCTGCACCTACCATGGTGAAAATAATGGTCGATAGCCCCGCGGTTGATAAATATGATCACAGCTCGATGAAATGTCTTAATTATGGCGGAGCTCCAATGTATGTTGAAGATCTGAAATATGCCATAGAAAAAATGGGCCCCTGCTTGGTGCAACTGTATGGTCAAGGTGAATCTCCTATGACTATTACATATTTACCGCACAGGGATCATGTTTTAAACGGGACCAAGGAACAGATGATAAAACTAAGATCAGCAGGGATACAGAGGACGGATGTTGAAGTAAAGATTTTTGACAATGAAGATAATGAGCTTCCCCCGGGAGAGATTGGTGAAATTGTAACACGATCGGATTTGGTTATGAGGGGATATTGGCACAACCCGGAAGCCACTGCCGAAACATTGCGCAATGGGTGGTTGCATACCGGTGACGTGGGTTATATGGATAAAAGTGGTTATCTTTTCATGATGGATCGTTCCAAGGATATGATCATCAGCGGAGGAGAAAACATATATCCACGCGAGATTGAAGAAGTTATTAGTAAACATCCTGCTGTTAGAGAAGTTGCTGTTATTGGAGTTCCGGATCCCAAGTGGGGTGAAGCTATTAAAGCAGTTGTTTCCCTTGTGCCGGGAAAGTCAGTAACAGCGCGAGAATTGATTCTATTCTGTGCGGAGCATATAGCGCGATATAAAATACCGAAATCTATTGATTTTATTGATGAGATCCCAAAAAATAATTACGGGAAAATATTAAAGAGAGAATTACGGGCTGAATATTGGAAAAACGAAGATCGTCAAATCAGGTAAAAAAGGAGGTTATAAAATGGGGGATCGATTAAAAAACAAGGTGGCGCTTGTAACGGGAGCCGGCTCTGTTGGTCCGGGATGGGGCAATGGCAAGGCGACATCTGTCTTATTTGCCCGGGAGGGCGCGAAGATTTTCGCCGTAGACATCAATCTGGCTGCGGCGCAAGAAACGAAAGAGATCATCGAAAAAGAAGGAGGTGATTGTACAGTGCACCAAACGGACGTTACCAAAAGCAATGAAGTCCAGGCCATGGTCGAACGATGTATTCAGGTCTTTGGAAGAGTCGACATCCTTCAAAATAATGTAGGGATTGTAGAAGTGGGTGGTCCTGTCGAAATCACTGAAGATAATTGGGATAAATTGATGAATGTGAATCTTAAAAGCATGTTTTTAACCTGTAAATATTGCATTCCGTACATGGAAAAGCAGGGATGTGGGGCGATTGTCAATATATCATCCATTGGATCCTTGCGATATATCGGGTATCCCAGCGTTTCCTATTGTGCCTCCAAAGGAGGAGTGAATCAGTTAACGCAAAATATTGCCATGCAATATGCCGCCAAGGGAATCCGGTCCAATTGTGTTTTGCCGGGATTAATGAATACCCCGATGATTCAGGCGCCTCTAAAGAAAACCTATGCCGGCGGTGACATAGAGAAAATGATTGAAATCCGCAATCAGCAATGTCCGACAAAGAAAATGGGTGATGCTTGGGATGTTGCTTATGCCTCATTATTTTTGGCCTCAGATGAAGCCAGGTATATCACGGGGACGCAACTCATTGTTGATGGAGGGATTACCTGTAAATTCGCTTAATCTTTAGTTTCATCAACATTTTTCGAAGAGATGCTCCGGCAGAACCCGCCCCTGCGCGTCGAAGGCGACGCCCTCCATCATGAGGAGAGCCTTTTTCATCTCCGCACCGCCGCCGAAACCGCCGAGCGAACCGCCGCTTCGGACCACGCGGTGACAGGGGATGACGAGGGGGAAGGGATTTCCGGCCATGACATTCCCGACGGCCCTTGCGCCGCCCGCGACGCCGACTTTTGCCGCGAGCCCGCCGTAGGTCATCACACGGCCCCGGGGAATCTCCCCGTCGGCCAGCAGGACACGCCTCGCAAACCCTTTCAAACTTCCGAAATCCAGATTTTCCAGTTTGAAATCGACCGCGTTCCCTGTAAGAAAGTCTCGGATCTGCTTGCAAATTTCATCCTGTTTTCCGCTCCCCGGAACCGCATCGGGAAAGACATCCCTTATTATTCCGGTCATGGAGCGGCCCACTTCCGGAAGCAGGATCCGGCAGATCGGGGAACGCCCCCCGTCCGCGCGCCGGACAAGACCGATCTCGCCGAGTGTCGAGGGAATGAGGTCATAGGTGTAGAAAGTTCTTTTCTGATCCATCATCATGTGTTCCTTTCCGGCGACACCGCCGCTATTCCTGACCCGTATCGAGAAATATGCGGATGCGGCGCGCGGTCTCCGCGCCGATCCCCTCAACCTGCTGCAAACCCTCAACCGATGCCGCCCGGACCCGCTGGACATCGCCAAAGAAAGTCAGCAGGGCCTTGCGGCGCGCCGGGCCGATGTCCGGGATCCGGTCCAGGAGCGATTGCAGATCCGCTTTTTCCTTGACCTTCCGGTGGTAGGTTACGGCAAAGCGGTGCGCCTCGTCGCGGATCCGCTGGAGCAGAAAGAGGGCCGCCGGCCAGCGGGAGAGGTAGACGGGATCCTTGCGCCCCGGAAGAAAGACGCGGTCCTCCCCTTTTCCGGGCGTTTCATTCGGGACTTCCGGCCGCGGATCGTCCCGCTCCTTGGCCAGTCCGATCACATCCATCCCTTCGATCCCCAGGTCCTTCAGAACGGCGAGGGCGACGCCAAGCTGGCCCTTTCCCCCGTCCACGATGACCAGGTCGGGGAGGTTCTCCCGTTTTTGATAGCGCCGTTTCAAGACCTCGTACATCATCGCGTAGTCGTCGGCGCCGGGGACCGTCCGGATGCGGAAGCGGCGGTACCCCTCTTTCGCGGGAACGCCGGCCGTGAAGGCTACCAACGAACCGACGGCATGTTTGCCGCCGATGTTCGAGATGTCGAAACACTCGATCCGCCGGGGGAGGTTGCGAAGCTTGAGTTTCTCGACGAGCAGCCGGAGCGCCTCCTCCGGGCGGTCTGCGGCGAGACGTGCGGTCTTGAGGGCGTTATCCGCATTCCGCCCGGCGATCCCGAGGAGGGCCAAGGTCTCCCCCCGCTTCGGAGAAACGAGGTTCACCCCCCTCCCCTTCTTCTCCGCGAGCCATTCCGCCAGAACCACGCCGTCCTCCAACGCCATCGGCACCACGACCTCATCCGGGATATCCACGACGCCGTCGTAATACCGCATCAGCAGAGAGGAGAGGATCTCGCCGGTCTCAGCCCGAAGGCGGATCAGCGGAAAGGTTTTCTGGCCGATCATCCGGCCGCTGCGGACGAAGAGAAGCGCGATCTGCGTCAGGTCCTCCTCCCGGCAGAGGCCGAAAACATCCCGGTTCCGGCCGGTCATGGAGACGATCCGCTGCCTTTCGAGGGTCTCCTCGAGCGCCGCGATCCGGTCCCGCAGCACGGCCGCCTCCTCGAAACGGAGCTCCTCCGCCGCCCCGTTCATCCGGGCGCGGAGGTCGCCGATCAGCGCCCTTTCCCGACCCTCCAGGAAGGCGATGCCGTCTTTCACCAGATGCTGATAGTCGGAAAGCCCGATCCGGCCGACGCAGGGGGCTGCGCAACGCCCGATCTCGTATTCGAGGCAGGGGCGGCGGCGCGCCTTCAACTCCCGATCCCGGCAGATACGGAGCGGCAGAATCGTCTGAAGGAAGCGGAGAGTCTCCTTCGCTGCGCCGCCCGAGGGATAAGGGCCAAAATAGCGTGCGCCGTCCTTTTTCGGACGGCGCACGAGCTGAAATCGGGGAAAGGGTTCGGACGGATCGATCCGGATGTTGTAGTAGGATTTGTCGTCCCGGAAATCGACGTTGTAACGCGGCCGGTGCTCCTTGATCAGGTTGTTCTCAAGGATCAGCGCCTCCTTTTCCGTTCCGGTGAGAATGAACTCCAGATCCCGGACTCGGGAAACGAGGAAGGGGATCATCGCCCGTGCGTCGGTACGGGCGAAATAGGCCCGGATCCTCGCCCTCAAGTCCCTCGCCTTGCCCACGTAGAGGATCCCTCCGGACCCGTCCTTCATCAGATAGACGCCGGGGTTCCGGGGGGCATGCCGGATCTTCGTCTCCAGATCGCCGGTCATGGCGTTCAGACGGTCACTCCTTCGTTCTTTCACCCAGTTTTTTCTGCAGCGCGTCGCCGAAGGAGCCGAAAGAGCCGGGGGCCTTGCCCACGTACTGTTGAAAATCTTCCAATTCCTCCGCCTTCTCCTCTTCGGCGTCCCCGACCGGCGCGAGCGAGATGCGCTTGGCGGCCCGGTCGATTTTCTCGATCTTCACCGTGACTTCCTGCCCTTCCGTCAGCACCTCCGAGGGGTGGGTGATTCGCTTCCCGCGACCCAGCCTGGAGATATGGATGAGTCCGTCCACGCCGGGGATCAGGGTCACGAAGGCGCCGAACTTGGTCAGGCGAGCCACGGTTCCCGTGAAGCTCGATCCCTCGGGAAACTCCGCCTCGACCCTTTCCCACGGATCAGGGAGGCTCAACCGGAGGCTCAGCGAAACCCGGTCCTGCTCCCAGTCCAGCTTCAGGATGGCCGCCTCGACCTCCTGGCCAAGGGTCAGTTTTTCAGCGATATCGCCCACATGCTCCCAGGCGATTTCGGAGATGGGGATCAGCGCCTGCACGCCGCCAAGATCGACGAAGGCCCCGAACTTCTGGAGGGAAACGACCGTCCCTTTCACCATCATCCCCTCCCGGAGCGTCTCTTTCAGGACCTCTTTCTGCTTGGCCTGCTCCTCTTCGAGAAGCGCCCGGTGGGAAACGACGATGTTTCGGCCCCGCTCGCCGTACTCGATGATCCGGAAGTTCAGCCGTTTTCCGATCCAGTCCGCCGGCGTCGCCACGCGGAAAAGCCCCATCTGGGAGAAGGGGCA
>JAPLJX010000383.1 GCA_026388375.1 Deltaproteobacteria bacterium
CTGATGGTCCAGATGCTGGCCGGGCTGACTACCTATATTCTCCTGGCCATCTACTGCCATGATTGGCATCACGAAAAGGTTTCCGTCAAACGTCTCAGGGAAATCTCCATTAATATCCGCAACGAAATGAGTATCGAGGATATTGTAAATGAAGCCGGCGTCTGGATATATCGACCGCCAAACCTGAATCAATCACATGCAAATTTTTGCCCTGACATCGCTGGGCAGCATCCGGGTTTTGCAGAACATCTCAAAACGGTATCAGACAACTCGTTATACCTGAATGACGACAATTTATGGAGGGAGAAAGGAGAAAGATGATGAAAAAGAAACTGATGTGGATGGGGTTGGCTGTAATGGTTATATTTCTGTCGGTTGCATTTCTTGCCGGTTGTGCGAAGAAGGCGACTTTGAAGGAAGAAGCGGTGGCTACACGGGAGCAGAAATCGATTCCCCAAGCCCCGGCGAAGGCAGCCACCGACGACCAGACCGCCAGGGAAAGGGTCCTGCGCGACCAGGCCTCAAGGGATCAGACCTTGCGAGATCAGGCGGCGAAGGCTGCCCGGGAAGCGGCCGAAAAGGCCAAGAGGGATGCGGCGGCCAAGACCGCTGCGATTCTTAAGGAACTGCAGATCCCGGATGTCAACTTTGATTTTGATAAGTACAACCTGAAACCGGAGGCCCAGGCGATCCTGAAAGCGGGCGCCCCGGTTTACCTGAAGAACAGAGAGTACAAACTTGTGGTGGAAGGGCATTGCGACGAGCGGGGCACCGCCGAATACAATCTCGCGCTCGGTGAGAAGCGTGCGACCGAAGCCGCGAAATACCTTGCCGATCTGGGCATCGAGAAGGAGAGAATCAAGACGATCAGTTACGGCAAAGAGATGCCTCTGGAGAAGGGACATGACGAGGCAGCCTGGGCGAAAAACAGAAGGGCTCATTTCGTCATTTTCCCACCGACAAAGAATTGACTTTGCCCGCTGTGTGCTTTTTATCCTGACGCATTATGTAAAGATAAATCCTGCGGCTTCATCGTTGGCAGCATCCGGCCGGGGAGTCTCTACCAGAAAATGGGGATCGCCAACGGAGATATTATCCAGGAGGTGAACAATCGAAAGATTCGAACGGTGGACGACGTGATGGGACTGCTGAACACCATAAAATCAGGCTCCTCCCTTTCTCTGGGAATCAAACGCCGGGAGAAAACGGAGATGCTGAATTATCAGTTTCAGTAGGGGAAAGAATGGAATGGAAGGATTAGAAGATATAGAAGGGATCATCTTTCAACAACAGGAAGGGGGTGGTTGAGGTTCCTGTCTCATGAGTTTGCCGATCTTCAGGAAACGCGGAATCAAGGATTATCCTATTTACCCAGGACATCAAGGAGGTGTGTATGGCTAAGGTACACGAAATTACGGTTTGGGCGCGCGGAGTGATCATGGACAAGGAGGGGCGGGACGTCATCAATATTTTTGCCCAGGCCGCCCAGATGGAAGGCAAGTTTGCGCAGGCATTCGATAATTATGAAGACCTGCCGGACCGCGTGCTCGTCACCGTCCGCAAATACGTACGGCTCAGCGATGAAGAGATCGAACACAAGTACGTCTACACGAATGATAAACCGGAAGTGGTGGTCATTACGGAGGCGACCATCGTAAAAGGCATTGATATCCTGAGAGGTATGGAAAAAGGCGGAACCCTCATCATCAATACCAACCGCTCGATTGATGACATGCTGAAATTAATTCCCAATGCCAATCTGCTCGGTACGGTTGCCACGGTGGATGCCGACGCGATCACCGGCGTCCGAACCGTCGATTTTTCCGGTTCGGAAGGCGGTGTTGATACCTCCGGGATCGGCAAAGGCATTGCATCCCCGATGACCGGCGCTATCGCAAAGGTTACCGGCATGATCAAGAAAGAAAACCTTGCCAAGATCGTCAGCGATGTCTCCGGTATGGAACGGGGATACAACGAGGTCAAAATCAAGAAATTGGGATAGGCCCGCACCGGGTATTCCGGGGCTGGTGAATGGGAATGCTGGACTTAAACACAATCAATGAACAAGGAGGATACCATGGCAAAAGAACTTCCCGGGTACGGGACCATAGACGTTCCCAAAGATAGAGTAGTGCCTTTCGGCGCCGTTACTCCGGCGCCGGTATGCCAGCAGGATCTGTTTCAAACATCAAACTGGCGGATTGTCCGCCCTGTGAAGGACGACGAGAAATGCACCCGCTGCCTGATCTGTTATTTGTCCTGCCCGGATGCCTGCTGGGTGTACAAGGAAGAGGAAGACGTCATGGAGTGGGTCAACAATTTCTGCAAGGGTTGTCAGATCTGCATCCAGGAATGTCCTTCCGGAGCGCTTACCGCGGTGCCTGAACTTGACTTTCCGGATGGTGTAGCTCGTTTGGATAAACCTTTCTAAAGGAGGAACAATACTATGGCGAAAGCAAAAATGCTGACAGGTTGCCGCGCAGCTGCAGAGGGTGCAAAGGCGGCCGAAGTAGAAGTGATCTGTTCTTACCCGATACGCCCTTATACGGCGATTATGATGGAACTCGCCAAAATGGTCGCGAACGGTGAATTGAATGCGGAATTCGTTCACGGCGAGGGTGAGCATGCGCAGTTATCGGTGGTATTGGGCGCCTGTGCGGCCGGCGCCCGCGCCTATACGGGAAGTTCGGGAGTCGGAGTAACCTATGCCATGGAACTTTACAGCCCCATGGCCGGCGGCCGCTACCCCGTGCAAATGACGATCGCCGATCGTACGCTCGATCCCCCCGGCGATTTCGGCTCCGAGCACACGGATGCAATGTGTACCCGGGATAATGGCTGGCTTCTCGGTTGGGCCTGCTCTCCGCAGGAGGTGTATGACAATACCCTGATTGCCTACCGTGTCGGAGAAGACCACCGCGTGATGCTTCCCCAGATGGTGTGCCAGGATGGTTATTTCATCTCCCATATACCGGACAAGGTAACCTTGGGAGAGATGTCCCAGGTAAAGGAGTTCTTGCCCCCCTATCGGCCGATCGGTCCGCTGAGCCTGACCCACCCGGTTTCCCACGGGCCGCAGATCCGACCGGACCAGGGCGCCCCGATGGATGCCATGCGAGCACAGACATTTCTCGCGGTTCCCAAGGTCATCGAAGAGGCGACGGCGGATTTCAACCGCATCTTCGGACGCAACTACGACCCGTTCGTGGAGCAGTATAAACTGGCGGACGCGGAGATCGCGTTCTTCATTATGGGCGCCCACTCCAACACGTGCAGGACAGCAGTGGACAGACTCCGCAAACAGGGAGTGAAGGCCGGTATGGCGCGGCTGCGCTGGGTTCGCCCGTGGCCGACCCATCAGCTTGCCACGGCGCTGGGTCATGTCAAGGCCATCGGCGTGGTCGAGACCAGCACCTCCTACGGAGGGGCCATGCGGGGCGGCAACTTGATTCATGAACTCCGCGCCAGCCTCTATGATCTCGACGAGCGGCCCCTGGTCACCTCCTTCATGGGCGGTCTCGGCGGAGAGACCATCTGGCCCGCCGATTTCGACAACATGGCGAAGGTCCTCACGCAGGCGGTAAAGGAGAAGAAGGTCCGGAATTACGTCCAGTGGCTTGGGATGTGAGCGCAATGGCACCCATTACAATATTAAGGAGGAAACATGCAAGCATTTGACTATAAATATCAGCAGTTAGAACCTGTTAAGTCATTTAAGCGCGTGCCGGGGCCGGAGATGTATGTGCCGGGGCATCGCACCTGCGCCGGTTGCGGCCCTGCGCTGAACTACAGGCTGGTAGCGAAGGCGGCAGGGAAGGATACCATATTCATCGGCCCCACCGGCTGCATGTATGTGGCCAACGCCAGCTATCTCTGCACCCCCTATGCCGTCTCCTGGATCCATGCGCAGATCACCAACGGCGGGGCGGTTGCATCCGGCATCGAGGCGGCCTTCAAGATCGCGATGCGCAAGGGCAGGCATGCCGGACCGTTCCCGAATATCATCGTCATGGCGGGCGACGGAGGGACCGTGGATATCGGGCTTCAGGCGATGTCGGCCATGATGTACCGCAATCACAAGGTTCTCTTCATCTGCTACGACAACGAGTCCTATGCCAACACGGGAGTCCAGACATCGCCGATGACGCCGTACGGCGCCGCGACTACCTTCACCCCTCCCGGCAAGGAGATTCCCGAGGGCAAGACCCTCTTCCCCAAAAACGCCCCGCAACTGGTCATCGGCGGGCATCCGGCGGTAAAATATGTGGCCACCACCACGATTGCCCATCCGCTGGACCTGATGAACAAGGTGAGGAAGGCGCTGAGCCAGCCGGGCCCCACCTTCCTGCACATGCTTTGCCCCTGCCCCAAAGGTTGGCTGTTCGATGAAAAGATGACGCGGGAAATGGCCAGGCTGGCCGTGGAGACGGGGATGTGGTCGATGTATGAGTGGGAAAACGGTACGTATAAATACACGAACGTGCCGAAGAAATACAAGCCGGTCGGTGAGTATATGAAACATCAGGGCCGTTTTGCCCACCTCAAACCGGAACACATCGCCAAGATGCAGGCGTTTGTGGATGAAAAGATCAAGCAGGTTCAGCGGCCGATACCGGTGGCCGCAGCCGTTCCCGGCAAGCAGTAAGCATGATTTGTACGCACGAAAAGAAAGTTGATGCACTCGTGAGAAGTCCAATATGCCCTCCCTCGCGAAGGGGGAGGGCAAGGACACGAGAGGATGAGGGAAGCAGGAGTTTTTCAATGCTTTGATTTCTTCTCTGAGTTGTCCCTTACTATGTGATGGAAATAATTTCCGAGCGCACCTTCAGTCGCTGGTGCCGGCGACTGCTTGAACGCGCCAAGGGGAAGGTTCTCGAGGTTGGGGACGGCACGGGGAGGAAGACATGCATGCCTTGACCGAAGTTATGAGCACATGGTATAAAAGACCCCGAACAGGATGACAACCAGAGACCAATCCCCTGAAAAAGGGTGAATCAAACACTCCCGAGCAAGCCCGGACCCTTCCCGGCGAGCGACCGCACTCCAACCTGAACAGCTCAGGCGCGTCCGGCAAACTAGAGGTTTACTGCACTCCGCCAACATCGAAGATTCTTAACCGAAGAAGGTCGTGTGTGAAATGAAACGATTGCTGCTTTTCAGTTTGCCGATTCTGATCATCATCTCCGTCATCTTTGCCATTTTCGGATTCTTCCAGGCGCGCTCCATTCAGGAGAGGCTCATCGACGAGGTCAAGCGCAAGGCAAAGGCCGTCGCCGAGAGCATGGAACTTTCCGCCGGGCAGATCCTGGCAACGAAAGATTTCCGAAAGGCTCAGCGGCTGATCGAGAAA
>JAPLJX010000389.1 GCA_026388375.1 Deltaproteobacteria bacterium
TCTTGATGGGAAGGATCTCCAAGCCGGACCCGGCAATAGCCTCGTCCAGGCGTGTACGCAGATCACCGGCAATTTCATCTCCTTCGTAGATGATCTCCAACCAGGCAATGCTTCCTCGGGACTTCAAACTATCGATATCACGAGCAATCGTTTGCCAATCCCCCCGCAGGGTCTTCAGCTCCCGGAAACAGGGTACGGGAATATTGACAACCTTGGGCGCCTCGTCCGAAAACTCAACAAGAACCACGCTCTTTTCCTGCGCAGCTTCCCCGAAGCCGATCGGCAGAGGCGAACCGGAATAGCGGATAAAATCCGAACCGCCCACCGTCTGCGGGATATGAAGATGCCCCAAGGCAAGGTAGTCTATACTCTTAGGGAACACATCCGTTCCCACGTGCAGAAGGGAGCCGATATACAACTCGCGCACCCCGTCGCCGTCAACGGTTTTGCCACCTTCGGTGTACAGATGCCCCATAGCGACAATGGGAACAGGCTTTTTCAGACGAGTGCGTAGCTCTTCGGCCGCGTCATAAACCAGCCGGTAATGAGCCCTGATTCCTTCTATTATCTTCCGCTCCTTGTCCTCGACACTCTCCCCCGCCTCGGCGGTGCGGATGTCACGGTCCCGGAGATAGGGAATGGCGCAGACGATCAGCCGGGGCTCGTCATCCGGCCCGGCAATAACAATCACTTCATTTTCAGGAGATTCGGATGCACACCCTACGACATGGATGTTGAGAAATTTCAGGAGTTCCCGGGGGGCGTTCAAAAACGACGGCGAATCGTGATTCCCTGCCGTGACCACCACATGACAGTTTGGAGCCGCCGCCACACGGTAAAGGAAACGATAATAAAGTTCCTGGGCATGGTTGCTGGGAGTGCTGTTGTCAAACACATCCCCCGCCACCAGCAGCACATCGATATCTTCGCTCTCGATGAGCGCCGCCAGCCAGTTCAGGAAAGCTTCGTACTCGTCATATCGCTTGCGGCCATACAGGGCGCGGCCAAGGTGCCAGTCGGAGGTGTGCAGAAGTTTCATGGTTTTCCTCTATTATTGTGTGGAGAACCTTGGGATTCAAAGGCTTCTCGAAGCGCTTCCATTTCGTTCCGCCAAAATCGCTTCCCAGCCCGGCAAATAGGCGTTCATCAGGCTCTTGAAGAGTTTGCCGTGATTGGGCACTTGGAGGTGGAGGAGTTCGTGGACAATGACATATTTTTGGAACGCTACCGATTCCAGAAGAAGATCCGTACTGAAACAGCCCCACCCCCTGTTTGAACATGATGCCCATTTTTTCTTCATACTCTGAACGCGAATCTGCGCCGGTTTCACCTTCATAATAGCAGCCCAACGGGCAACTTCAGATTTGAACTGCTTCTTGGCTGCCCGGCTATCGCCCTGGTTGTCAGGTGGTCTGGTCATTTACGATCCAATTTCAAGAGCTTTTCAACAATGCCAAGCATTGAATCCTTGCCGACGACAGGAAGCATCAGTTTGTACAGTTCCGCTTTGAGCTGCCGCAGTTCCGCAACGTTGTCCTTAACGTTATTGACAATCGGGGCGAGGCTATCAAACCACTTCACATTTTCCTTTTTGAGCAGCCAATAAATCGTGAACGTGTTGATGTCGAAACCCGTCTTTTCCTGCTCCCGCCGTGCTTCGAGTACCTCCCTGATCAGCGCCTCCACTTTGTCCCTCGCCTCCAGCGCCGTCACCTGTCGGTCATCGAAAGCCTCTAGAATGGCTTCCGCCCGTTCTCCGATGGGTTTCAAATAGGGACTGTCGTCGCCTTCATCCACCGCCGTTTTGATGATGCTGTTGATGAGATTGATCACCTTGGAGTTGCTCGATGATTTGCTGTCTTTCAGCGCCCTCAGAGTTGTCTCATCGATCTTGATTGCCGGCGTTGCGGTCTCCAGACCGAAGGTCGCCGCTTTCTCTCTGACTAATTGTTCCGTCTTTTTGGCGATGTCGTCGTAAAATCCTGATTTTTTTCGGAAGGCATTGCGGACGATCTGGTAGAGAATCGAGAGGAGGCCGAAGTCTTCGACATAATCCCGAAGATCGGGGGAGGGAGACAGTATCTCGTACAGCGTTTCCAGTTCTTTGAAAAGCTTATAAAATTCCTCTCTCTTGCCCTGATCTACAAAGGCGTCTATGGCTCTTTCCACCATCTTGTCATCTACTTTGCCGCGGGTAAGTTCGAGGAATGGCCGGGCCTGTCCCGTCATCAATTCCATGAAGCGCGCCAGCAGGACATCCAGATTGTTGATCACCCCGCTGACGACATCGGAATCAAAGGCCAGGGCTTTTTCAAGCTTCTCGAAGATGCCTACGAAATCAACAACCAAGCCGCAGGGTTTCTTGATGTCTCCTTCTTCCTCGTAGGGCCGGTTGACACGGGCGATGGCCTGAAGAAGGACATGGTCGCGCATCGGTTTGTCCAGATACATGCAATACAGAATGGGAGCGTCAAATCCGGTGAGGAGTTTATCCGTGACGATGAAGATCTTCGGCAGGGCTTCGGGCTTCGGGAACAGCTTTCGGGCCTTCTTCTCCTCTTCCGCCGTCTGCTGGTATTTGTGGACCAAAGGATATTTTTCACTGTCATTGTGGGCGGCCGTATAAATGGCCGTTGAATATTCCGGCGGCAGGAGCTTGTCGAGGGCTTCTTTGTAAAGGGCGCAGGCCTCGCGATCGACAGCAACCACAAAGGCTTTGTAGCCAAGGGGCTCAACATTTTCACGAAAGTGCTTGGCAATGAAGGCCGCCACTTTCTCCACACGGTCTGCCGACTTCAGAAAGGTCTTGAGCTTTACCGCCCGGTTGAGGATCTTATTCAACTCCTCGATATCGCTGACGCCTTCCGCCTCGACAAGGTCCAGAAATTCTTTTTCCAGTTCCTCCCGGGGTACGCGAATTTCATTGGGGGCCAGCATATAGTTAAGGGGCAGCGTTGTGCCGTCCTCGATCGATTCGGCAACGGAATATTTATCCAGATAGCCTTTGTCGTCTTCTTTTCCAAAGATTTTGAAAGTGCCCTTGCCGTAGGCCGTTTTATCGATGGGCGTGCCCGTAAACCCGATCAAGGTCGCCTGCGGCAGGGCGGCGAGCAGGTAGTTGCCCAGATCTCCCCCGACAGACCGGTGCGCCTCGTCGAGCATGACGATGACATTGGCGCGGGTGCAGATGTTCTTGGGAATCCCGTCAAACTTGTGGATCATGGAAATAATCAACCCGCGGAAGTCCGCCTTGAGGAGTTGCCGCAGGCGAACCTTGCTGGTGGCCTGTTCGATGCTGATGGCATGGGATTGCATCTCGCCGAGAATCCGGTCCACCCAACCGGAAAGCTGGCCTTCCAGCTCATTGCGGTCGATCATCAGGATCACCGTTGCCTTCCCGAAAACGTCCTTGTTCTCCAGAATCTGCTCGGCCGCCGTGATCATCGTGAAGGTCTTGCCAGATCCCTGGGTATGCCATATCAGGCCTGTTTTTTTGCTTTCATCGGCGCAGCGCTGAACGATTTTCTCGATCGCCCTGGTCTGGTGCTGGCGGAGGATCGTTTTCTGGAGCTCGTCATCTTTGACATAGAACAAAATCCATTCCCTCAGCATCTTAAGGAAACGATCCTGATCAAAGAAACGCTTCACTTTCTTTTCATAATTTCCCTTTTCCTCGTCCTTCCAGTTGAAGATATTTTTCCGGCTCAGATTCCAGGTGGGGCCATAGAAAAAATCGACCAGATGGGTCATATCGAAGACCTGCGGGGCAGTAAGCATTTCCGGGGTTTCCCGGTGATACCGCCGGATCTGGATGAGCGCATCTTCCATACCGTTGGCCTTTTTTGCGCTCTTGGTTTCCACGATAGCCACGGGAATCCCGTTGATGAGAAACATGATGTCCGCCCGGTTTGTCACCCGGCCGTTTGTGTGCTGCCATTCGTCAGTCACTTGAAACAGGTTGCGTCCGGCGCAGGTAAAATCAACAACCGTAACGTTGCGGCGCCGCTTTTCCTTTTCATCGTAAATGGCCTGTTCCCCCCGGAGCCAGGACAAGATTTCCGCATTCCCCTCGATATTGTTCCGGACGGCTTCCATGCGGTGAATGATCTCTTCCACGTTTTCCCGGCTCACCAACCCCTTATTCAGTTCCAGCAGTTTTTCTTCGAGGATCCGATAGAACAGCGATCCGCTTTCCCCTTTTCTCAGTGAAAGGGCCTCTTCTTGGGAAATGAAGCTCCAGCCGATTTCTTGCGCATACCTGACAATCGGGTCCTGGACAGTTGCTTTTTCAGTGCCTATGGTCGGCGTCATAACTTCGCCTTTCTCACATGTTATCCCTGTTGATCAGGTTCACGATGACCTTGGTGATAATGTCCTTATCTTCGGGCCGGCTCTCCGCAATCATGAGGGTCAGAGCCACGAGGGCATTGTCGCCTATCCGCTTGCGGCCGTCGCCGGTATAAAGAATCCTGCCGGCATCCAGAAACCAGAGGAACAGGAAAGCCCCGATGCGCTTGTTGCCGTCAATGAAAGAGTGGTTTTTGATTATGAAATAGAGGAGATGGGCGGCCTTCTCTTCGATGCTGGGATAGAGATCCTTGCCGCCAAAGGTCTGGTAGATCGCGCCCAAGGAACCTTGAAACGATTGATCCTTTTCCAGTCCGAATAATGCCACGGATTGTCCTTTTTTCCTCGACTGCTCCCCAAGTTTATCGATGGCTCTCCGCGCCGCTTCGTAGGTCAGCGCAAAAGGAATTTTTTTCGTGGTACGTCTGATTTTTAATTGCTGGTGATCATACTGGTCCAGGAGCGACAAGGCATAGGAGTAATCCGTGATTACCTGGAGAAGCCCCGTGGCTTCATCGCGGGCCAACTCCCGGCCTTCCATGACCCGCTGCAACAAGCTGACGGTCTTCTGCAAATCGAGGAGGCGGGCGTTCTGCTCCTGCAACCGTTTTTCGTTGATGGAATAACCCTTCAGAATATGATCTTTGAGAACCTGGGAAGCCCAGATACGGAACTGGCTGCCCCGCTGCGATTTGACACGATACCCGACAGAGATTATGACGTCGAGGTTGTAATATTCGACTTGGTATGATTTTCCGTCAGCGGCAGTTGTCCGGAATTTCCGGACAACTTCCTTAAAAAGGTTACTGATATGCTCTGAAATTGTTCTCTTGTTCTTATCAAATAATTGTCCCACCTGCGCCTGGGATAACCAGACGGTTTCTTCTTGCAACTTGACTTCCAGGGCAGCCTTGCCGTCCTTGGTTCGATAGATAACGATTTCACCTCTAGGTTCTTCTTTCATACGCCAACCTCCGATATATCGATATCCAGATCCTTTACCCGAATCTCGCCCGTCATCAGCTTATTCAGCATGGCTTTGAAAAGGTCTTGCAGGGCGGATTTCTTGGCTTCGTGAAGATCAATCTTCCGGTCTATGGTCTTCAAGATATTGGCTATTTCATTTTGTTCTACAATTGGTGGGACAGATATCAATACGGCATGTACAAGGTTTCTATTCAAAGTGGGAACGCTCACACCTGCCGCGTATTGACCGAAGTTAAATGATTGGAAAAAATAATGAACATACAAAGGATCATTTCCGTGAAAATCTTCAACATATAAACCTGTGTTCAGTGGCCAATAATCATCCGCCACATAAGAGGAAATGCCAATCGAACCACTACGCCCCGTTACCACGCCCGGACCCTTAACTTTAGATTGATAGTGATACCCGACAATGCCATTTGACCCAACAATAGGGACTGCACCGCTGGTACGATCTTGGATAGGTAAATCGTAACCTCTATGTAATATCGCAAATTCTTCAAATCTCTGTACAGACCAACTCACCGGTATTGGTCCGATCTCCGTTTCCTTAGATTTTTCTCCAGGCAGGCCATGAGTAAAGACATGGTGCAGGGTGGATTTTTTCAGTTCCCGCGTCTTCTCGATAATGGATTCCTGAATCTCGATTGCTTGCTGAATTTTGAAAAGAACGGCGGCGATTTTCTGTTGTTCATTTAGTGAAGGGAAAGGAATCAATAGTTCTTTTATGAGATGAACAGGAACTCTTTGTCGACCTGTTGCTCCTTCCATTTTTCCGGCTATCAATGTACGAATATCGCTTTGAAGGAGATAATAAAATAGAAAATATTTGCTACTTATTCCGGTCTTTTCTTTGATCGGGATTATCTCCGTTGACGCGATGCCGAATCCATTAGGCAATCCAGTGATAATACACTGCTTGCCATTTTCAAAACATGGGGTGATTTTAGCTAAAAGAATGTCACCATCTTCAATGTATGTCCCACTTGAGATTTCCGTTGATTTCTTTAATTTGAAATTGCCAGAATATGTCGAACCAATGGGTATCAAGTCCATTGCAATGAAAGGCAAATAATCGTAATTTGAGTATACTATTTCCTTCGGTTTTTTCGTAAAATCGTACATCTCGTCTATCTTCACAACATCCCAGTCTTTCGGCATATTCATCATAAGTCCTTAAACAAAACAAAAAATACAGATATGAAGTTTTACATAACTTCCCAATACCCGCCTCTATCCGGACCAATACGTTTTAGCCTTCCTTCTTTCTTTAATTTATTTAGATTCCAATCAATACCCTTCATCGTTAAATGCAGGTGAGTCGCCAACTCTTTTCTCGTTATTGAAGGATTTCCCTTTATCAAATTCACAATCGCCTCGCTTGTTTCCACCTTAGTTTTCGTCCTAGTTTTCATCATAGTTTTCATCCTAGTTTTCACCCCAGTTTTCTGGGTGGTCTTGAACACCGTCACCATGACCCCAACGGCAATTTCCTCAAATTTTGGATGGGGCAGATTGTAAGCGAGGCAGGAATTGATAATCCGCTTTATACCCGAGCCGTACTGTTCAATCTCGTTGGCTTCTTTGAAAATCCTGGTGATCTGCTTGTTTCTTGCCACGGAACGGTAATCGCCGTGGAGCAGGCGATCTACAGTGACGCCCGGCATCAGCTTTCCCGGGTTATATAATTCAATTCTGTCCGGGAATATCTTGATGATGGAATTTGAAGGTGAGCGATAATCCCGATGAACAATCATGTTGATGACGATTTCCCGGAGGGCGTCGAGGGGATAGTCCCACCGATCTTCCCGTTCCGGTTTTCCGGTGATAATGAATTCCTTGTTGATGTGCTTGGTGATAAATGTAAGGACATCATCAATCTCCTGAAAAAGGTCGCCTGAGATAACGACGCCGTCCTTAATGATCGTTTCCGATTGAAACAACCCGGCATTAATATCGGTGAAAAGGTATTCCTCCTTATTAAAGAGCAAATAGCAGCCGAAGGTAATGCCGCCATCCCGCAGGAGGTTATGCTTTTTCAGGACGGTTATGGGATCGTCCTTAATTGGATTTTTCCGGTGCGTATTTGCCCGGTCTATAAACAGCCCGACCTTTTCCAGGGAAATATGATCAAGTGTATGCTCACGATCAAGGTAATAGTCCCAACTGGTGTTAAGCGTTTGCAGATGCTGATTTGCAACCTCATCAGTGGTCATCAGGTGATTGGAATTATTACGTCTAAGATAGTATCTCCCCCGAAAGGCAACAGGTTTGACCGGGTATTCGGGAACTTTAAAACATGCGACCAACTTGCCGCCTGCGTTTTCGATTTCGACGGTCGGCACAATAGCAGAGTCCGTCTTTGTTTTGATTTCATTCAGCCATTGCGGAATGATTTTTTGGGAAACAGAAATGCCCTTCACGGTTCCGTCATCAGCAATGCCCACAAAAACCGTTCCCCCGGAAGCGTTCGCAAAAGCAGATAGTGTCTCGATCACGGCATCATTGAATGATTCTTTGAACTCAACCGTTTCAGATTCTCCTGAGCGGATGATTTCTTCAAGATTCATTTCCTGAACCCCATCTTCCCGAAAATCTCCTGCAAATCCACATCAATTATTGCTGCTTTCTCCTTCAGTATTCCAAGCTCATCCAAAATTGCGGGAATGCTTCGGTAGGCCTCCTTTTCGGTGACATCCACATACCATGACGGCGAGAGATTGAAATCGTTTTCCGCGGCCTCTGCGGTTGTGATGACCTTGACGAACTTCTCGACATCCTCCCCTTTGATGAAGGCGTTGGCGATCTTGCGGATGTTTTCATCGGGGATATAGTTTTTGGGTCTGCCTTTCTTGAATTCGCGGCCGGCGTTGACCAGGATGATCCTCCCCTGCCGCGCCAGTGATTTCGCCTTGTTGAAGAAGACGATGAGTCCGGCTGCGGTGGTGTTGTAGAAAAGGTTGTCGGGCAGGAGGATGACGCCTTCAATCCAGTCGCGCTCGACAAACCACTGGCGGATTTTCTTTTCCCGGTCTTCGCTTTTGCTGCCGCTGCCCCGCGTAACGGCCCCCGTGTCGAGGACGATGGCGGCGCGGCCGTGGGTACTCAACGAAGCTGCAGCATGCTGAAGCCACGCCCAGTCCGCCTTGCCGGTGGTAGCGCCGCCCTGGGATTCAAAACGATCAAAGGGATCATTCTCGTAAACGGTTTGATCAAAGGGCTGATTCCACATGGGATTGGCCACGACGATATCGAATTTCTTCAGGCTGGAATCGGAGTCCTTGAATTTCGGATTGGTCATGGAGTTTCCGCGGACGATCTCGCCCTCCATGTCATGGACGACCATGTTCATCCGGGCGATGGCGTAACTGGACCCCGTCAGTTCCTGCCCGTAGAGTTTCAGGGGCCGCTGAATCTTGATTTCCCGTTCCTGGAGAGCCAATTCGCACTTGATGAGCAGTCCGGCAGAGCCACAGGCAAAATCGTACACCTCTTCCCCCTGGCGGGGGCGCAGGATATAGGCCATCAGCCACCCCACTTCCGTAGGCGTGAAGAACTCGCCGGCGCTCTGGCCCTGGCTTTCGGCAAATTTTCTCAGGAGATATTCATAGGCGCGGCCCAGGAAATCAGGCTCTACATCATACAGCCCCAATCGGTAGCGGGGATCGGACAGGGTCTCTATCACGCCGGAGAGCGCCGTGTCGCTGATCTCCCGTTCTCCGCTGCGGGTCTCATTGTAATCCACGATGTCGATGACGCCCGTCAAGGAAGTGTTGGACTTGGCGATGGTGCGGACGGTCATGGTGAGTTGTTCGCCCAGTGTCTTGGGTTTGCGGTCGTCAGGCCAGTCGAACTTTTCCCGACCGCTGACCACCGGCCAGCGTGCCTCGGCAGGAATATAAAACCGGACAAGTTGATGATCGGCTTCGATGATGGTTAGCGCTGTTTCTTTGTCGCCATAGGTTTCGGCCAGCCGCTCAATTTCATCTTCAAAGACGTCGGACAGGCGTTTGATAAAAACAAGGGGCAGAATATAATCCTTGAATTTCGGCGCGTCCTTTTCACCGCGGATGGAACAGGCGGCGCTCCAAAGCATCTGCTCCATCGATTTCGTGCTGAGGACGTCGTCCTTGGATAATTTCCGGCGGCGCTTTTGATGGTTGGCGTCAGAGTCACCGGAATTTCCCAAGGAATCCTGACCGAGGCCAGACTCTTCTACAAGCTTCAGGATGGCGTCCTTAGCTTTGCCCCGTGGCGTTATCTTTTCATTTTCCCAGCGGTTTACCGTGGCAAAGGAGACCCCGAGCTTTGCCGCCAATTCTTCCTGGCTGAGGTTCAGTTTGCTTCTGATTTCTTTAACGACCCTGCTAATATCCTTGCTATCCAGCATGACAACCTCCGATTATTAGTTGTTATGCTATAGCATTATAACATTAAAGTCAAGAGATTTTTTCTATTCGCATGAGAGAAAACGCCGACCGGTTCCCGAAGATAGGGAACCGGTCGGCGAGGTTTTGAATTCAAAAGGATTGAATTACAGAAGTTTTTCGATATCGGTCCGTTTCAGACCGAAGGCATCGGCGACTCCCTGGAAGGTGACCTGACCTTTGATGACATTGGCGCCCTTTTTGATCTCCGGGTTTTCCTTCATCGCCCTCTTCCAGCCCTTGTTTGCGATCTCGACCGCATAGGGGAGGGTGGCGTTCGTCAGAGCCAGCGTGGAGGTTTTCGCGACGGCGCCCGGCATGTTTCCCACACAGTAATGGATGATCCCGTCGATCGTGTAGATCGGCTCCTTGTGCGTCGTCGCCCTGGAGGTTTCGAAACAGCCACCCTGATCGATGGCCACATCCACCAGGACCGATCCTTTTTTCATGAGTTTAAGCATGTCGCGCGTGACGAGCTTCGGCGCCTTCGCACCGGGGATCAGGACGGAGCCGATCACCGCGTCCGCCTCCCGGAGCAGCCTGCGGATGGTATCCGGCGAGGAGATCAGCAGGAAGCAGTTCTTCGGCATGACGTCGGAGAGATAGCGGAGTCGCGACAAACAGGAGTCAACGACATAGACCCTGGCGCCCAGGCCGCAGGCCATCTTTGCGGCGTGCGTGCCGACGGTTCCCGCGCCGATCACCAGGACCGTCGCCGGTTCGACGCCCGGGACGCCGCCGAGAAGAACGCCCTCCCCGCCGTATTCCATCTCGAGGTACTTGGCGGCCTCCTGGATTGCCATCCGGCCCGCGACCTCGCTCATCGGGATCAGCAGGGGGAGCGATCCGTCCGCCTTCTGGATCGTCTCGTAGGCAATAGCGATGGATTTGCTTGCGATCATCGCCTTCGTCAGCGCCTCATTCGCGGCCAGATGGAAATAGGTGAAGACGATCTGATCCTTGCGGATCCATTTGTACTCGGAAGGCATCGGTTCTTTCACATGCATGACCATGTCGGAACGGCCGTAGATCTCCTTTGCGGTCTTGACGATCTCGGCGCCGGCGGCGATGTAGGCCTTGTCCTCGAAACCACTGCCCGAACCCGCGCCCTTTTCAACGAGGAGCGTATGGCCATGGTCCTTCAGGACCTCGACGCCGGCCGGCGTCATGGATACGCGGTTTTCCTCAATCTTGAGCTCTTTCAAAATTCCTGCAATCATCTCATCCTCCCGCAATATGACAGGATCTGTTCAGAAATTTCCCTAGTGATCATGGGATCCTATCTATACCTTCCGTAATATAAGTCAAACGAATAATAATCATATAATTGATAACAACCGGTTATTTATAAGACGGGGCGGGATTGTGTTTTTACAGAAGACGGCAGACCCGGTCGGAAGGGCGAAAGAAGCGATGAACAGGGCGAAAACAGTATAGATCAGATGACTTCGGCAAACAGGTCATAATCGTCGGCGGCTGTAATCCGGCAGACGACGATCTCTCCCATCTCCGGATACCCTCCCCGAAGATGGGTCACCCCGTCGATCTCGGGAGCCTGGCGGCGACACCTTCCAATGCGGGTGAACCCGTCCAGCTCGCCCGGCCCCTCGACGAGGATCTCCTGTCGCGTTCCGATCAGGGCGCCGTTGACCTCCCGGGAGATCGATGCCTGTTCCTCCATCACGAGGCCGCGGCGCCGTTCCTTTTCCCTTTCGGAGATCCGTGAAGGCAGGGCCGCGGCCTCCGTCCCCTCCTCCCGGGAGTACGGAAAGACCCCGAGATGGTCAAAGCGGGTCTCCCGGACGAAAGAGAGGAGCTTCTCGAACCGGCGGGGGGTCTCCCCCGGAAAGCCGACGATCAGCGAGGTCCGCAGGGCGACATCGGGAATGACCTCACGGGCGTGCGCGATGACCTTGCGGATCAGCGCATTGTCCCCACGCCGGTGCATCGCGGTGAGGATCGCATCATCGCTGTGCTGGATGGGGATATCCAGGTAGCGGCAGATCTTCTCTTCCTGCGCAATCGTTCGGAGGAGCTCCTCCGTCAGGTGGGCGGGGTAGGTGTAGAGGAGGCGGATCCAGGAAAGCCCGTCGACGGCGGCCAGCTCCCGGAGGAGCCGGCTCAGGGTCGGTTTGCCCTTCCGGTCGAGGCCGTAGGCCGTCGTATCCTGCGCGGTGACGATCAGTTCGCGGATCCCCTTTGCGGCCAGATCTTCCGCCTCGCTGAGGATGTCGTCGATGGTTCGGCTGCGGGCCTTGCCCCGGATGGAGGGGATCACGCAGTAGGAGCAGCGGTTGGAACAGCCATCGGCGATCTTGATGTAGGCGCTGCGAGCCGTGGATGAGATCAGCCGTCTGTGGCCGGCGTTCATCAGGAAGGTGGGTCGGCCGATGACGGAGCGTCTCCGGCGGTCGGTTTTGGGGAGAGTCAGCAGTCGGTCCAGATGTCGGCCGATATGGGGCGTCTCGGCCGTGCCGAGGAAGAGATCGACCTCCGGCAGCGCCTCTTCGAGTTCCTTTCCGTAGCGCTGTGGGAGACAGCCGGTGACGACCAGGTGCGAGCAGGGGCTCTTTCTCCCCGTCTTCCAGGCAGCCGCCTGGAGGATCTCTGCGATCGCCTCCTCCCGGGCGGGGAGGATAAAGGCGCAGGTGTTGATCAGGATGACGGAGGCCTCCTCCGGCCGGTCCGTCAGCAGATAACCGGATTCGGCAAGGATGGCCCCCATGACCTCGGAATCGACCTGATTTTTGGGACAGCCGAGGCTGACGATGTGGACTTTTTTTGCAACCATATTGAGGATATTCTTTCTGCGGAGAAGCCCGGGCGTTTGCCCGGGCCGGTCTTTAACCGTCAATGCGGGATTTTCCGCGCGAGGACCTTCCGCGGCTTGGCACCGTCCGAGGGGCCGACAACGCCCTCCGCCTCCATCCGTTCGATGATCCGGGCCGCCCGGTTGTACCCGATCTTCATGTACCGCTGCACAAGGGAGATCGACGCCTGTCCCAGATCGGTCACGAGCGCGACGGCCTCGTCGTATTTCTCGTCAAAATCTCCGTCCGGTTTTTCCCCCTCGATTGCCCCGGGTTCGAACTCCGCGATCGACTCATCGTAGGCGGGTTTCCCCTGCTTTTTCACGAAATCGACGATCCGTTCGATCTCTTGATCCGAGACGTACGGGCCGTGTATCCGTGTCAGCCGGGAGCTGCCGGGGGGGATGAAGAGCATGTCACCGGCCCCGAGGAGCTTTTCTGCGCCCATTTGATCGAGGATGGTCCGCGAGTCCACCTTGGAGGAAACCTGGAATGAGATCCGGGTGGGGAAGTTTGCCTTGATGATCCCCGTAATCACGTCCACGGAGGGGCGCTGGGTCGCCAGGATCAGGTGGATCCCGGCGGCCCTGGCCATCTGGGCCAGGCGGGTCAGCGATTCCTCCACATTCCGCTGGGCGACCATCATCAGATCCGCGAGCTCGTCGATGATGATGACGATGTAGGGGAGGTGATCGGGAAGCGGTTCGTTCTTCCGGAATGCCTCTTCCGCCGCTTTTCTCACCAGACTGCCGCCCGGAATGGCTTCTTTTTCTGCTGTTTTCTCCCTTCCGGTTTCTCCGGTTTCGGGGGGCGGAGGGGGGTGCGGTGCGGGCGCCTTTCCGGAGCGCAACTGGTTGTACGCCTCGATGCTCTTCACCCCCACGTCGCTGATGATCCGGTAGCGGCGCTCCATCTCCTCGACAGCCCAGCGGAGGACAAGGGAGGCCTTCTTCGGATCGACGACCACCTCATGGAGGAGGTGGGGTATCCCTTCATAGCCCGACAGTTCC
>JAPLJX010000295.1 GCA_026388375.1 Deltaproteobacteria bacterium
AACGTGACCACCCCGTAGGCGGTGCTCTGGGGGATATCCAGTCCATCGGCAATGTAATCCTGCAGTTCTTTGGGGAGATAACCGTAGAGTTCCTGGGCTTGGTGCAGCACCGGGATGAGGGCGCCGCCTTTGGCCTTCTCCCGGGCGATCAGGTTATCCAATTCTTGAAGATGGGCCGATAAATCCATGCTCATATATGCTCCCTGATATAATATACTGCCGGGATCCATAAGTCCCGTGTGCGCGGGAAGATACAAAGAACGGCCTTCCATGTCAACAGATATTATATTTTTCGCGACGATAGGATTTACGGTCGTTTTGTCGCAATAAACGTGGAATATTCAGATGAAGATACCGCATCGGATCGCGATTCTCCTCAATAAACGAGCATTTCAAAAAGTCTTTGCTTCTCCCCGCCATTTACGTTAAAAAAAAACATGCATCATCTGATCGACGAGTATCTGAATTTCATGGCGGTCGAAAAGGGGGCCTCCCGCAACACGATCGACGGGTACAGCCGGGATCTGAACCGGTATGCGGGGTTTGTCGAAGAACGCGGGGTCCTTCAGATCAGCGGGATCGGGACGGAGGATGTGATCGCCTACCTGGCATTTCTGCACGGCGAAGGTCTGGCGGCCAATTCGGTGAACCGTGCGTTGGCAGCCATCCGGGGGTTTTATCGATATCTGCTCCGGGAGAAGAAGGTGGACCATACCCCCATGGCCCATATCGTACTGGCCAAGGTTTGGACCCGACTTCCCGACGTTCTAAGTCGTGAAGAGATGGTCCTGCTGCTGGCGCAACCCGGTGCGGAGACGCCGGCGGACATCCGGGATTCCGCCATGCTCGAACTCGTGTATGCGACCGGAATCCGGGTGTCGGAACTGATCGGGCTTACCATAAACAGCATCAACTGGCAGGTGGGGTATCTGGTCGCCATGGGGAAGGGGGAGAAGGAACGGATTGTCCCCGTGGGTCAGACCGCATACGAGCAGGTCAAGCGGTATCAGGAAGGGGCAAGGCCGCTTCTTCTCAAGGGGCGCGAGAGCGATCGGTTGTTTCTGAACCGCTCGGGAAAAGGGTTGACCCGGCAGGGATTCTGGAAGATCGTGAAGAAGTATGCCGCAAAGGCAGGTCTGGACAAGGCGATTCATCCCCACACCTTCCGGCATTCCTTTGCCTCACACCTGTTGGAGGGGGGGGCCGATCTGCGTTCCGTGCAGATCATGCTGGGTCATGCCGACATCTCCACGACCCAGATCTACACGCACGTGACCAGGGAACGTCTCAAGGAGATTCATCGGAAGTATCACCCCCGGGGATGACGGTATCCCCGGGTGATAAAATGCAAGAGGATCAACGGTGGTCGAGAGGTTGGAATCCATGGAATACAAATCTGGTATGGCATCGAGATCTGAAAGGAAAGGACGAAAATCGACGAAGGTCCGGATCGTTCTTTTGATCCTCGTGATCATGACCGCGGCCGGCTTGGCCGCCGTATTCCTCTATCCGGGAAAGGTGCGCGCGATCGCCGAAGGGTGGATCCGGATTCAGAATACCTTTTCCTTTATCGTCCTCGACCGAAAACCCCATTTCTACTCGCTTGTTCTGGAAAAGAACGGGAAGGATTACCGCTTGACCTCCCGCGATATTTTTGAGGTTTCCTATCGGGATGAATTTGTGATCAAACAGGTTTCGACGGATGTTCTCTTTGGCGGCGGTGTCGAAGTGGATGTCGCAGGGCTCGGGGATAAGAATGATTTTGGAAAGCTCCTCAAGGGGATCGACCTGGTGGACAAGGCGGTCCTGACCGGCCGGGGTGGCGTCGGGGAAAACAGACCGGGCGTCTATTCGCTGCAAATTGCCTATCGGGGAGACCCGATTGCGGCCATTCCGATCCGGATACAAATCACCCCCCAGGACTGGCTGCGCTATGCCCGGAGCTCCGGGAATCAGAAGGTCCAGATCGAATACCTCAAACGGGCGATCGCCCTGAACCGGGAAGATACGAACGTGCGCCGGATGCTCGCCTCCATCTACCTCCATGCCGGCATGACGGGGGATGCGATTGCACAGTATCAGGAGATTCTTGCGCTGAAACCGGATGATACGGCGATTCTGTCCGAGCTGGCCAAGTGCTATCTGAAAAGCGGACAGTACGAGGAGGCAATCCGGATCACCACGCGGGCTGTCAAAGCCAATCCGAAGGATGATGCCGCACTGGCTGATATGGCCCTGGCTTGGGGAAATTTGGGGAATTGGAAAAAGGCGATCGCCGCTTATGAGGATTCTCTGAAGACGCGACCCGGCAATCCCGCGGTCATGTTCAAGTTGGGGGAGGCTTATGAGAAGACGGGCCAGTTGGAAAAAGCCGCAGAACAATATCAACTGGTGCTGGAAAAGGTGCCGAAGGCCGATCATGTGGCGGTCGCCTTGGCGAGCATCACGTTGAAGCTGGGGAATTATGACGATACGATCCGGTGGCATCGGGAGGTTCTGAAGAGACAGCCGAAAAATGCCGCAGCGTATGCCAATCTCGGCCTGGCGTACGGCAGCAAGGGGCTGACCCGGGAAGAAATCGAGAATTACCAAAAGGCGATCGAACTGAACCCGGGTGATCCGGTGGTTCACTTTAACCTGGCGACCGCTTATGAAAAGGCGAAAAAGGAGCCGGAGGCGATTCGAGAATACCAGAAAGTCCTGGAATTGAAACCCCATGATTCTGATTCCCTGGAAAGGCTGGCCGATCTGCATTTCAAGGCGAAGCGTTTCAGCGCGGCCGTATCTCTTTATGAGAAGGCGGTGAAGATGAGTCCACGGAAATCGGTGATATATACCCGTCTTGGTTTTGCCTACGCCGAGCTGAAGAAACCCGCCCAGTCCGCGGCAAACTATGAGCAGGCCATCCGATACGGCGCAAAGGATCCCCATATCCGGCAGAATCTGGCTCTTTCCTACAGCCAGACGGGAAAGACAAAGGAATCGATTGCCATGTATGAAACGCTTGCCGCCGCGAAACCGACGACCGAGGTCCTGAACACCCTGGCAGACGCATACATGAAGGAAAAACATTACGACAAGGCCATCCGGATCTACAAGAAGCTGATCGAATTAAACCCGAAGAAGGCAGCCGGCTACGCGAGCGTCGCTTACGCATACGGACTCAAGGGTGATCCGGACCGGCAGATCGAATATTACCTGAAGTCGATTAATGAATTGCATAAGGAGTGTGTGCATGAAGAAGATCAGCATCGGTGATTTCGAGGTCGGTGGGGGCGCTCCCTTTGTGCTCATTGCCGGTCCCTGTGTGATCGAGGATGAAGAAAAGACCCTGGAGATTGCCCGTGATCTCAAGGAGCTGACGGGGAAGCTTGGCATCCCGTTGATCTTCAAGGCCTCTTACGACAAGGCGAATCGGACCTCCCTCGATGCCTACCGCGGACCGGGTTTGATCCGGGGCCTTGAAATTCTGAAGAGGGTCCGGGATGCGTTCGCAATCCCCGTTCTCTCTGATGTCCATCGCTTTGAGGAGATCGCTCCGGCGGCGGCCGTCCTCGACGTCCTGCAGGTTCCGGCCTTTCTCTGCCGGCAGACCGACTTCATCGTCGAGATCGCCCGCCGGGCGAAGGTGGTTAACATCAAGAAGGGGCAGTTTCTCGCCCCGTGGGATGCCGTCCATATCGTCGAGAAAGCCGCTGCGGCCGGAAATCATAACATCATGTTGACCGAGCGGGGGGTCAGTTTCGGTTACAACAACCTGGTCGTCGATTACCGTTCCTTCCCTATCCTGCGAGCGATGGGATATCCGGTCATTTTTGATGCCACGCACAGCGTCCAGCTCCCGGGCGGGGCCGGCAAGGCCTCGGCAGGAGACCGCCGGATGGTTCCCTGTCTTGCCCGGGCGGCGGTGGCGGCCGGGATCGACGGTCTGTTTGTTGAAGTTCATCCAAACCCGGACTGTGCGCTCTGTGACGGGCCCAATTCCCTGGCCCTGGACAGCCTGCCGGAGCTTCTCGCGACGCTCAAGAAGATCGATGCGGCGGTGCGTACAAAACAGGGCTGAATCTGTCCAATTTGAAATGAGGGGTAACATGGTTGAAGAGGTGATCGAAGAGAGACTTCTGAACAAGATCCGCAGGGTGAAGCTCCTGATCCTGGATGTGGATGGGGTTCTGACCGACGGCCGGATCGTCATCGACGATGCGGGGCTGGAGAGTAAGCAGTTCGATGTGAAGGACGGCCATGGCCTGAAAATTCTCATGAGATATGGAATCGGTGTGGTGTTGCTGACCGGAAGGCGATCACACGTGGTCGAACACCGCGCCGCCGATCTGGGGATCACCGAGGTTCATCAGGGGATCCGGAACAAAGCCGAAGCCTTTGAAGAGATTCTCAACCGGAGGAAAATTGCCCCGGAGGAGACGGCCTGTGTCGGGGATGATGTGGTGGATATCCCGCTCCTCAGGCGGGCAGGGTTTTCCGTGGCCGTGGCCGACGCCGTATTGGAGGCCCGGCAGATCGTCGATTATGTAACGCATCATCATGGGGGCCGGGGGGCCGTTCGCGAGGTGTGCGAGGTGATCCTCAAGGCGCAGAACCGATGGTCGGATGTGGCCGTGAGATATGAATTTGCATGAAATAGGGGAGACGATGCGGCATCATGTCCCCTTCGGGGAGCGACGTTTGACCTTTACATCCGCGGGCGCGGATGATAGAATTTCAAACAGGTTCTGAATAACGCAGGGTGGTCGAGGGGGAGACGATGCGGCATCATGTCCCCGGTGAGATGAAGAAAAAAAGAAAAACGGTGCTCATCATCGCGATCCTGGCGGTGATTCTGTCCTTGGCCGTGATTTTCGTGATCGGCCTCAAATTGGCGCCGGAAAAGGCGTTCCTGAAGATCATGGCGGACAAGGTTGATCTGCAGATCAAAAATGTCCGTTATACGGAGGTCGGGGATTCCGGCATGAAATGGGAGATCACCGCGGATACGGCGCGTTATCTGAAGAAGGAGAACCTGGCCCTCTTTGAGAAGGTGTCGGTCCGGCTGGTGATGATGGATGGTGGGACCTTCGTGATGAACGGCGATCAGGGGCGGCTCCATACCGAGTCGCGGGACATGGAAATCGACGGGAATGTCGGCATCGTGTCGGGGAACGGGGATCGCTTTGCGACGGACCGTCTTCGGTACCGGAATGCCGACCGACAGATCGAAACAGATCGACCCGTCGCGATGGAAAACGGGAATGTCCGAATCAGCGGCGTGGGGATGATCTTTCATCTGGATGATAGCAAACTAACGCTACTTTCGCAGATTCGGGCGAGTTCCGGGGACACCTTGCGGCAAGGTGTCCCCATGCGGTGACAGGAAAAATAAGATGTTAACAGAAACCCGGGATCGAAAAGGATCAGCCGATTCAGATCGTCTCCGACCGCCTGGATGCCTACAACGAGAAACGGATGGTCGTTTTTTCGGGCAATGCCGTGGCTACGCAAGGCGCGCGGACGATCCGAGCCGAAAGTCTGACGCTTTATTACAGGGATGATCAAAAGAAGACTGGCCGGTCGACCGTGGGGGGAGGGGGCGAAGGGATGGGGAATCTGGAAAGGATGGAGGCCAAGGGGCACGTTACGATCACGGAGGGCGTGCGGGTCGTGACCGGAGATGACGCCGTCTTCGAACAGGATGCCCAGAAGATCACGATGACGGGCAACGCCGTCCTGCGCGAGGGTGACAACACCATCCAGGGAGACAGAATCGTCGTATTCCTGAACGAAAACAGAGGAGTGGTTGAGGGCGCGGAGAGCCGGCGCGTGTCGGCCACAATCTATCCCGGGGAGACGAAAAAACGGTGACCTATTCCAGTCGGTATCATGGGATCTTTTCATGGGAAAACTGACGGCGACAGGCCTGATCAAGATCTACAACCGACGACGGGTGGTCGATCGGATCGACCTTGAGATTAATCCCGGCGAGGTGGTTGGCCTCTTGGGACCGAACGGCGCCGGGAAGACGACGACCTTCTACATGATCGTCGGGCTGATCAAACCGGATGGGGGGGCGATCTTCCTCGATGGTGAGGATCTGAGCCGCAGTCCGATGTATGTGCGGGCAAGAAAGGGGCTGAATTACCTGCCGCAGGAGCCATCCATCTTCCGGAAACTGACGGTGCGGGAGAACATCATGGCCATCCTCGAAACGCTCCCCCTGGTCCCGGAAGAGAGAGAGGAGCGTCTGCACCTGCTTCTTGCGGAACTGGATTTAACCCAAATAGCCGACAACAAGGCCTATTCTCTGTCAGGAGGCGAACGGAGACGGGTGGAGATCACGCGGGCGCTCGTCACCTCGCCGAAATATATTCTTCTCGATGAACCTTTCGCAGGAATCGATCCGATGGCGGTGGCGGATATCGGGAAGATCATCGCCCGGCTGCGAACGAAGGGGATCGGGGTCATCATCTCCGACCACAACGTCCGGGAGACCCTTTCCGTCTGCGATCGGGCCTACATCGTCAACGAGGGGAAGGTCCTTGTGGAGGGAACGCCGGAATTGATCGCGGGCTCCGAGATTGCGAGGAAGATCTATTTCGGCGATGATTTTAAATTCTGATCGTTAATGGAAGGCAGAGCAGTCGAAACATGGCATTTGAACTAAGACAGAATCTGAAACTGACCCAGCAATTGATCATGACGCCGCAGCTTCAGCAGGCGATCAAGCTCTTACAGATGTCGCGACTGGATCTGGTCGACATGGTCAACCAGGAGATGGAGGAAAATCCGCTGCTGGAAGAGGTCGTCTCCGATGAGGACCCCGAAGCCGAAAAAAAGATCGAACCCGCACAGACCGAGGAAGGCGATCGGGAAGAGACCAAAACGGTCGAGCGGACAGGGGAGTTGACAGGCGAGGGGGACGGTCGGGAGGAGTTCGACTGGGATGGCTATCTGGAAGACTATGGGCCGATGGGGGTCACCTACGATCGGCAAGAGGGGACCGCTCCTTCCTGGGACAATCTCCTGGTCGTGAAAACCTCGCTTACGGACCATTTGATGTGGCAGCTCCTTCTTTCTCGTTTTTCCGAGGCTGAGTACCGTATTGGCGAACAGATCATCGGCAATTTGGATCAGAACGGCTATCTGGTTGCCACACTGGATGAGATTGCCGTCCAGGAGAAGGTGGCGCCGGACTTTGTAGAAGAGGTGCTGAAAAAGATTCAGGAATTCGATCCCGTCGGGATTGCCGCCCGCGACCTTCGGGAGTGCCTGCTCATCCAGGCGAAGATGGTGGGGAGTGCTCGTTCCCTTGTGGAGCGGATCATCCTTGGCCATCTCAAGGATCTTGAGGTCAAGAATTATCCCCAGATCGCCAGGAAATTGAAAGAGCCCCTCAATGACGTTCTGGCGGCTGTCGTGATCGTCTGCCATATGGATCCCCATCCGGGGAGCATCTACAATGAGGAACGCATCCAGGCGATCGTTCCCGATGTCTATGTCTTCAAGAGCGGCGATGATTACAAGATCGTTCTGAACGACGAGGGGCTTCCGCGACTACGGATCAGCAATTTCTACCGGGAGATCATGGGCGGAATGAACGCCGGAGTGAAACAGGAAAGCGGGAAAAAGTATATCAAGGAGCGGGTCCAGTCGGCAACCTGGCTGATCAAGAGCATTCAGCAGCGGCAGAAGACGATCTACCGGGTTACCGAGAGTATCATCCGGTTTCAGAGGGATTTTTTTGACCGGGGGATCAACGCCATGAAACCTTTGATCCTGCGTGACATCGCCGATGACGTGGAGATGCATGAATCCACGATCAGCAGGGTCGTGACGAACAAATACATGCATACGCCGCGGGGTCTCTTTGAGCTGAAATACTTCTTCGGCAGCGGTATTCATAAGCCCGGAAGCGACGACGTTTCATCCAAGAGCGTCCAGGATGATATCCGGAAGATCATCGGCGAGGAAGATCCGCACAAACCCTTCAGCGATCAGGAAATCGTCAAGCGTCTTGGGGTTTCGGGGATAATCATTGCAAGGCGGACCATTGCGAAATATAGGGATATGATGGGAGTTCTGCCCTCATCGAGACGGAAAAATTATTTTAAAAAATGTTGACAGGGAGGAAAGGTATTCGTATGTTCCGCGACTTTGCATTTCCGGCGCATGGGGTCACGATGCGGCATCATGCAGGGGTCACGATGCGGCATCATGTCCCCAGTGATCGGGCGAGCGAAACCAATAAAGGGAGGAACCGAGCATGAAGATTTCCGTGACATTCAGGAATGCGGGGGGGGAGGACTGGCAGAGGGAATATCTGGAAGAAAGACTGGAAAAACTGAAGAAGTATATCGATAATCCGGTGGATGCCCGGGTCATCCTTTCGGTCGAGAAATTTCGGAGTACGGCGGAAATCAATTTGATGGGCAACGGCTTGAACATCAACGGCAGGGAAGAAGAAAAGGATATGCACCTGGCCATCGACAACGCTATCGAAAAGATCGAAAGACAGCTGAAAAAACGGAAGGA
>JAPLJX010000486.1 GCA_026388375.1 Deltaproteobacteria bacterium
CAGGTGAGAGCAGGCTCAAGACGCTATCAAGCTCTGATTGGGATGTTCTCATTGTAGTGTCGGGCCGGTATGGCGTTGCTCCGTTGCTTTACCATTGTCTAAAAGCATCCCATTCGGATGCACCTATTCCGGCCAACGCGATGGGGAGACTACGGCAGGCCTATCTCAATAATGTTGCCAGGAATATAGGCCTGTACCAAGAACTTGGCAAGGTCCTGGAGCCCTTCCGTCGTGACAACATATCCGTGATTGCGCTCAAGGGGGTTCACCTGGCGACAGTCGTGTATCGGAACCTCGCTTTGCGGCCGATGGGCGACGTAGACCTGCTGGTGAAACAGACTGACCTTTTGAGGGTACAAGAGATACTGATCGAACAGGGCTATATCGCCTCAAAAGAAGAAATAGGCTGTGCACAAAACCATTTGCCGCCGTATAGGAAAAAAGATTCACTTACCGTTGAAATACACTTTCACATTGTTGGCCCTCCTTTTTCTCTTCGAGTTGATGTTGAAAAGCTGTGGGTCAGGGCTCAAATGAGCTCAATCCAGGGCAGCGAGGTATTGACATTATGCCCCGAAGATTTGTTACTTCATCTTTGTATGCACGCCGGTTTTCATCACACATTTGACAACGGGATCATGCCACTGTTTGATATCTCACATACCATTGAGCATTACGCAGAAGAACTTGATTGGGAGCAGTTGCTCGACAGAGGCAGGGAATGGGGTGTGAGCAAATGTGTTTACCTGTCCCTCTTTTTGGCTGAGAGATTTGCGGGTGCATCTATTCCTGGACAAATAATGAAGGACTTGGATGTGTATAATGATAGTTTTCATGCTACAGCACGCGCCGAGGAATTAATATTCAGGAAAGCCGGCTCTATAGCACCAAATGTTGCAAAACTCTTTAATAATGACAGGTTACTCAATAGGTTGATTCATTTAATCCGATGCGCTTTTCCACCAAAAAGTACATTGGCCAATATACAGCCGTCGGCCGGGAATCCACTGACCGTGTATTTCCTATATTTCTTTCGCATCATAGGTCTTTTGAAGAGGCACCGCCATACCGTATGGAGGTTATTCCTTCATGATAGAGAGTTGTCAACCTTGGCGATATTTACAAACAAAAGAAATACACTAAAGGACTGGCTCACACGAACCACATCATAGCGGTCTGAATCTCCGCATGACGAGCTTTCTGCCCTCTTCGGCCGCGAGCAGGAGGATCGCGAAGGGGATGAGCACGAGCCAGGCGCGGAGCGAGATTGGGGCCGTGGAGAAAACTTCGTTTCCCCAGGGATGGTAGACGATGAAGAGCTGGAGTGCAAGCTCGACAGCGATGCCGCCGAAGATGAGCTTGTTCGTGAAGAACCCGGTCGTGAACAGCGACTCCCGTGACGAACGGCAGGCGAAGACATTCGCGACCTGGACGACAACGATCGCAGTCAGGCAGGCCGTGGTCGCCTGCATGTACAGGAGGTCCGAGGCAGGGAGCAGGGTCCCCCATGTCCACCCTCCGGCGTTGAGCACCCAGAAGAACCCGAACATGCAGGCCACGGCCTCGATCGGGCCGAGAAACAGATATGCCCGGGCCACGAGCGGGAAGTCCAGCAACCGCTCGTTCACTTTTCGCGGCGGCTGCTGCATTACGACGGACGTGGGCTTTTCGGCGCCCAGCGCGAGAGCGGGAAGCATGTCGGTACCCAGATCGACCAGCAGGATCTGGAGGATCGTGAGCGGAAGAGGGATGTTGAACAGGATATAGCCGAGGTACGGCACCGCCTCGGGGATGTTCGACGCAAATATATAGGTGAGAAACTTTTTGATGTTCTCGTAGACCGCTCGTCCCTCCTCCACGGCATTCACGATCGTGGCGAAGTTATCGTCAAGCAGGACCATGTTCGAGGCTTCTTTGGCCACGTCGGTGCCCGCAATGCCCATGGAAATGCCGATGTCCGCCTTCTTAAGCGCAGGCGCGTCGTTGACGCCGTCGCCGGTCACCGCGACCACTTCACCTTTGTCCTTCAGGAGCGACACGACCCGCATCTTGTGTTTGGGCGTCATGCGGCTGAAGATCATCTCCCTGCTCGCCAGTTTATCCATCAGCTCCTGATCGGTCATCAGGCTGAATGCGGAGCCTTCGATGATCACTGGATCTCCCTGTACCAGCCCGATCTGCCTGGCAATGGCAAGGGCGGTCCTGCTCCCGTCGCCGGTGATCATGATGATGCGGATCCCCGCGCCATGACATTTTTTGACGGCCTCGGGCACTTCGGGCCGCGGCGGATCCTGGAGCCCGATAAGCCCAAGGAACGCCATGTCCTTTTCAATCTCGCTGGAGACAACCTCCTCCCCACCGGCGTTCTCCGTCACGAGGGAAGAGGGGGCGGGTGCGGGGAGCTCTTTGGATGCAAAGGCCAGCACCCGGAGGCCCATATCCATGAGCATATGATCTGCGTGAATAATGTCCTCCCGGTTTACATCCTCGAGCGGCTTGCGCTCTCCGTTGATCATGATGTGGCTGCACAAAGGAAGTATCCGCTCCGGAGCGCCCTTGGAAAAAGCCGTTGCGCCGCCTTCCCGCACGCAGCCGATCGTCATCATCTTCCGGTCAGAGTCAAAAGGGATCTCGAACAACCGCTTTGCCGTGATGTCGCCGAGAGCCTCACGTGCAGCCTTGAGGAGCGCTGTTTCCGTTGGATCGCCGCGGTACTGGTTGTCAGCGAAGCGCGCGTTATTGCAGAGGGCGGCCGTTGTGAACAGGAGACGGGTCGTTTCACCGGTCATGGCGGCATTGGGTTCGATGAGCTCATTGTCGGCCCATACTTTTGCCACCGCCATATTGTTCTGGGTGAGCGTGCCGGTCTTGTCCGTGCAGATCACCGTTACCGAACCGAGGGTCTCGACAGAGGAGAGTGTCTTTATCAGCGCTTTCCGTTTCGCCATGCGCTGGCTCCCCATGGCGAGCGCGAGCGTGACCGTCGGGAGCATGCCTTCGGGGATGAGTGCGACGGTGATGCCGATGGCGAAAATAAAATTCGCCCAGAAGGTTCTCCCGATGGCAAAACCGAGGCTCAAGAAGAATACACCGACCACGGCGGCAATGACCGCGACGATCCTTGTCGCCTTCACGATCTCTTTCTGGAGCGGGGAGAGACCCGGCGTCACCGTTTCCGTCAGAAGAGCGATCCTCCCGAACTCCGTGCGCATACCCGTTGCAAAGACGATCCCGACGCCGTTCCCACTCACAATGGTCGTGCCGGCGAAGGCGATGTTCGGGCTGTTGATGGGATCGCCCGGAAAGGGTTCAATGCGCCGGATAATCGGTTCCGACTCGCCGGTGAGGGAGGCATTATTGACCTTCAGCGCACTTGACTCGATAAGCCGGAGGTCGGCGGGGACCTTGTCTCCCTCGGCAAGCCTTATGAGGTCGCCGGGAACGACCTCCTCGGCGGGGACCTCGCTTTCTTTTCCGCTCCGGATGGCCTTCACATTGAAGGGAAGAAGTCTATTCAACGCCTCCAGCGCCTTCTCCGCGCGGTACTCCTGGGTGAACGTGAAGACCGCATTGATGACGATGACCGCCACAATAGCGAGGCCGAGGGTGAGCATGCCCTCGCCGGGATTGAGGTACTCGGAAAGGAACGAAAAAAAAGCCGCCAGCCAGAGCACGATGGCAAGGAAGTGCGTGAACTGGCTGAGCAGCCTGAGCACAAGGCTCTTCCCCTTTACCGCTGTGATCTCATTGCGTCCGAATTCAGCGAGCCGCCGCTGCACCTCCTCCGTGCTCAGCCCCTGGGCCGAGGAGACCAGGGTTCGGAAGACGTCTTCTTTTGTCAGTTCGTTGATCTTCGATATCAGCACATTCAAAAGGGGAGGTAAGCTTCCCAACGGCGGGTAAAGCGATGGTGAAGTTTCTTTTTAACAGGCGCGCAGGGCAAAAGCCCGGAACCGGCCGGAAACGTTTTCAACACGTTAGTATACATAGAGGACGGCAGCCCCGGCTGACAACCTCTCGGTATACTGACCTTCCAGATTCAGACGGAATCCTTTTGCCAGCGGTACTTCGATCCCGGCAAATCCGCCCAAAACGGTCTTGTTTTTCATGGTCGTCTCCCCCGATGCCAATGCAATGCCGGCAACGTCCGCGGATGGCGATACCTTTAATTCCGAATAATGGACATAGGGTCCGATATACATCTTTATGCCATAGGGAACGGTGGCTTGAAATCCCATGCCGAAGTTCACATCCCATAAATTCTTAACCGCGAGTTCGACCGAAAAGGGTACGCCGTTTCGATTTCCCGAAACGTTATCGGTGAAGTCACTGAAGTAATAGGTCCCCTGGATAAATGCTCCCATGCCGAATGTCTTGTTGAAAGGATAAAAACCCTTTGCCCCCACCGTACTGAAAAATTTCCCGTGTTCTTCAAAATCCATCTTGGACGTGGCCGTCGAAGCGGTTGAGGAACTGAAGGCATCGATCAGTTTTAAATCCGACATCCCGACTCTGGCGGTGATTTCCCAACCATTTCGAGATCCGTAGCCCAGCTCCGAATAGATTTGATTCTGCCGGGTTACCTGTTCCGTGCCATTTATATATTTATCCTCATGAAACCAATATCCGATGCCGGTATGGATTCCCCCTGCCTCTTTTGCAATGGGTTGCGGCGGCCCGAAGGGTCCGCCCGCGACCGCTCTTCCCGGGGCCATCAGGATGACGAATACGATAATCACAATAAATTTAATGATTTTCATATGAACGCATTCCTTCTTATTCATTTTTTCGGTAATCCGGAATCTTCCGCGGGAATGTTCCCGCCCTTCCGGTTGACCTTCTTCAATCGATATTGGACATAGGCATCGCGGATCGCCACGTAGGGATCGATGGCGGCCCCTTTGAGGGACTCATAGTCGCCGATATTCAGGGAGGTGTCATTCACCCTGTCATACGTCCAGGTTCCCGTCCCAGCATACCAGGGATTCAGATAGGTGAAGGGGCGAAGGAGCGTATCCCCCACCAGCCCCACCGTATCACGAGGGCTGGAAGGCCCGAATATCGGCCAGTTGATGTAGAAACCCTGCCCGATTCCATAGGCGCCCAGGGTTTGGCCAAAATCCTCATCCTGTTTCGAGAGATTGATATCCTGACTCGATGCAGGATCCAGAAACCCCCCGACACCCCATAGAGTGTTTACCGTGAAACGGCCCAGTTCCGCGGCCGCACCCTCGAAGTTCGCCTGGAGCAGGCAATTAACGAAACGGATCGGGAAGGCGAGGTTCGCAAAGAAATTGCTAACACCGACCCGTGCAGCCTTGGGAACAACCTTCCCATATCCCTGCGCGACCGGTTTGAGCAGCCAGAAGTAAAGCTTGTCGTTGAAGTGATACATCGCCCGGTTGAAGGGCTCCAAGGGGTCGGCAATCTCAGCCTTTGCCTCCTCACTCACCTTGTCGGAAACTTCGATATCCCCATATTCATCGGCGTTCTTGGTTTCAGATTTAACCGTCATCTCCGGGGGGGGTGAAGGAATCTGCACCGAATCGGAGACAACCGGAACCTGCTGGACCTGAGGAGGTGCAACCGGTGGTGCGAGAGAAGCGGCGGGATCAGGACTGTGAGCACAGCCCGCAGCGAAAAAAACGAACAGCAAAACGGGAAATGAGAAAGCTTTCATATGAGACCTTATTGCCCCTTCACTTTTTTTCGCAGGATCTCAAGCAACTGTTCAGGCTTGTCTTTTGCCAGGATGTCATTAAACTGGGTGCGATAATTCAGAACCAGGCTCACGTTTTCTATTACGACGTCATATACTTTCCAGGCGCCGTCCTTCAGAAGCACTCGATAGGAGATAGGAATCTCCTTTGAAGAGGTAACGATTTTTGTTTGAACCTCGGCCTGGGTTCCCGAGACCATGATTTCACGGTCAAAGACAATTTTCTCGTCGGTGTAGGCAAGGATTTTGTCGATGTAAGCCTTTTCCAGTACCTGCCGAAAAAGTAGGACGAACTCCTGACGCTGGGCGACATTCAGGCTGTTCCAGTTCTTGGCCAAAGTGCGCTTCGAAAGTTCGACATCATCAAACATGCGATCATAGATTAGCCGAAGTTTTTCCTTTTCGATCTCTTTGGCCGACGCAGCTTTGAGTTTTGGATCGCGCAACACCTCAAGCACTTTGTTGACGTTGGACTGAACCGCGTCCAACGGCGGACCGGCATAGGCCGGAAGAGAAAACAGCAATAGTATTAGAATGTTCAATACGACGATCGGTCTTTTCATGGCTTACCTCTCTTCATTGAGCTTATGCGACTACGGTTTCTTCACATCTCCGAAGGCATACTTGCTGATGAGATCTGCGATGTCCACCGCCGGTTGCGTTTCGGTAATGGTTCCACCCGGCTTGAGAAGCGTGCCTGCGCCTCCGGGATCAACGCTGAGATGCATATCGCCGATCAGCCCTTCCGTTTTAATAGAAGCAATGGCATCATCAAAAATCTTGATGCCATTCCGAATGCGAATCTCCACCAAGGCCTTCTGCTTTTCCTGGTCCATGGTGAGTTGCTCCACACGCCCCACCTCAATGCCGGAGATATAAACAAGGCTGCCGGCTCTCAGGCCGGTGACCGAGGTGAATCGGGCAAATAGAGAATAGGCGTTGTCGCCGAGCAGGGAAACATGACCGAGTTTCAGCGTCATATACCCAACGCAGAGGAGCCCGAAAACGAGAAAAATGCCAACCGTGGTTTCCATGGTGAACTTTTTCATCTGCTGTACCTCCTCCCGTCGTACCGAAGCCGGGCAATTTCTTTTTGTTGAGTTTTTGCCGCATCGATGACGGAATCGATGTCGGCAACCGGTTGACCCTGGGCAATTCCGGCCAGAACCGTAAATTCGACACCCCCCGCCGAAGTTGTCCGCTTGCGAGCTCCAGCCCGGATGTCATGAATGCCCCGTTCCTGAAAATCTTTGGCAAAATCCTTGAGAATGCTCTCCGCTTCCTTCAGATCCGAATAGGGGAGTACCGTAACAAATTCATTGCTGCGGCGGCGTGTGGAAAAGCCCCCTATGGCGCCGAAGTGTTTATCGATATAGCTTCCCAGGCTCCGTATGGCCACCTGTGCTGCATCATGGCCTGCGCCCGCCCGAATGATATCCAGATCATCCAGAGAAAAAACCGCAACGCAGTAGGTTGCCCCGCTTGTCGTCTGCTTCAACTGAACATGATGCATCACCTTGAATTGCCGCTTGGAATACAGCCCCGTTAATTCTTTCTGCAGCCCTTCCAGACTGCGAATGACCTCCTCCTTGAACGGGTGGTCGAAATTTTCCAGCTCTTCCGGAGAGCCTTGAAAAACGATGGATCGCTCATAGAGGGCAAGAATGCGGTTTGAGATAAAATAGACATCCGGTATCTCATGGCTGACCAGGATCGCCGTAAATCCGAATTTCCGCTGATACTGGGCAATCATGCCCAGGATGGCATTTTTCCGGACCGGATCTTGGCCGGACGTGGGTTCATCGAAGAGGACGATTCGAGGATCCGTTACCAAAGCCCGCGCGAGGGCTGCCCGCTTTTGCATGCCGCCGGAAAGCTCCGAGGGATACTTATGGGCCGCATCCTTAAGTTCCGTCTGTTCGATTCTGGCCATAACCCTTTGATCAATCTTGGCTTTACTCAGGTTCGTCGTCTCCCGAAGGGGAAGGGCGATATTTTCATAGACGGTCATGGAATCGAAAAGGGCATTGTCTTGAAACATATAGCTTATCTGAGCGAGATTGGCGGCGCTCTCGCTTTTTTTCATCTCGCTCAGGGGTTTGCCCTTGAAGAGAATGGTCCCTTCATCCGGCTCGATCAGCCCGATGATATGCTTGAGGAGCACACTCTTGCCCGAACCGCTCAGGCCGATAATGGTCGTGACCTGTCCCTCGTAGATCTGCAGGTTGACCCGTTCAAGGACGCTTTTGGCGCCGAAGCGCTTGGTGACATCCTTGAACTCGATTAAAGGGCTTTCCATGGGGCTATCCTCAGATGAGCAGCGACGTCACAACATAGTCTGACACCAGGATAAGCACGCAGGAGAGCACAACGGCCGAGGTCGTGGAGAGCCCGACGGCCTGGGCGCCATGGCTGTCCGTGCGCATGTGGGTAAAATAACCCTGGTAACAACAGACCGTGGATACGATAACGGCAAAAACAATCGACTTGATCAAACCGTCAGTGATATCTTTCATGTCCATACTTGTCTGAACACGATAAACATAGGTGCTGGCATTGGCGCCCAGGAGCAATACGCTGGAGACGTACCCGCCGATAATGCCAACGAGGTCGAACAGGGCGGTGAGCAAGGGAAAGCTGATGATCGAAGCGGTAATTCTCGGGCTGATGAGATATCTGAGCGGATCAATACGCATGGTGTCCAGGGCATCAATCTGCTCGGAGATGCGTTGAATGCCGATCTCTGCGGTGATAGCCGAACCGGCCCTGGCTGCAATCATGATCGCCGTGAGAACCGGCCCCAATTCCCGAACCAGAGTCAGGGCCACCAGGGTGCCGAGAGCCCCTTGCGCGCCGAATTTAACCAGGGCATGGTAGGACTGAAGGCCCAGCACCATGCCGGTGAAGAAACTGACGAGCATGATGATCATCGTCGATCTTGCTCCAATATAGTAGATCTGCTGGACGATCTTGATTAGTTGTTTAGATCGGAAGATCTTCAGGAACGCCAAAAGGAGAAAAATGGCTGAGGCGCCTAAATTGTCGACCCAGATGATCGCCGCCCTGCCGATAACGGCAAACGGCCCTGACCATAACCTGCCAATCTGCCATCCCGCTTTGCTGTTCTGACTGTCAGCATCAAGTGCCATACCAGAACTCCTGTGATTGGCGTCCTATGGCGAATCGTAACGGTTCCGCCTTCGAAACTGATTGCCCGGTGGACACTTTATTTCGTAGTTCAATAACTTACTCAACGGAACTTGTCAACGAAAATGAGCTGAGCCGATTTATCAAAAAGATGAGCCGACGCGATACATCCCTCGCACAATGATCGGCAACGCACCCCATATTTTGTGGCCGACATCACCCTTGACTTTGATAGCAATATCTGTTGAGATGCCAGCGTCTTTGCCTGTCTGGCCCACCGGATTGCAGTGAATCATCATGAGGTATGGCGCTAAATGACCCTGTTGAAGAGCCTCCTGCGCAACCGAAACGCGATCTTCCTGCTGGCCCTGGCCGCCGGGCTGGCCTTCCCTGCGGTCACGCCGGTGACAAGGCATCTGGTCCTGCCCGCCCTCGCGCTGGCGATGGCCCTTTCGACAATGGAGATCGGAAACGACCTCTTCCGAAAACCCCGAGCACTTCTCTTTCCGGCGTTTCTCGGGATCATCATGAGCTATATCATCCTGGGGAATATCATCATCGGACTCGCCGCCTTCATGATCCGCGACGAGACGATCTGGACCGGTTTTATCCTTCTGGCGGCGGTTCCGCCGGCCGTGGCCGTGATCCCCTTCTCCGGATTCCTGAAAGGAAACGGGCCGCTGTCCCTGGTCGGCACGGTCGGGGCCTACCTGGGAGGGCTGGCCATCATGCCGCTTATCGCCGTCGGCCTTCTCAGCTCCGCGGCGTTCGACCACCTCCAACTCTTAATGATCACCCTGGAATTGATCGTTCTCCCGCTGTGCGTTTCCCGGATCCTGATCCGGGAAGGATGGCGGGAACGGATCGCACCGTACCGGGGAACCGTAACGAACTGGAGCTTCTTCGTTGTGCTGTATACCCTGGTCGGCCTGAACCGCAGCATCATCCTCGGCCAGACATCGACCCTCCTCCCCGTCGCCGCGATCTCCATTTTCACCACGCTCATCCTCGGTTTCCTCATCGACTGGATCGGCAGCCGGTTTCATCTTCCGAGGGAAACCCGGACGAGTCTTGTGCTCCTGGGCACCCTCAAGAACCAGGGGATGGCAGGAGGCATTGCCCTGACGTTGTTCAGTCAGGGGGCGGCCCTCCCCGCGGCGGTCTCCACCATGGTGATGATCGTCTACATCATCTGGCTTGATTTCAGGAAACGTTGGAATTGAACATGATGGTCCCGGGCGAAGGAAGCTGATCAAGGGCCGGAAGAATCTGCGGCTCCTGTCCCGGATGAAGGCCATCCCGATTTCAAACATGAACGCGTGTTGCAACCCCGACGGGGAGAGAGGAGAGAGAGCCATGATGGATTATCCCTTGTTGTTGAGAACGTTTCTTTTGCGGGCGGCAAAATATTTCCCAAAAAAGGAAGTGGTGTCCGTCTACCCTAACCATGAAATCTTTCGCTACACCTATGCCGATTATTTCAAGCGGACCTGCCGGCTCGCCCACGCCCTGGAGTCTCTGGGCGTGAAAAGGGGCGACCACGTGGCGAGCATGGCGCTCAACACCCACCGGCACCTGGAGCTCTACTTCGGCGTCCCCTGTATGGGGGCCGCCCTGCACACGACGAACTTCCGCCTCCCCCTGCACCATCTGGTCTACATCATCAACCACGCCGAGGACAAGGTCCTGTTCGTCGACGAGGATCTGGTCTTCATCATTGACGCCATCAAGGACCAGCTCAAAACCGTCGAACACTATGTCATCATGTCCCAGAGCGGCAAGATGCCGCAGACCGGCCTCAAGCCGGTCTATCTCTACGACGATCTGATCTCCCGGTTTCCGGAGAGCTATGATTTCCCGGACGATCTGAGCGAGTGGGATCCGGCGATGATCTGCTACACCTCGGCAACCACAGGCGACCCGAAAGGAGTGGTCTATTCGCACCGGGGACTTGTCCTGCACAGCTATGCCGCGGGTTGCACGCTCAGGGTCTCGGAAAACGACTGCGCTCTGCACATCGTTCCGATGTTCCACGCGAACGCGTGGGGAGGACCCTTCGGCTGCGTCGGCTTCGGCTGCAAGCAGATCCTGCCGGGGCGGGAAACGATCAACATGGAGGCCATCTGCAAGGTAATCGCCGATGAGCAGGTGACGTTTACGGCCGGTGTTCCCACGATCTGGCTGATGCTTTACAACTACCTGGAAGGCGGCGGCAAATACGACTTCTCGTCGCTCAAGACGATTGTCTCCGGCGGCTCGGCCTGCCCTCGTTTCCTGATGGAGGCCCTCAACGAAAAATACGGTTTCCCCATCATGCAGGCCTACGGCATGACGGAAACTTCGCCGCTGGCGATGGTCGCCATCCCAAAGAGCTCGATGGCCGACTGGCCGAAGGAAAAGCTCTACGACGTCAAATCGAGCGCCGGAATCCTGGCGCCCGGCCTGGAGATGAAGATCGTCAACGAAAAGGGGCAAGAGGTGAAGGCCGATGGGCAGGAATGGGGCGAGATCCTGCTCCGGGGCCCCTGGGTCGCCAACGAATATTACAAGGATCCGGAGCGCTCCAAGCCTTACTTCGAGGGGGGCTGGCTACATACGGGCGACGTGGGGACGATCGACGAAGAGGGTTATGTCCGACTGATCGATCGGACGAAGGATCTCGTGAAGAGCGGCGGGGAGTGGATCTCCTCCGTGGATCTGGAGAACCTCATCATGGCCCACCCGGCCGTGCTGGAGGCCGCCGTGATCGGCGTCCCTCACAGCAAATGGGTGGAGCGTCCACTGGGCTGCGTCGTCGTCAAGCCGGGGCAGGCGGTAACGGAAGAAGCGCTCCGGGAGTTTCTGAAAGACAAGGTCAAGGCCGTCTGGTGGATCCCGGACCACTTCGCATTCATCGACCAGATCCCGAAGACCAGCGTGGGCAAATTCAGCAAGAAGGAGCTCCGCGAAATGGTCGCAAATGGCAAGATCCCGCTTCCCGTGGAATGACCGGATCTTTTACTGGCAAGGCGGCATGAGTGGTGATAAACTGCCATCAACAAACCAAAACAGAAAGGAGATGCAGCAATGATAACATTACCCGAATTGCCCTACGCCAAGGACGCCCTGGCGCCCGTCATCAGTGCAAACACCCTGGAGTTTCACCACGGCAAGCACCACCGGGCCTATGTGGACAACCTAAGCAAACTGATCGCTGGAACGGATCTGGCCGATGCCGACCTGGAGACCATCATCCGAAAGGTCGCCGGCGATACGGCCAGGGCGGGGATCTTCAACAACGCCGCCCAGGTCTGGAACCACTCCTTCTACTGGAAATGCCTGAAGGCGGGCGGCGGCACACCGACGGGCGCAGTGGCGGCGAAGATCAACGCCACATGGG
>JAPLJX010000476.1:0-9112 GCA_026388375.1 Deltaproteobacteria bacterium
CGATGGGGGCGAGGTGCTCCATGATCTCCCGCCGGCCGCCGAGGGCGCCGACGGGGAGGCCTCCGCCGATGATCTTGCCCATGCAGGTCAGATCGGGGAGGATGCCGGCCAGGGTCTGCCAGCCGCCGTAGGCGAGGCGGAATCCGGTGATCACCTCGTCGAAGATGAGGAGGCTTCCGTTTGCGCGCGTCACCTCCCGCAGGGTTTCCAGAAAGCCGGGCCTCGGCCGCACGACGCCCATGTTGCCGGCGACCGGCTCGACGATGATGCAGGCGATCTCCTCGCCATATCGGGTTGCGGCGCTCCGGACCGCCTCGGCGTCATTGTAGGGCAGCGTAATCGTGAGCTCTGCGAGCGACCGGGGGACGCCCGGGCTCCCGGGGATTCCGAGCGTGGCCACGCCCGAACCCGCCTTCACCAGAAGGGAATCGGCATGGCCGTGGTAGCAGCCGGTAAACTTGATGATCTTCTCTCGGCCCGTAAAACCGCGGGCGAGGCGGATGGCGGTCATCGTCGCCTCGGTTCCCGAGCTCACCATCCGCACCATCTCGATGGACGGAAAGGCGGCGACGAGCCGCTCCGCCATGCCGATCTCCAACTCGGTCGGCGCCCCGAAACTGGAACCCCGTCCGGCCGCTTCCCGAATGGCCGCGACGACCTTCGGGTGGCTGTGACCGAGGATCATGGGACCCCAGGAACAGACATAATCAATATAGCTATTTCCATCGGTATCTATGATCTTTGACCCGACCGCCTCGCGGATGAACAGCGGGGTTCCACCGACGGCCCGAAAGGCGCGTACAGGGCTGTTGACCCCTCCGGGGATGACCTTCTGCGCCCTTGAGAAGAGACTCTGTTTTTCCATCGCGTTCCCCTGACCTTCCTGAATTTGATGCGCCGTCCTATACCATAAAACCCCCTGTCGATACCAAATATTTCTTGACAAGTTTTTCTCCGACCGCTAAAGAATCCAGCAAGAAAGAAGATTTGTGACGATGGATCCTCCTGGGTGGGACAAACCGGTTCTCTCGGGAAAGGGGCGGCAAATATCAGAAGGAGGGAGGTGAGCCTGGAGCACGGTCGGACCATTTCAGAATAAAGAATTGCTAAGGAGTGTATGATGAGAAGAACTTTCGGAGTTGGTGCTTTCACGATGTTTGCGGTTCTGGTTTCGGCTTCGCTGGCTGCGGCGGCGGCCGAGGCGGTGGCGGCGGCGCCCGGTTCCACCGTCGATTATACGAAGGCGATCGTGATTGGTTGCAGCCTTCTTGTTGCGGGCCTGGCGATGGCCCTGGGGACGATCGGTACCGGATTGGGAATGGGAAACGGATTGAGCAGCGCCGTCAATGCCGTAGGCCGGAATCCGGAGGCGCAGGGCAAGGTCCTGATCACCATGATGGTGGGGCTCGCCATGATCGAATCGCTGGCGATCTATGCGCTGGTTATCGCGCTGGTCGTGCTTTATGCCAATCCACTGCTCAAGTATATTGGCCTTTCGTAGAACGTTATCATAACCACCAGGGGGGGAAAGCGCCAACCGACTTTCTCTCCCTTTTTTTATTTCATACAACTATGAATATCATTTGAGGTAGTGCTTCTTTCATATTACCTCCATATTACCTCCTTTAGGATGGGGGGTAAGATTCATTCATTCCAGTAAAAGCGAAGAGTGGTCTGCTTTTTACCTTTACCAATATTTCCCCCATTCTGCTGCGCTTTGCCCATCATTCTCACGGTGACTGTGTATTTCCCTGGTGGGAGGTTCGTGAAGAACCAAGGGCCGTCTGCAACAGCATCGAGAACCTTTTTCCCGATGCTATCCGAAATTTCTACCTTAACGTCCGCGAGGTATTCTCCACTCTTAATTGCAAACATGAGTTTCAGGCTGTAGTCCTTGCCCATGGCGGCAAACGCTTCCCGCTCATCTAAGCCAATACCGCCGCTCACATAAGGAATCCCCTGATACTCCTTTTTCTCAATAGGTAGGACATATCTCTCATCCGCATAACCATGATACTCATAGCCAAATAGTCACTCATCGCTTTCTCCTCTTTTGACTGGCCATCGCTGCCTTACCGCTCGCTCTTGCCGAGTACTTCGAGAGCCAGGGGAATTGTGCTGATGACTCCCACCAGAAGTAGTACGATTCCCGCGGCCCGGCGCTGTTCGCTGCTGAGCTTATCGGCCAGCAGAAAGCCGATCCCCGCACCCAGCGCCACGCGCGTGCCGCCGATCATCGCCAGTTCCGGCATGGTTAATGTGGTTTCTTTCATTGCCTCCTCCTTTGGTTTTTTGAATTCGATGCTCTGGTCCTCGAAGCAATACGCGTTTTATAAGACACTACCGTCGAGGGGTCTAAGTATAGGGGGGGCTGTTTTTGCTTGTCAAGGGATATTATGCACAGTCCAGGTAGCGGTAAATAACCGGCTTAAGATATAGTCGCCAGAACCCATACGGTCGTGAGAAATGTTCACCTAAAAGGGGCAAACAAATAGGCGGGTTGTTACACCTGCCTATTTTGAAAGAACAATTATATATATTTAGTCTATTCGATATTGGCACTAACAACAGATGCCATTTGCATCATATCGATAGTCTGACCTTCTTTTAACTTTGTAAAATCAGTTAATTTGCCAGTCTTGCTGGTAGTCTTGGTGTTGTTAAATAGTTTAATTAATTTAGCATCAGCCACAATATTCTTGCCGGCATTTTCTGGTTTACCATTGATTGTTTTGGTTTGTAGTTTGTTTGCCTTGATGTAATCACACAACTTTTTGGTTATCCCAGTACGAGGAAGTGAGCTAGCACCCAGGACTGCCGCCAAGTCCGCTTTCAATTTTACCGGTTTATTCAATCCTTTTTCCTCTGCCATGTTTATGCCTCCATTCTTTAAAGTGCCATAGTATTTTTTTGATCAGATATTACGGTGGAAGTATACGAACATTCGGTTCTGTATGTCAAGGAAATATTGACCGCAAAATATGTGGTGTGGTGCCGATGTTTGTCAGCGGGCGTGAATGGAGGTGCTGGGAGACCACTTCTGATCTCCCAGCCAGTGAGGAAATGAAAAAATGAAAAACTGTTTGCTTTGCTGTCTGCTATCCGTGCCCGTTACGTTTAACTTACAGCTTGTCTTTGTATATAGGTTATACAGGATGCGTGCCAAAAGTGCATAAGACTGCTTAACATGCGATAATATAACGTAAAAAGATCAGATATCTAAAAATGACAAAGGTGGAAATAAAGGAATATTTCGACAAAAAATGTCAGCTACGTTGGGATATTTATTAGTAATCCTTTAAATTATAGAGAGTTACCAGATAACACTTTTTGTATGGTACACCGACAAAATTGTCGAAAGTCACCGTGAATGAATTTGTATGTTTTTATGATTTCAGATTCATTTATGTTCTTGCTCATTCTTGCGTCCATGCATACGATCCATTCAGAGATTTTCTTATCTTCCCCAGCTTTTCAGCATCCCGGATTATTCCTCCGATTTTAGACTCGGATAATCCAAACTTTTCTTTCAGTGATGCAATTGAAATCTCTCTCGGTTTCTGTTCGACAACTTCAACCACTACCTTTTGATGGCCGGGGGGCCCTCTTTCCGGAGATCACCTTATTACTTTCGCCTATTATTCTAACGGGTTGGTTGTAACTTTTATTTTAATGACTACCGGTACAATAATATCAACGCCGGAACCGTTTCCTACTGCCCAGAGACTTAATTTCTCGCCAGACAAAAGACTTTCAAGAAACGCCTTGTTTATCCATTCTACATCTGTTTCTTCACGGGTCTCGCCAGCGGCAAAACGGATTGTCTGGGCTACTTTTGTTGCTCTGGAAAATGCGCTGCCATAGCTGCCGGCGTAAATATCGCCTATTCCTTCGCCACCTGTATTTGAGATTATGGAGTACTGTATATAATCTATGTTTATACTTCTTATTTTGTCTTTATATCTCTTGTAGTCGTCATTATCTTCAAGGTTTATTTCATAAGAGGGTGTTGCCGTGTTGCCTTGGATGGTAAAGATGTGATTGTAAGTAATGTGAAACACTATGTCTATCGCATCCTTGATATCGCCGCATCCACTGATTAAACCAAATATGCAGAATGCTACCAAAACCGGAAGAGTTTTTTTCATAAATTTATCCTTTCGAAAAATTATGAGGACGGCGGATCCTTTTGTCGAGTCGCCTTCACGCCGTGGATTATATTGAATTGATAAGGCATTGCTTTTTCACGGTGGGAGTATATGAAGAATGATCTTGTGTGTCAATTGAATTTTGGCCACAAAATATGGGGTACGGTATCGGTGATCATTCGAGGAGAATGCGGCGGGCGAGAAAGCGGTTCAGCGCCGGGGAACGTTCCCGCCGGCATTTTACGGAGAGACCCGTCGGCAGATGGACGAGAAAGACGCACGAGGAGGTCTTGTTGACCTTCTGCCCCCGGGACCGGAGGAACAGATGAAGGTTTCGCGGAACTCCTCCTCTCGCACGCCGAGGCGCTCCATCCGTTCCCGGAACGCCGTATCTTTCTCCTGAGAGATGGTCATTGCTTCAAGGGTTGGGGGGCGTCACGGAGGGCAATACGAATCAGAGGGAATAGATCTCATCCTCGATCAGATGGATCCAATTCCGCTGGAGCACCTCCCGCGCCTCGTCGATCTTGTCCACGCCGAGGATGAATCTGCAAAACCATTACGACTTGGTCGTTACGGAAGAAAAACTCGCCGGAAGGTTGGCATAAGAAGTGACCCGGCACGCGGCATAGAAATCCTCGGCTCAATTGCGATGTCGTCCCCGCCACGTTCCCTGGTCTATTCCAACCGCTTTTTTGCCGGGCGGATTTCATAAAGTGCTTGGTCTTCCATGACGGCGCAGGCGCGCCCGGCGGATGCCCTTTCGAATCTCAGTTCTGCGCTTGCAAAGAGATCCGTGTTTTCTGCCTTTAAATAGCGTGCGGCCATCCGGCAGTATTCGGGGTCGATCTCGATCCCAATGCTGTTGCGGCCCGTTCGGAAAGCCGCAACCATCGTTGTGCCGGATCCGCAGAACGGATCGAGGACGGTGTCACCGCTAAAAGAGAACATTCGCACCAGACGCGTTGCCAATTCGAGCGGGAACGGCGCCGGATGATGCTTGGTAGAGGCACCCGTGATGTTCCAGATCTGCTGAAACCAGCGGTCGAACTCCTCTTTGGAGATTCGGCTCGCGTCGCGTTGTGCAGTGGTCGGCTGCCGGTACCCTCCGGGCTTTCTCTGCATCAAAATGAACTCCATGTCATTCTTGATGATTGCATTGGGTTCATAAGGTTTGCCGAGGAACTTGGAACCATTCGTGACTTCGTAGGAGGCGTTTGAGATCTTGTGCCAGATGATAGGGTTCAGATTGTCAAAGCCGAGTCGGCAGCAGATGACGCAGATGTCCGCGTGCAGCGGAAAAACGAGGTGTCGCCCGAAATCGCGTCGGGCCACGCAAACATCGCCGACAACACAGACCAGACGGCCGCCGGGAACAAGAATACGGAACACATGCCGCCAAACCTTTTCCAACTCATTTAGGAATGCCTCGCAATCCTCCAGCATGAAGAAGTATCCGAGGAACGGTTGAGGGCTTTCGAGATACGCCCGCTCCCGGAAAGCCGTCCAGAGATCCAGAGCGCTTCCCATCGCCTCTTCCGTCCGATTGTTGAAGTTGTTGCCGAAAGAGGGACCGACCTGTCACTTGGCTTCAATTGCGGCAATCAGGGTGTGATTGCTCACGACAAGGATGTCCCATTCCTTGGTGGGTCGGAAAAATCCGGGCAACTCGACGGCCTTCTTGCGGAAAATACATTGTTTGGAAATCCTGGTTCGGGTGATCAGTTCGGTGAAGAGGTCGATGAAGCCATCCATCTGAGCGCCGCCAGTGACGGCGCTCCGCCCTCCCGCTTTCTTCCTGCCTCCGGCGCTGCGCGGCTCGCGTCTGCCAGTAGTGGGCAACCGCATTTGCTGTCAGCATGGCTGTGTTTTTTATGATGTCGTCATTATTCATGGCGGCACCTTTATCAGCTTCTTTCCGCTTTATCCAGCGTTCAACTCTCCAATGCTAACAATTGGTTCATGGAATCATAATTTTGTTACGTGTAACACCTACAACTACTCAAAACGGAGGAGAGAAAAGCTGTGAATATTGCCAGTTGTAATCAGTGTGCTTCCAATATTGGGTGATGTACCATTTATTCAACCATAATTGAGTTAGGTATCCCCGGAATTTGGAAGTAGTGCTAGTATAGGACAATGTAGAATAATCTTTTACTCTCCACAATAATACGCGTCAGTTTGGCCTCATAAACTGGCCCCTCTTCCATCTGGTTCTTGATCCTGAGGGTGGTAAGATGCGACATCCTTGGCCTTGCTTTGTGGATGAGATCCATAAATGTCTGACCCTCCTGGAAAATGAGGATGTCCTGGATATTACAGCCCTGAAGGTCAGAATGACTTTTCTTTGTTATTCCAACTGCTTCCTCCGTGAAACCGCAGATCCGGCCATCATCTGCGGTCAGGAAGATAATGCTCTCAATATATTTCCGTGCCTCAATTTTGTCTTTTTTCTGACTCATCCAGAGATAGGCATCCTGCAATTTAATACTGAGTTCACGGTATCCTTTTTCGCTTTTCCGCAACGCCTCCTCTGCCTGTTTGCGATCGGTGATGTCCCCGATGCTGGACAGGACGTTCTTTTCACCGTCGATCGTGATAATCTCTGCGGAGAAAAGCCCCGTAATTCCTTCCCCATTTTTTTTCCGGAAGGACATCTCCATCCCATGCACCCCGCCTTTTCTTGACAGGGCATCGATAACAGTGGCGCGATCTTTATCGTGCTCCCAGATATGCAAGTCTGTAGTTTTCCTCCCCAAAACATCAGTGCGGTCATACCCTGTGATGGAACCGAACGTTTCGTTCACATCGACAATCGTCCCGTCGGACAGGTGCGTAAGCGTGAGGGCATAGGGAGCGGAATGAAAGGCCTTGGCGAACTTTTCTTCCTGGGTACCGATTTCCATGAGCAGGCGTTTGTTCACCATCAGGACAAAGTTGTAGGTCAGCAGGATGAAGAGCACCTGATAGGACACAAGCACCAGCGCCTCGAAAAGGACCGGCAGAAAGTAATTGTTATCCACATGCGGCGCAATGAAAAAATGCACGATCCGGACGGAACTGAGCAGGCAGTAGAGAAAGTTCGCCGCACCAACCCCGAAGGCCAGGGAACGCAGGGCGGGCCCGACGCGGCGCCAGACGAGCCAAACGGATTGAAAGCAGACCAGCAGCAACGCCACGGCGATATTAAGATTTCTCGCTGCCAGGTTGGGCTGGACCAAGGCAAAATAGCTGTGGATGAAGATGAAAAGGGTCACCAGCAGGTAATTGTGAATCTGGGGACCTTTTTTCCCTACAAAGCGTTCAAGTCCGATGAAGCCCAGGATCGCCCCCACAATGACCAGGGTGTTGGCGAGAACCATCGAGATCCAGTCCGGGATGGCGCCGCGCAAGGCGACCAGGAAGAGCGCCGCCGCCTGGAAGACAAAATCAACCACCCAAAAGGCTGTGCCCGCGAAACGGTTCCTGTTCTGCCGCCACAGCAGCACAACAAACCATACGCAGACGATGTTCGTGACCATATAGCTGAGGACGATTGTTCGCATGTCTAAAAGATTCATGTTTTTAATCTCCTGTTGGTTCCAGATTCGCGGGTGCTCTCTTGAAGAAAGGAATGAACTCTTTCATGAGTGGGGAAAAACCCTTCAGTTAAAAAATTGACTTGTGTTTGAAACCAAGCATACCCGTCACCGTCAGAATTGCGGTATGCTTTGTTACAGGAAGTTATACGTATCAACCGGATCATCCTTATTTTATCACTTTTCCGGATCGATCTTTGTGCGGAGGGCCTTCTTTTCGGATTGGATGTGCTTCGCCTCCAGGGTCTTCTCCTGCGCCCGCCGGGAACGCCGGCGCTTCTGACGCCTGATCTTTTCGGTTCGCATCCGTTCGGCGCTGACGAGCCCCGTCCGGAGCCGCTCGATCCGGTCGAGGAGAATGCGGCGGGCGAGAAAGCGGTTCAGCGCCTGGGAACGTTCCTGCTGGCATTTTACGGAGAGACCCGTCGGCAGATGGACGAGAAAGACGCACGAGGAGGTCTTGTTGACCTTCTGCCCCCCGGGACCGGATGAACGGATGAAGGTTTCGCGAAACTCCTCCTCCCGCACGCCGAGGCGCTCCATCCGTTCCCGGAGCGCCGTATCTTTTTCCTGAGAGATGGTCATTGCTTCAAGGGTAAAGGGCGTCAAGGAGGGCAGCAATACGACTCAGAGGGAATAGATCTCATCCTCGATCAGATGGATCCAATTCCGCTGGAGCACCTCCCGCGCTTCGTCGATCTTGTCCACGCCGAGGATGACGATCGTCTCCTCGCCGATCCGGTTGATCGTCGTGTAGAGGTAGTGGATGTTGATCTCCGCCTTGGTGAGGGGGTTCAGGATGGCATTGATCCCGCCGGGATGAAGCGGCACCTCGGCGGCAAGGACCGGGGTGACCTCGTAGTTGAAACCGAAGCTCTCCAGGATCGCCGCCGCCCTTTCCGGGTCGTTGACCACCATCCGCGCCCGCTCCGGGTCGTTGACGACCATCCGGACCATGCTGCTTTCCGCGGCGCTGGCGGCGAGCAGGGCCTTCGCCGTGATGTCTTCCTTGTCGAGGATGTTCGTCAGCCGGGAAAGGGTTCCCGGGATGTTGCCCAGCAGGACGGAGATTTGCTTGACTGCCATTTCGATCGACTCCTCCAATAGGATCGCTTCTATGAATTATTCCGATATCTTCAGAAACTCATGCCCGGCCGCAAAGGCCTTGCGGTTGATCTCGATGACCGATTTCTTCTTGCTTCCCATCACCGTCTCCATGCTCTTCAGATAAATGTCGGGCGGCACGAGGCCTGTGATTTTCAGGAAAGCGCCCATCATCACCGTGTTGGCCGTTCGCGGGTTCCCCAACTTTTCGGCCATTTCCGAGGAGGGGATCTTGAAGATCCGGACGTCGTGGCGCGAAGATTCGACGGCGATGATCGAGGA
>JAPLJX010000476.1:9148-12533 GCA_026388375.1 Deltaproteobacteria bacterium
GATCTCGTCGTCCGACACGGCGACCGTGCAGTTGGCCGTGCCGCCTCGAACCTCCGCACCGTAGGCCGGCAGAAAGGTTACGTGATAACCGGCGCTCATGGCACCGTGGGCCAGGGTATAGCCCATCATGAGCACCCCCTGACCACCGAAACCGGAGAAAATGGTTTTAACCATCATGGCGCTGTTCCCCCTTCTTCCCTTCTTCCTTCGCTGCGGCCGGGAGATCCTTGATGACGCCGAGGGGGAACGCTTTGCTCATCACCTCGTCGATCCAGTGGCAGGATTCGATCGGCGTCATCTTCCAGTTCGTCGGGCAGGGGGAGAGGATCTCGACGAGGGAAAAGCCGAGGCCGTCGATCTGATACTGGAAGGCCTTGCGGATGGCCTTCCGGGTCTTGAGGATGCTGGCCGGGGAGTTGACCGTACATCGTTCGATGTAGGCCGTTCCGGGAAGCAACGCGAAGATCTCGGAGACCTGGATCGGATAGCCGTCCAGAACATTGTTTCTTCCCGTCGGCGAGGTTGTGGTCTTCTGGCCCATAATGGATGTCGGGGCCATCTGGCCGCCGGTCATGCCGTACACGGCGTTGTTCATGAAGACGACGGTGATGTTCTCCCCGCGGTTGGCCGCATGGAAGCTCTCCGCGATGCCGATGGCGGCCAGATCGCCGTCCCCCTGGTAGGAAAAGACGACGCGGTCCGGCAGAACCCGCTTGATCCCGGTCGCGGTGGCCGGCCCCCGTCCGTGCTGCGCTTCGATCATGTCGATATCAAAATAGTTGTAGGCTAAAACGGCGCATCCCGCCGGCGGGACGCCGATCGTGATGCCGCGGATGCCCAGCTCATCGATCACCTCGGCGATCAGCCGGTGGGCGATGCTGTGACCGCATCCCGCACAATAGTGAAAGATGTTTTTCTTCATGCTTTTGGGTCTGCCGAAAACTTGTTTCATCATTAAATCCCTTGTGTTTCAAGTCGTTATCGCCATCATGGGAAAGGCGGGCGACTAAAAGTGGTCGACGATCCCTTCCTTGCGGTCATACTTGTGCATGACGACGTTGGCCAGTTCAACCGGGGTCGGCACCACGCCGCCGGGACGGCCGTGAAAGCCGATCCGGGCGCGCCCCTGAATGGCGAGACGAACATCCTCCACCATCTGACCGGTGCTCATCTCAAAAACGAGAAAGTTTTCAACCTTTTTTGCAAGATCCCGAAGCTCATTCGTCGGGAAGGGCCAGAGTGTAATGGGGCGGAAAAGCCCGACCCGCAGCCCCGACTCGCGCAGGCGTTTGATGGCGCCTTTGGCGATCCGGGCGCTCGTCCCGTACGCAACGAGGATCAATTCCGCGTCATCCGCTTTATAGAGCTCATGGCGGGTTTCCTTCCGGGCGATCACCTGGTACTTCCGGTCGAGCGTCCAGTTGTGCTCCTCCATGTCCAGGGGGTCGAGGATCAACCCCCGAATGATTTTGCTCTTGCCGGCGCCCGCTCCCTTCATGATGAAGCTTTCCGGATAGGCCCTCGGTTTTGGCGTCTTGAAGATCACTGGCTCCATCATCTGTCCCATCATGCCGTCGGCGAGGATCATGACCGGCGTCCGGTACCGGTCGGCAAGGTCGAACGCGTCCATCGTCAGGTCGGCCAGCTCCTGAGCCGAATCGGGGCCGAGAACGATGACGCGATAATCTCCGTGACCGCCGCCCCTGGTGGCCTGGAAGTAGTCCCCCTGGGACGGGCTGATATTGCCCAACCCCGGACCGCCCCGCATCATGTTGACGATCACGGCGGGAAGTTCGCAGGCCGCAAGCGAAGAGATCCCTTCCTGCTTGAGCGAGATTCCCGGGCTTGACGAGGAGGTCATCGCACGAGCGCCGGCGGCGCTGGCCCCGATCACCATGTGGATGGCCGCAACCTCACTTTCCGACTGGACGAAAACGCCGCCTTCCTGCTGCCGCAAATGCTCCGCCATATACTCCGGGATTTCGTTCTGCGGGGTGATGGGATAGCCCGCGTAAAAGCGGCATCCCGCCCGGATGGCGGCCTCTCCGATGATCTTGTTTCCCTGCATCAGCACTTTATTCACGGTAAACCTCGATAGCGATATCCGGACAGGTGATCGCGCACAGGGTGCAACCGGTGCATTCGTCCCCCTCTTCCTTGAAACAGACCGGGCGGTAGCCCCGGGAATTGTAGTCGTTGGAGGGGGTGATCAGCCCTTTTTTGCATGCTTGAATGCAGAGATGGCACTCCTTGCACAGCTCCCTGTCGATGATGATATGTCCTTTCAACGTTCCTGTCTCCTAATAAAAGCTGCGGCCGATGTCTCCGATTGGGAAATTTCCACCGGGGACAGATTTGAAATCTGTCCTCACCATTTGTCCGACGCCCAAAAAATAAGGGACGCTTCCCGCGCATGACCGGACTTTCTGGCGCATCCGCAGCGGAAAGTCAAGGGAAAATCAAAAAAGCGCCTGATGTTATCCGGAACGGGGAGCGCCCGGATCAGAGTCTGGCGATCTGAAATCCTTCCACCTTGATTGCGACGGAGCGCTGGAGAAGTTCAATCGAGACTACGAAGAGTTCTTTTGCATAGTCTGTTTTCAGGACCAGACCCTCCACCCCCTTGAAGGGGCCGTCGATGATGCGGGCCGGTTCCCCGACCTTCGGATACTGGAACTGCTGCACCTCCACCTTCGAATCGACGATCCGCCGGATGGCGTCGATCTTGTCGTCGGGGACCGCAATGGGTTCCGAACCCCTGGGTTTTCCGAGGATGCGGACGACGCCGAACGTTTTGAGAACATCCACTTTGATTTGATTGTTCAGCGTGGTGAGTTCGACGAAGAGATACCCCGGAAACATGGGGATCATGATTTTCTTCCGCCGGTCTTTCCGCTTGCTCCACACCTCCAATTTGGGTAGAAAGGCGTGAAAGGACTTTTGCAGAAGACCGAGGCAGGCCCGGTCTTCGTGACGGCTTCGCGTATGGACGGCATACCAGGGCATCGATTTTCCTTTCGGTGGGAGGCAGATCAACGCGATCCGCCCGTTCCGCGTATTCTATGGGTTTCTATAACAATATTTTCCTTTTTTCAACGGTGAAAACGCAATGGTCTTGAAGATCAACGGTTTGACACTTGCCCTTGGCGAGCGGGAGGACCTTCTGCCCGCCCGCGTCGGCTCCCTCCTCGGCCTTTCCGAGGGTGCGATCACCGATCTCCGGGTGATCCGGCGGTCGATCGATGCGCGGCGTTCCCGTCCGCCCCGTTTTGTCTTTCTGCTGACCGTCCGGCTGGCGGACGGCGTCGGTTGGAAACCGGGCCCGGGACGGAACGTCTCGGGGGTGAGTGTGGCCGAAGAGGCAAATGGACCGGATGAATCCCTT
>JAPLJX010000070.1:0-3328 GCA_026388375.1 Deltaproteobacteria bacterium
CGATCAGCTTGGCATCCACGAGCTCCCGGATGAGCGTCGTCGTGAGCAGGCTGATCCCGGAGGCGACAATCTGTTTTTCGACCTTCCGGCTGATCGCCTCGGCGGTCTCCTCGTCGATCCCCGTCTCGCGGATCAGCGCCTCGACGATCCTCCGGCGGTTCCAGCGGACGGCCTCCTCGCCGGAGGTCCGGACGAAAAGCGTGATGTCGGTGGTTTCCGGATCTGTCGTCATGGTCGGGTTCAAATGTTGGTCCGGGAAGCCCCGTCCACGCTGCCGAGGACGCGCTCCGCCGCGCGGGCGAGGAGGTCGTCGTGGTCGTGGTTCAGGGAAAAGACCCGGAGATGGACGACCCGGGCCGGGATGAAGCGGTAGATCTCCCGGAGGGGTTCGGGGGAGGTCGTCCCCGTCGCGGGATCGAAGATGTTCACCCGTTTTTCCGTCTCCGCCATCGGGTTGATCGGCCGCGGGTCCTGCGTCGCCAGATCGACGCGGAAGGGTATTTTCTTCAGCGGGCCGGGTAGGCAGGAGCGGATCTGTTTCTCATAGTCGGGCGCGGGGGAGAAGCGGGTCCCCCTCTGGATCTGGTCGATTGAGAGCTCCGCCGAAAACGACATCTTCCACTTGACCTCCCGGTGATGGAGCTTTTCCCATTCCCGCCCGAGCGTCCGTTTCCGCCGATCAGCACTGTCGCGCCACGACCGGACCTCGGAAAAGAGACGCCACTCGTCGCAATCCAGGTATGCATCCAGATTATCGGCAGGACTCGCAGGCAGGATCAGGTCCATCGTCTCTCGGAAGATCTCCTGGAGGTGGAGGTCGAGCGCCCGGGTCGTCCGGTGGAAATAGACGTTGGAATAGAGATTCAGTCTCGCATTCAGGAAGCGACTTAGCGCCGAGACGCCCGCCTGGTGGAGCGTGAGGCCCTTCTTCGTGAAGAAGGTGTAGAAGCGAAGACGCGCGATATCGACGATGTCGAGCGAAAAGCCGGTCATGAAGGCGTCGCGCTGGACATAGTCCAGATTGTCGACCGTGTAGGTGCCTGAGAAGAGCTGGCGCAGAAGCTGAAGCCATCGGGGCATTTTTGCATCGTAAGGATCCGGCATCTTGATCAGGAAGGCCACATGGGCGGGATCGAGCGTCTCGCCTTCGGCAAAAGGTCCCGACGGGCTCCGCCGAATCCGGGAGATCACCCGTCCCAGCTTCCGGCAGATGATCAGCCGGCCCAGATCCTCATGGGTGAGCCCATACTGGCCCAGAAAATGGTCGTCGAAGAAGTGGCCGTAGGGGCCGTGCCCCACATCATGGAGGAGACCGGCCACCCGGAGGAGCTCCTCCACGCAGTTTGCGGAGGGGGCGTTCGGGCAGACTTCCTTCAGCGACGGGTAGAGGTGGCGGCCGAACTCGCCCGCCATGTGCATCGTTCCCAGGGAATGCTGAAACCGTGTATGCTCGGCCGCCGGGTAGACCCAGCGGGCGCTCTGGAGCTGGTAGATCCGCCGGAGACGCTGCACCCAGGGGGAGTCGATCAGGTCCTTCTCGGTTTTCTCGCCGCCATCCGCCATGGGGACGGTAAAGGAGGCGTACCGGTAGATCGGATCGGCGATCAGCGCCATCCCCTGGTAGATTCCCGCATATTCGACCGGCGTCGTCTTCATGGAGGCATTTCTACAATATTCGGAGCAAAATAGCAAACTGCGGAATTGACCTTCCGCAGATCCTCCCTTTTGCCCCGCAAGGCTCGGCATAGGAGACGAACGGCATAAAAAAGAAGACTACCCTTGGCGCGCTTTTTCTGATACACAGCTCCTGGGCCTCGTTCCATTCGGGGGTCTTTTTTTCGAAGGGGTGCGATTTGCAGAAGATTCCATTTTCAAGACACGTAACGGCACTGATGCTTTGCGCGGCCTGCGCCGTCGGCTTTTCCGGTGAAACGCAGAAACCACAGCCATCCTTGCGAACCATCCGGTTCGGCACACTGCCCGTCATCCAGGCTCTGCCTCTCTTTGTGGCGGCGGAGAAGGGATTCTTCTCGGCATCCGGCATAACGGTGGAACTGGAATCGTTCCAGTCCGGCACGGAAAAGGACGTGGCTCTCATGTCCGGACAGATCATGGGCTATTTCGGTGATCTGCTGACCCCCATGGTGATCAAAGCCAACGGCGCTCCCGTAAAGATCATCGCCCAGAACTTCAACACCACGGGTAAACGACGCATGTTTGCGATCGTCGCCGCACCGGGCAGGACGGCCGCGACCCTCACGGATGTCGCGCGGGAGGGCATCGGCGCCGGATCGAACACCATCGTCGAGTATCTGACGGCCAAACTTCTGGCGGCAAGGAACATTTCCGAGGGCAACCTCAAGATTATCGAAATCAAGAGCATCCCCATCCGTTTTCAGATGCTGATGTCCGGACAGGTCGCGGCAGCGGCCCTGCCCGAGCCGCTGGTCACGCTGGCGGAAATGAAAGGCGGCCGTGTGCTGATGGACGATGCGGGTCTGAACCTATCACCAACGGTCCTCGTCTTCGAAGAGAAGATGCTTCGCGACCATCCCAATGCCGTCCGTCTGTTTCTGAAGTCGGTGGATAGGGCCGCGGCCTTTATCAACGATCACCCGGAAGAGGTTCGGGAGATCATGAACCGGAACTGCCGGATACCTGAGGCCCTGCAGAAAACCTTCGCCGTACCCTCCTTTCCCAAATTGACCCGCCCCAATCCCGCACAATGGAAGTCGGTCCACGACTGGCTGCGGCAGAAGAAGATCATCCGTAACGACATCACTTACGAACAGATTGTGGATGATGGCTATCTCTCGTGACATGCTCAGCGTCAAGGGGCTGGGCAAGATATTTTTCAATGGCGCGGGCGAACGCGCACCGAAGGTGGTCCTCAAGGACCTCAGTTTCGATCTCGGCAAGAACGACTCCCTGGCCGTCATGGGACCTTCCGGCTGCGGGAAGACAACGCTGCTGTTAACGATAGCGGGACTGCTTGCCCCGACGGAGGGGAACATTCGCCTGGACGATGAAGACGTCCGGAAACCGTCGCGAAAGACCGCCCTGGTCCTTCAGGAGAAGGTCTTTTCCCCTGGAAGAGCGTTCGGGCGAACATCACCCTGGGTGCCCGGCTGCAGAAGATCCTCATCACGGATGACGAGCTGTCGTCCTTGATGAGGGAGCTCGGCATCGAAGGACTGGAGGGTCTTTATCCCCATCAACTGAGCGGCGGCCAGAGGCAGCGCGTGGCCCTGGCGCGGGCGCTGCTTCTCAGACCCCGGCTGCTGCTGCTGGATGAACCTTTTGCCGCCGTGGACGAAATCATCCGCGA
>JAPLJX010000070.1:3449-6080 GCA_026388375.1 Deltaproteobacteria bacterium
AGGCCGTCATGCTGGGACGCGGCATCATGATCATGAATATAGAAAACGGGGGGATTGCCGCCGTCATAGACAATCCGGGCGGAGGGGAAGCGACATACCGTCAAGATCCCCGCTTTTTTCAGGGCTGCATCGACCTCAGCGCCGCCTTAAGGGAGATTCCTTGGGAAAACGATTGTTCATAACTTATTTCATTACGATTCTGGCCATCACGGTCGCCTGGCAGGCGTTGTCCCTAGTCATGGGGAGCATGCTTCTTCCCGGTCCGTGGGCCGTATTGCAACGCCTGCCGACCGAGGTATCGCAACCCGTCTTCTGGGAACATGCCGCGGCAAGCGCCTGGCGGATATCCGCCGGCCTCGCGCTGGCCTTCATCATCGCCGTCCCGCTGGGACTGCTGCTGGGCGGCAATCGTAGGCTGGACCGCATTTTTGAGCCCCTGATTTACCTGAGTTATCCGATACCGAAGATCGTCATCCTGCCGATCATCCTGCTCATCTTCGGGCTGGGGGATGGGGGCAAGATCGCCCTCATCACGCTGATCATCGTTTTTCAACTGCTGATTCCGACCCGCGACGCCGCACGCACGGTGGACAGCGCCGTCATCCACTCCTTCCGATCTCTGGGCGGAAACCGGCGGCAGTATTACCGCCACGTCGTCTGGCCCGTCGCCATGCCGGCTGTTTTCTCCGCCCTGCGCATCGGCACGGGAACGGCGGTCGCGGTGCTCTTTTTCGTCGAGTCCATCAGCACCCACCGGGGGCTGGGTCTCTATCTAATCGACAACTGGGGACGGGCCGACTATCCGGCCATGTTCGTCGGCATCATCGCCCTTTCCGCCATCGGGATCATCCTTTACGAAACGTTTGACTTTCTGGAAAAGAAATTATGCCGATGGCGAAACGTGTAATCGAGAGATCACCTTCCGTGTCGCTGCCGGACGGCGCCGAAACGCCTCGGCTGTCCCGGGACACCACGCACCCTCGCGCCGGCAGGAAGGACGGGGAAGAATCATGAACCGCGAAGCGCTCCATCACTGGATTCAGGCAAGCAGACCGCCATTTTTTATTGCGACCTTCATTCCTCTGGCCGCCGGTTGGATTCTGGCGGGAAAACTCGGGGCCTGGCGTCCCTGGCGGATGCTGCTCGTACTGCTGGGGTCGTTCATGGTGCACCTGGCAACGAATCTGGCCGACGACTATTTCGACCATCTCCAGGGAACCGATGACGGCCTCTCCATCGGCGGCTCCCGCGTCATTCAGGAAGGAAAGATCGCGCCCCGGACCATCTTGAAAGTCGTGATCCTCCTGTATGCACTGGCCTTCGGGATCGCCCTGTGTACCATTGCGGTACTGGGTTTGTGGGGCCTGACTCCGCTGGTGCTGCTGGCCTGGTTCGGCAGTTTCTTCTATGTTGCGCCTCCCGTCCGATACGGATATCGCGGCTTGGGGGAACTTTCGGTGGGAATCAACATGGGACCGGTCATGGTCGTCGGGACCTACTGGGTGATTTCAGGGAGAGTGGACTGGGCGCCTTTTCTGATTTCCATACCGATCGGCCTGATGGTGGCGGTCATCCTCTACTATCAGAGTCTGCCGGACATGGAGAGCGATCTGGCGGTTCATAAGTACACCGTGGCAGTCCGGCTCGGCAGGAGACGCGCCTTCTACGGACTGATCGTTTTCTGGGTCATGATCTATAGCAGCATCATCGGTCTGGTCCTGACCGAATACCTCGCCTGGTCTGCCTTGCTGTCCCTGTTGACAATCCCCTTGCTGGTCCGGCTGCTCAACATCATGATGGGGATCGGCGACTGGGTCGAACTCGACCGTTACGGGAAATATATACGTATCCTCTACCTGCTGAACGGCATTGTGATCCTCATCGCCCTTTCCGGTTGACCATCACATTATCTTTAAGCATCCCGAAGCGATTGCGCCGGAATTTTCTCTATGATATAAAAAAAACGAACGAACGGATGATCAAGGAGGCTCCATATGGAAAGCAGAATCGCGCAGGCCATCGAGACGAAGCATCCTCCCATCGCTCTGATCTGGTCCGACGAAAAGCCCGAAGGGGCGATGCAGTTCCAGGAGGGCCGCTGGGGCTGTGTAATGTGGCTCGCCGCCTCCGCTGTGAAGGGGCGGTCGGCCGTCTGCGATGCAAAGACCTTCGGTTGCTTCGGCGGCGGCGTCGGGATGGGTTTCGGGAATCAATATCAAAGCTTTCCCGGCAGCGAAGAGGGCTTCTGCCACTTTCTCTCCTCCGGTATCGAAGGGTGGACGGAAGGTCCGGCGGTGGCGGAGATGGTCAAACCATTCCTGAGCAAAGAGACCTTCGATAACTTCGTCCACGGCGAACGCTACGTCAAGACGCCGGAGGATGTGAAGCGCTTCGTCGCGTGCCTCCCGATCATGCAGATCCCGAAACGCTACGTCCTCTTCCGGCCGCTTGCCGATGTCGATCCAGACAAAGAGACGCCGCAGACGGTGATCTTCTTCGCCGACCCGGACGAGCTGTCGGCGCTCGTCGTCCTGGCGAACTACGGTCGTGGAAGCAATGAAAATGCTATCATTCCCTATGCCGCCGGCTGCCAGACGATCGGCATCTACCCCTACCAGGAGGCGGAATCCG
>JAPLJX010000172.1 GCA_026388375.1 Deltaproteobacteria bacterium
AACGACCCGGACCTTCTGCTTCTGGACGAGCCCACAAACCATCTGGATATCAACGCCATCCTCTGGCTCGAGGATTTCCTTCGGAAGTTCGAAGGAACCCTCATGTTCGTGACCCATGACCGGGCGTTTCTTCAGCGACTGGCGACCCGCATCGTGGAAATTGACCGGGGCCGCCTGATGTCGTTTCCCTGCGATTACGGTACGTACCTCGAACGCCGGGAGGCCGCGTTGGAGGGGCAGGAGAGGCAGTGGCAGGAATTTGATAAGAAACTGGCCCGGGAAGAGACCTGGGTTCGGCAGGGGATCAAGGCCCGTCGCACCCGGAACGAGGGCAGGGTGCGGGCGCTGATGCAGATGCGCCGGGAGCGGGAGCACCGACGGGAACAGGCGGGCAATATCCGGCTGACCATCCAGGAGGCGGAGCGCAGCGGCAAACTGGTTGCGGAAGCCCAAAGGATCAGCTTCGCATTCGCCGATCAAAAGATCGTGGAAGGGTTCTCCACCGTGATCCTCCGCGGCGACAAGGTGGGCATGATCGGGCCCAACGGCTCCGGCAAGACCACACTTCTCAAGATCCTCCTCGGGGATCTTGAACCGCAGCAGGGCAGTGTCCGCCTGGGGACCGGGGTCCGGATCGCCTACTTTGATCAGCTCCGCGCCCAGTTAGACGAAAACAGGAGCCTGAAGGACAATATCGCCGACGGCAACGACATGGTCATCGTGGGCGGCGTCTCGCGGCATATCGTGGGTTATCTCCAGGATTTCCTTTTTCCGCCGGAACAGATCCTGACCCCGGTCCGTTCGCTCTCGGGCGGTGAACGCAACCGCCTCCTGCTGGCGAAACTCTTCATCCTCCCCTCCAACGTCCTGGTGCTGGATGAGCCTACCAACGACCTCGATGCCGAAACACTTGAACTCCTCGAAGACCGGCTCCTGGAATACAGCGGCACGATCCTCCTGGTCAGCCATGACCGCGCATTCCTCAATAACGTGGCGACCTCGACGATTGTCTTCGAAGGCGAGGGGCGACTACGGGAATACGTGGGGGGGTATGACGACTGGCTCCGACAGCGGACGGCGCCGGATGGGCCGCTCCCGACGGCGCCGAAGGAACCAAAACCAAGGAAGGACAAAACCCCGAAAGAGAAGCAGAAGCTGTCCTATAAAGAGACACGGGAGTTGGAGGCGTTGCCGCAGAAACTCGAAACCCTGGAGGAGGAGAAGCAGCGCCTGATGACGACCCTGAATTCTCCCGCATTCTATGAACTGAGAGACGCGGTTGAGATCAACAAGGCCAGTGACCGTCTGGAGGCCCTTGAAAAGGAACTGGATGAGGCCTACAGACGCTGGGATGAATTGGAGAAGCTGACGGCGAAATTCGGCGTGGAGCCGGGGTGACGGCGCGTATCCTTTTGGAACGGTGAAACCCATATCCATTCATGCTGTTTTGAGAGTCAAGAAAAAACTTCTATAAGGGCGTTCTTTTTTGTGGTAGGGAAATCCGCATTGGAGGCTGTCTCCGGATTTGTCGGGAGATCTATGGTAATCAAGAGGAACAGTCATGAAAATCGCTGTTTTTGGCGTCGGAGGGGTGGGCGGTTATTTCGGCGGGAAGATTGCCGTGAAATACGCAGGTTCGTCGGGACACCGTATCGTCTTCATGGCTCGGGGTGCACACCTCTCGGCGATCCGGAATGGCGGCCTGCTGCTGAAGACGGTGGAGGGCGAGTTCAGGGTTAAGCCCGATCTGGCGACCGATGATCCGGCCGCGGTCGGCCCCTGCGACCTTGTGCTCGTCTGCGTGAAGGAATATACGCTGGAAGAGGCCGCGGCCCGACTCGCCCCGCTTCTGCATGAAAAAACAATCGTACTGCCGCTTCTCAACGGCGTCGACATCGCCGAGCGGCTGCGCGCCATTCTCCCCTGGGGAACGGTCCTGAGCGGCTGCGTTTACATCTCCGCCTTTATCGAGGCGCCGGGCATCGTCCGTCAGGCGGGGGGTAGTTGCCAGCTTCTCTTCGGCCCCGATGACGGGCAGGCCGAGATGTACCGCCCGCTGGAAATACTCCTGAGGGAGACTGGGATCAAGGCGGAGCTCTCAGCCGCGATCGCCGTTCCTCTCTGGGCAAAGTACCTCTTCGTGAGCCCGATGGCCGGCGTGACGTCATTGACGGGGCTGTGCTTCGGTGATGTGATGGCGGATGAGAAAGGGAGGGGAATGGTCCGGGGGCTGATGATGGAGATTGAACATTTGGCGGCGGCAAAGGGGATTGCCCTTCCGGCCGACTGTGTGGATCATGGCATCGCAACGGTCGAACGCTTTCCTCATGCGACCCGCTCATCCATGCAACTCGATTATGAAAAGGGGAGGCGGACGGAGGTGGAGCTCTTCATCGGTTATGCCGTCCGCACCGGGCGAACCCTCGGGATTCCGGTGCCTC
>JAPLJX010000234.1 GCA_026388375.1 Deltaproteobacteria bacterium
CAGCCTGAAGAATGCGATCGATACCTAAGAACGGGATCGGTGCCGTACGATTTTGCTTGACAATACGTTGGTTGGTTGGCACAAATGCCAACAAGGCATGGTCAACGGATATTCGAAAAGGATTTCCTTGCAAACACGATAGGCGAGGGCGGGAGAAGAAATGGCAGATTTCTGGAGTGGGAAAACCCCCTGCTGGGATTTATTGCGGTGCACGGAACATGTTTACTCCCGCTGTGCAGCCTATCAAGACAGGGAGCGTCCCTGCTGGGAGGTTGCCGGAACTCAATGCAGGAAGATACTCAATTTCGACTGGGAATGTCGGGATTGCAAGGTCTTCAAGTTCTACGGTCATAGTGATTATTAAAGGCATGAGTTTTTTAATTACCAAATAACCACGTATTCATCAACGACCTCTATAACCAAGGTTGTGATACCACCCTGTCTCAGCTTCCCAAAGAAGGGTATGTGGTGTTTGTATGTGCCACTGGTGCAAGGGCCGCTGACATTTTGATCCTCCGACTGCTTCGTTGAAACCGTCAGGCTTCATGGCAGCCGGGTAAACAACACCTTACGCTTCCGTTTTCGATTCCGCTGCATGCCGATGCCGATGGTGGATATCCGGCATGTGTTGATGATCGTGTTCGACGGCGTCGTGGAGATGGGCATGGACATGCGAAATCGAAAGGTCATACGGATTCGGATGATGCCCGTCATGATGTACGTCGTCATGCGCATGCCGATGCTCGTGAACGGTAGCGTCGTGCCGATGGAGATGGTCGTGTTGCTCGGTCACGAGGAATATCGCGCCGATGATCATGACGGGCAAGGCCGCCAGAAACGCGGCGTCGGGCGTTTCCCGAAACAGGATGACGGACAGGACGATTCCTGCAATCGGGGCCGTACCGAACAGGGCGCTGGTACGCCCGGCGCCGAGACCGCGCATCGCGTGAATGAACAGGACAATGCTGAACCCGTAGCTCATGCACCCCAGGAGCATGGCCCCAAGAACCGCATCGAAACGGGGCAGCGGGTTGCCGAGCAAGAATCCCGATCCCAGGGAGACCAAACCGGCGCCGAATCCTTTGACGGTGACGATCATCAGGGGGTCCTTCGCCGAGATGTTCCGCGTGAAATTGTTGTCCATTCCCCAGAACAGACACGCGATCAGGATCCCCAAGGCGCTGAAGGAAAACCCCCATGCGCCGCTGAGATCCGTTGAGAGCAGAACGCCGGCGAAGGTGATGCAAAGGATGGCCACCCAGGCGCGGCGGCTGATGGACTCTTTGAAGAGGATCGCGGCGATCAGCGTGGTTGCCGCGCATTCAAAGTTGAGCAACAATGAAGCCGTGGCGGCCGGCGTGTTCCGCAGGCTGAACAGAAGGATGATGGGCGCCGCGACGCCGCCGGAAAGGATGGCGGCCGCGAGCCATGGGATATCGGCACGGGCAAGTTTCGCTTCCGTCTCCCCGGCGCCGTTGGTTGATTTCCGTATAATCATAAACAGCAGCATGCCGACGCCGCTTCCGAGGTAGAGCAAACCGGCCAGCAGGGTCGGTTCGATGTCGTGCAGAAGCAGTTTGGAAACAGGGACGCTCGCTCCGAACAGAAAGGCGGCAGCCAATGCCTGCAGTGCGGGATATAAGTTGCGACGCATCATTTCATCCATTTTGGAATGCCGGTCAGCAAAGCCATTCGATTTCTGAAGCCCATAAGGTGCAGAGCGCCAAACACGGTTTAAACGTATCACGTATTTTCTGAAAGTTCCATTTCGTCGTTGATTTGGATCAATGACAAACCCCCGAACCGGGGTTATGGTGTAGCCGTAACCGGGCTGATCGCAATACGCGAACAGCGGAACGAAAAATACAACGAATGCGAATGGAGGAAAAGAAATGGAAACGAAAGAGTGGGTTGGGCATGCCGATGACGGCACCTTTGAATCGGCCGTGTTGAAAACGGACAAGCCGGCGCTGGTGGATTTCTGGGCGCCTTGGTGCGGACCCTGCAGAACCCTTGCGCCGATCCTGGAAGAGATCGGCAAGGCATACGACGGGCGGGCAAATGTGATCAAGGTGAACGTGGATGAAGCCCCGAAAACCGCTGCGAATTACGGGGTCCGGAGCATACCGACGCTGCTTTTAATCCGGGAAGGCAAGGTCCTGGAGACCCTCATCGGCCTCACGACAAAGGACAAACTTGCGGCG
>JAPLJX010000029.1:0-1042 GCA_026388375.1 Deltaproteobacteria bacterium
GCGGGCCGCGATGGAAGAGGGCGTCCGTGAGGGGGTGCTGAGCGGCGTTCTCGCGGGGTATCCGGTCATCGACATCCGGATCGTCCTCCTCGGGGGGAGCCAGAAAGAGGGAGAAACGACGCCGCTCGGCTGCAAGATCGCCGCCTCCTCCGCCTTTCGGGAGGGCTGCCTGAAGGCCGATCCCGTGCTTCTGGGGCCGGTGATGCTGGTGGATATCATCACCCCGAGCGAATTTATGGGAGAGGTGATCGGCGACATTCATTCCCGGCGCGGAGAGATCCAGGCCATTGCGCCCAAGGGGGCGGTCAGTGATATCCGGGCAAAGGTCCCCCTGAAGGCGATGTTCGGCTATTCAACGGATCTCCGTTCCGCCACACAGGGAAGAGCTGTTTTTACGATGCAGTTCTTTGCCTACGATAAGGTCGGATGATTTCTTTGCGAAGGCGTTCACTGCGCAATGAATAGACCAGAACACCTTGAAATGAGGGTGAGTCTACCATTCGGGATGGGTAATGTCGGCTTGGCGCGACCGGAAGGATCTTCCTGAATCTGGCGGGAATCGTCGGCACCCGGCTGAGAAAAGCTAATGAAGACACGATCAAACTGACCACGGCGCTTAGTATCATTCTCCGGGAATCCTGATGTAGTGACGGGGACACGATGCGGCATCATGTCCCCGTTTTCCAATGAGAAAGGATTTTATTGATGTCCCAACCATCGCAAATCACGGATGACCGTTCGCGGATCTCCTCCATACTTCTGCTGGACAAGGATAAGCTTCTGCAAAGCATATTCCGCTTGAATTCCCTCTTGACCGCGCCCTCCAATGTGAATGAAATCCTGGTGAAGATCCTCGACGAGGTGGTGGACAGCATCGGTTTCGACCGAGGGATCATCCGGCTGTTCGACGCCTCCCGGCAGAATCTCGAGGCCAAGGTTGTTAAGAATTACAGCCCGGAGGAGGAGCGGAAGGTATTCGCCGTGGCCCTCAACATCCATGAGCATGACTGTATTGTGACCAAGGTGGCCAAATCCGGCCAGC
>JAPLJX010000029.1:1060-4003 GCA_026388375.1 Deltaproteobacteria bacterium
ACCGCGACCGATCCCCGGATCACGGAGACCGACCGCATGCTGACGAAGATCTATGACCGCGGTTCTTACTTCTGCGCCCCGCTGAAGATCGGGGACGAGGTGATCGGGATCATTGCCGCCTGGTTCAAGGAGGAGACCAAATTTTTCCCGGAGGAGATCAGTCTCTTCGTCACCTATGCCAACACGCTGAGCATCATCATCCATAACATGCGTCTCCTCGAGGCCAACGCCGAGAAAATCCGGCAACTAACGATTCTCCAAGATGCCGTCTCCGAGATGAACGCGAGTCATATCCTGGACAACCATATCCTGGAGATCCTCGTCAAGAGCGCCCTCCAGATTGCAAGATCGGAGAAAGTCCTGGTCTATTTCCTCGATATCGAGAAAAACCGCTGTCTTGTGAACGACGGGGGGAATGTTTTCATCGACGACCGCCGGGCCTGCGAAAAGAGGATCGGTCAGACCATCATCCGGGAGGCCATCGACACGAATACCGTCACTGCCCGTCAGGGATCTTCCGCCGGATCGGCAACACGGCCCGTCTTTTCAGGCTATCTGTCGGAAATCGCCCTTCCCCTCAAGGTCAAGGAAAAATTCAAAGGCGCCCTCTATCTGGCGAAGAAGTCGGGCGGCTATTCCACGGATCAGATCCACGTCCTTGATATCCTGGTCAAGAATGCATCCACCTCCTATGACAATGCCATCATGCACTCGATGCTCTCCCTGGAGGCGAAGTCCCTCAAGACGGAGGTGGAGAAGCTCAAGGAGCGGGAGGACATCCTCCTCGGATTTCACAATATTCTCGGCAAATCGAAAAAGATGCTCAGCCTGTTTCATGTGATCGAAGAGGTGGCCGGACACAACACGAACATCCTGATTCAGGGTTTGTCGATGTCAATTGCGCCGCGATTCCCGGAACCCTTTTGGAAAGCGAACTCTTCGGTTACGAAGCGGGCGCCTTTACCGATGCGAGAAAAAGAAAGATCGGACTTCTCGAACACGCCAGCGGCGGTACGATCCTTCTGGACGAGATCGGCGATATGAGCATTCATTTTCAGGCCAAATTCCTGAGGATGCTGGAAGACGGGCACATCCGCCGGCTCGGGGGCAATGATAACATTCCGATCGATGTTCGATTCATTTTTTCGACCAACAGGGACCTCAGCCGAATGGTTGCGGAGGGTTCTTTCCGCGAAGATCTCTACTACCGGATCAGTGTTGTGCCGATCGTGATCCCGCCGCTCCGGGAAAGGAGCGATGATCTTCTGCTTCTCGCCCGGTACTATGTGGAGGAGTTCAACCGAAAGTTCAAGAAGAAGGTAACCGGATTCACGGAGGATGCGGAGCGAATTCTGACCGCCTATCCCTGGCCGGGGAATGTCCGTGAGCTGAAAAATATTATCGAGCGAATCATGATTCTCCACAATGACGGGTTCCAGATTACCTGTGAAAATTTGCCGGCGGAGATGAGAATCACGACAAACCAGGAAAAACTCCGACTCCAGATCGACAACATCCTGCCGCAACTCTCCCCCGAAGGAATCGATTTTACCCGGGTCACGGAAAGAATCACCAACGACATCAAGAGGAAGATTATCGAGAATACCCTGGCGGCAAGCAGAGGAAACAAGACCGCGGCGGCAAGGTGCTTGGGGATTTCCCGATACAAACTCATTCGGGAACAAAAGAAAATAAATAATGATATCAAATAAATGTATTCAATAATGGATCGTGCTTAATATGAACATTCCGTGCTATTGATGCACGGCCTGTCTTTGCCACGGGTTTGTTGATTTTCATCCCACCATTCCTGCGGAGTTGTGCGGTATCTGCACTTCTCCGTTCTGTAACGCTTCCAGGATTTCATCATCCTCCGATCGCTTTTGAGAAGAGAAGAAAAGGCGTTTTATCGAGCCGCTATAAATCAACATTTTGATATCATTATATTGTTACTGAAAATATCCGGAAGGAACTGTCCAGCGGAAATGATTAACGGAAATTGGCATTACTATTGCTATATTCAAAACCGTAAACGTTTGGCACGGCTTGACAACTCTGATTTTCGTGGGCAGTATTTTTCAAAAGTATGCAGCCATTGAAATAGAGACTGATTTTCTTGATGCAAGGGGAAAATAAGAAGGCCGAATCACGCGGTAGCAAGGGGGAACAAGAACACCCTGGCCCCGGCCGAATTGATGAGTATAATTTTTTCCTGGCCCCGAATGAGGAGGCAGTGGAGGAGGGTGTTCCGGAACGAAAAGCCAAAAAAAAGAAGAAAAGGAACGACCCGAACAAGAGCATGACCTTTTTTCTTTCGGAATAGAATAATTATGAATAATCTGAAAGGTGGTGCGATCATCAAACCCCTTTCAGTTTTATAATGGTGGATGGTTTTTAGGCTCCCTCCTTTTCCATCCACCATTTTTTTGTCTTAAATCGGTTCCGATCGGATCGACTGTAATCCGCCATTGAGCGACAGGTAAAAAAGGCGCCCCGTTCCGAGGCGCCTTTTTTTGAGCGTTGATCAGCTGATCATGATTCAGAGATCCTTACTCAGATTTTTTCACCGGTGATCCTCATCCCGTAGAAGGAGCGATAGACGAAGATGAGCGCGATGAGGAAGAAGATGCACGCGAGGCCGATCTTGAGACCCACGCTCTGCATCGTTACGGCGATCTCCACGGCGAGAAGACCGAAGAGCGTCGTAAACTTGATCACGGGGTTCAAGGAGACCGACGAGGTATCCTTGAACGGGTCGCCGACGGTGTCGCCGACGACGGAGGCCTCATGCAGCGGGGTGTTCTTCTGCTTGAGATCCACTTCGACGATCTTTTTGGCGTTGTCCCAGCAGCCGCCCGCGTTGGCCATGAAGATCGCCTGGAAGAGGCCGAAGAAGGCGATGCCGACCAGATAGCCGATGAAGCAGTAAGCGTTGAAAAAGGA
>JAPLJX010000266.1 GCA_026388375.1 Deltaproteobacteria bacterium
AGATAGTTCCGGCGAAAGTCGGCCCGCTCTTCGTGTCCGAGGGCATAGACGTCGATCTCATCCACCCAGTACTTTCCCCGGCCGGGGCTGTTGAGCGCCCCCATCACGGTCAGCAGCGTTGACTTGCCCGACCCCGATTCACCCATGATCGCAATCAATTCGCCGGACGCAATGCCGAAGTTGATGCCGCGAACGGCCAGGACTGCGGCCTCTCCATCGCCGTATTGTTTGCTCAAGTCGTCGACCCGGATATAGCTCATTTTCTTCCTCCTAAAGGGCCCGCAGGGCTTCACAGGGGTCCAGCCGCGCAGCGACGCGCGCCGGATAGAAACTCGCCGCAAGACCAAGAACGATAGCGAGGGCCAGGGCCCCACCGGCCAGCCAGGGATCAACAGGTACGGCAATGCCGTGACCGCCGTGGCCACCCTTGGCGGCAAAGAAAAGGAGCGCGATCTTGGTCGCCCCCAGACCCAGAAGATAGCCCAGCACCCCGGCAAGAACCGAAACGATTCCCGCCTCCAAGAGAATGATCTTCATAACATGGCTGCTCCGGAAGCCGATGGCCCGGAAGATGCCGATTTCGGCGGTCCTCTCCCGCACGCTTCCCATCATGGTCACCAGCACCACCAGTGCACCCACCAGGGCCACGATTGCCGAAAGGCCGTAGGATAACCTGCGAAAATGGTTCAGCGTCTCCATCCGACCCTCCACCACCTGCTTGATGGCCATCACGTTGGCCCCGGGAAGGATTTCGGAGATCTGTCGCACCATATCCTCGATGGGGCAGCCGGAACACAAGGCGGTCACTTCGGCCAGGGAAATCCGCCCTTCCTTGTGCAGAATCGATTGGGCGGTAGCGAGGAGTGTGAAAAGAATTTGGTCATCTTGAGAGCCGGTGGCATCGAGGACCCCCGAAACCACAAGACTCCGGCCGTTTACGGTGACGGTCTTCCCCACGCCGAGCCCCAGGACCAGGGCGGCTTCCGCCCCGGCCAGAACCCCCTCCTCGTCCGGAATTTTCCCCTGAACCTTCCACCAGGGACGGAGTTGGGAAACGACCTGAAAATCCATCCCGGCCAGCACCGCCTTGCGGCTCCCGATCTCGACGGCCCCCAGCAGCATCGGCCCCACGGCGGCCACGTTGTTGGCGTTTGCGATCTTCCCGATCTTTGCCAACTCCTCCTCGTGGATCTCCTTCATCTCAAAAAGGACCCCCCCCAGCGAAATCCCGCCATAGCTCATGGAGAGGTTTTCGGTCTTGGGAACGATCAGGATGTTGGCCCCGTACTCCTCCAGCTTGCTGTTGATGTTCTGGGTGAGGGCCTCCGCCAGGCTGATAAAAACGACCACGGCCGACACGCCGATCGCCAAGCCGACGAGCACGAAAGCCGCTTTGGACTTGCGCCTTTTCAGGTTCCGCAGGGCGATATCCCACAGATTCATCTTCCGCCGCCCTTTCCGAAGGTGAAGTATTTTTTCCCTTCCAGAATATCATTCACTTTGAGGATGACCTTATCCCCCTTGATTTCCCGCGTGAGCGGGACCGGATTGCATCCCCCCGTCACCTCGTTTACCCGGACCGAGGCAAAACGGCGCCCGCAGTTGTTGCAGACCATGAAATCCCCCTTTTGGGTGTAGCCTTTCCCCGCCTGAAATCAGACGGCACAGGCGTCAAAGGCCGCCCGGATCACGCCATCGGAGCTCTTGAGGACAAAGTATTTGATGGTAACGCCATCGCCGGCAGGGTAGCTGTAAAACCGCGCATCCCCGTTCTGGAAATCCTTTACAGGGTAAACGATCTCCGCGGCCGGATTGGCCGCAGCAGCCCCTTGGGTCGCCTACAAGGAAACGAGCCTACCCGAAAGCGCCAGGATGACGGCGACAGCCGACATCACCCGCCGCGAATGTATCCTGGGCCTAACCTTTTTTTCCGTCATAACACCTCTTTTGACAACCTGATAAGGACAGCTTTAAAATCTGTCCCCAAATAAGCGCCTCCTTGCGAGTCGCAGGGACTCTCCGGCAAGAGCTCAGTTTTTCTGACTAATTATCAATTACGTTGCCGTCCTGGTAACTATAGGACCAGATCGCCCTGCCCCCTTTTTCGATATCCACCTGGATGTGGCATCCATAATCGGTCACCTTGGCTTCCACATCTTTCTCGGCAGGGTTCTTCTTTCGATATTCGGCAAGCGCCGCCGCGCTGGCCTTGCTTTTCAACTCCGGATCCAGAGGGCCGGCCTGTTTCGCGCCGCATCCACCTCCGCCTCGCCCGCCGCATCCACCGCCGCCGCCCGAACCGCAGCACGACCGCTGCCCCTGGGCAGATGCCTGCAACGGGATGATGGTTTGATTAAAGGTCACCTTGGCGCTCCGCCTGTCCTGTTCCAGCCAGGCGACGAAATACGCATCCAGATCGGTTTCGGAGGGGGCTTTTGCCTTCTTCACCTCCTGACGGAGGAGAAGGTTCCGGACGTGATTCATCAGGTATTCCTGGGAAATGTCATCCTCCTTGAGGCTGGCCTGACAATTTTCCCAGTTTCCATATATTTCCCTGCCGATTCGCTGCATCTCCTGCCGAACCCGGTCATCGCCCACCCGTATCTTCATTCGGCTTGCCTCCTGGGCCACCAACCGCTCGTCCACCATCTTCTCCAGGATGTCGCGTTCCAGGCGCCCCAGAAGCACCCTGCCTCGGTCGCCTGCAAAGAGCCCCTTCCCGTATTCTTTTTCCAGCATGAGCCTGCTGACATTGAGCCTCTCGCGCGCTTCGGACCGGGCGATCGGATCCCCATTCACCACGACCGCCGGCCTTCCGAGCAGGGCCTCCCGGGAGAATTCCCAGTCATTCTTCTCTGCGTACAAGAAAGCCGCTCCGGAAAGAAGGAGAAGCGCTGCGGCAGCACCCGCGTACCAACGCCGTCTCTTTTTTTTACGGCGGTCATCTCCTTGACAGTCGGAACAATAAACCTCATCCCCGCCCGAAAGCTCTTTTCCACAGTGACCGCATCTTTTTTGATCCAATATAGCCTCCCTTTCCACTCTTCGCATCGCTATTAAGCAACAGCCATGCCAGCAGATGAAGCGCGGCGGCAATCATCGATAAATATTCAGAATATATTGTTTTTTATTTTTTCGGTGGATGATGCTGAAGATGGCGCAAATTTACAGGGTGCGGATTTTTTTCCCATCATGGCCCGCTGAACCGGAAAAGATGGGAATCTTTTCAGCACCCCGCATAACCAGGGGTTGACCACCCTTCTCGTTCAGAAAGGCCCGAATCCGTGGCTTTGATACCGCGGGCGGCTCCCTCCCGTCACGAATCAGGCATCCCCTCGCAGACGACGACGCGATTGCGACCGAAATCCTTTCCACAATACATCGCATGATCCGCCCGCTCGAGCAGACCGGCCAAATTCCGGATGCCCGGCAGCGCAACCGCAACGCCGATGCTTACGGTAATATGGATCTTGACCAGCGGGAAATCGCCATTCACCGGACAGATCGGTACGGAGAGGTCGGCGATGGATTGACGGAGGCGCTCGGCAATCTGGACCGCCTCCGGAAGGGGTGTTTCCGGCAGCACGAGGACAAACTCTTCGCCGCCATAGCGTCCTGCGACATCGATCCCGCGCGTGTTCTGGCGGACGCAATCCGCCAATGCCCGCAGAACCTGATCGCCGACCGGATGGCCGTGCATGTCGTTGACCCTTTTAAAGTGGTCAATGTCGAACATCAGCGCCGCAAGGGGCCGGTTGAAACGCAGGGCACGTTCGAATTCGCGTTCGCCAAGCTGGAAAAATCCGCGGCGGTTGAACAGACCCGTCAGTTCATCCGTAACGGCGAGCTGTTCGACCATGCTGTAGAGCCGCGCGTTGCGGATGGCGATTGCGGCCTGCGTCGCGAACATGGTGAGCACCTCCATATCCGCCTCGGTGTATCGGTGCGGCGCATACGCCAGAATATTGAGAACGCCCAGAAATTCTCCACCCCAGCGAACCGGCACCGCCACCAAGGCACGGGACGGGAAATGGTCATACTCCCTTTTTCGCCCCGGCCAGGTTTGATAGTCATTGATCAGCAACGGGGCGCCCGTCGCCCAGACCTGACCGACAACCCCTTCGCCGCGTTGACGCATTTTTCCGCCAAGCACCAGCTCCTCACCGGCGATCGCAACCCGCTCTATCATATCCAATTCCGGCTTGTAGATAAAACAATTGCAGGATTTGCCGCCGATGAGGTTCAACGCGTGCTGGGCGATGGATTGGAGCAGTGCATTCAGGTTCAACTCGGCCGTGAGCTCGACGCTTGTCTCGTGCAGCACGGTCAGTTGTCTGGCGCGACGCTCGTTTTCCTCCCG
>JAPLJX010000091.1:0-5825 GCA_026388375.1 Deltaproteobacteria bacterium
ATACCCCGAGGCGTGCCACGGGGAGTTTCACTTGTTATTTTCGTCCAATTCGGAACGATGGAGTGTTTCATGCCATGGATTCGCGCTCGAATCTCTATCGGCAGACCAAGGCATCCACCACCTTGATCCCTTTTCTTCTGGGATAGACAATCAACGGGTTGATATCCAACTCCTGGATTTCTTTGCCGAGATCCAACGAAAGACTTGCCACGCTCATCAATGCCGAAGCGATGGCATCGACATCCATTTTCTCTGCCCCCCGGTAACCCTGCAGGAGTTTCGACCCCTTGATCTCTGCGATCATTTCTTGGGCATCCGGCAAAGACAAGGGTGGGATGCGGAAAGACACGTCCTTGAATACCTCTACGAAGATACCACCCAATCCGAACATGATGACCGGTCCGAAACCGGCATCCCGTTTCATCCCGATAATCAGTTCCACGCCCTTTTCCGCCATCTCTTGAATCAGAACTCCGTCGATCTTCACGTCGGCCTTGAACTTTTTCGCCTTTTCGAGAATTTCACCATAGAATGCCTCAAGCTCTTTTTCTGACTGCACCCCCAGCTTGATGACGCCAGCCTCCGTCTTGTGAGGAATATCCGCCGACATGACCTTCATGGCGATGGGATATCCGATTTCCTTGGCGGCGTTCTTCGCATCTTCCACATTGCCGGCCAGTTTTTCCTTGGTCACAGAGATGCCGTAGGCGGACAAGACAAGCTTGCTGTCATATTCATTAAGGATTCGTCCCGCATTAACCAGGAACTTTTTCGCCTCCTTGGCGCTCGAAGAGGCCGGATTCGTCGTCTGCCTTTGATCTTTTTTCCGGTTGTAACTCTCCAGAGCTTCCCCGTACTTCACCAAATAACCCAGGGAGCGGCCGCAGGATTCAGGGGTACGGAAGGAGGGAATGCCGTTCTTTTCAAACAGGCGTAGGGCCTCTGCTGCATTGGGATTGCAGAAGGCCACGAGGGGTTTCTTCGCGTCTTTATACACGTCCACGATCGGCTGGACGCCGAGCTCGGGGGCGAATTGGCTTGACGTTCCCACAACGCCGACGATCATGTCAAAAGTGTCGTCCTTGAGAAGAACTTCGAGACCCTTTTTGAATCCACCACCCGTACCGGACATGGTAACGTCCATGGGATTCGATTTGGCGGCGAAGGACGGCAAAAATTCCGTTGCCAGTGCAATGGAGCTTTCAGAAGGCAACGGGAACTGCAGGCCGGCCTGTGCGGCGGCTTCCACCATGATGGTCGCACCTCCACCGGTCGTCGTGATGACACCCACGTTTCTCCCCGTGGGCGGCTTCGTTTTACAGAAGAGTGCAGAGACCTCGAACAGATCTTCCAGCGTCTCCACTCTTGTGATTCCGTATTGCTTGAAAAACGCATCATAGATCGTGTCATCTCCCGTCAAGGCGCCGGTATGCGAAGCGGCGGCTTTGGCGCCGACTGCCGTACGGCCGACTTTGAGGACAAGGATCGGTTTCCCAATCTTCAACGCCTCCACAGCTACCTCGCGGAAGATTTCGACGTCCCTGAGCGCCTCCAGGAAAATGGCAATGGCGTCCGTATTTTTATCCTGAAGGAGATATTGCGCAAATTCGCTCACACCCAAATCCATCTCGTTGCCAGTCGAGATGACATAGCTGAATCCGATCCCCCGATCCGCCGCCCTGGAGACATAGGCGCCCGTCAAACCGCCACTTTGCGAAATCAAACCGATTCTCCCCTTGGGAATATCATCGATCTCGTAGCAGATGACCGGAGACAGAATAATGCTCTCCGTCATGTTCACGATCCCCGCGCAGTTCGGTCCGACGACGCGGATCCCCGCTTCCCGGGTCTGAGCCTTGATCCGGTCCTGTGTTTTCTTCCCTTCTTCTCCGCCCTCCCCGAGGCCGGCGGCGTGAATGATGATGCTTTTGATTTTTTTCTCGATGCACTGCTCGATAACCCCGGGAACCCCTTTCGCCGCAATCTGGATAAAGGCCGTATCCACAGCCTCTGGAAGATCCTTTACCGAGGAAAAGCAGGGGATACCGGAAACTTCGGTTCGCGCGGGATTCACCGCATAAAGTTTACCCGGATACCGATGCTTCAAAACGTATTTGACCGTTCGTCCCGTAAATTTCGAATAGTCCGCCGACGCTCCCACGATGACAGCCGATTTCGGCGAAAGCAAATAGCGTAATTGTTCATAGATGGATTTCATCTTGGTCGCACCTTTTCTCTTATGTTTGTTCCTGGCTTCATTGAGATCCTGAAGGGAACTCCGTGCAGGGTTCCCTCCACAAGGACAAATCTACTTCTTAAGGGACCACAACTCGATTTCTCTATAGTATTTCTCGGTACCCGGATGGAGCGGCGTGGGCAGCGAGTCAAATGCCGTTTTCAACCGGATGAATTTGGCCGTTTAGCTGATGGTCTGAAATTCCTTCAAATACTCCCAGTGGCCTTCGTGATTTTGTAAACCGTATCAACTATCAGGCAGAAAACAACCTTTATTGAGCGCCATTGCTCTGAGGGAGACCGGCAGACCCGGGGAAAATTTCAAATTGATGAATGCCGATCCGAAACGCTCACTTCAGTGTCAGGGCCTTAAGATCCCGGACCACCTTGACAATCGCTCGCTCCACCGGAAGCCGTTCCATGCTCGAGGCACCCACGAACCCCTGCGCATCGGTGTGTTTGAGGACGTAGGCCACCTCTTCCGGCTCGGCAATGGGGCCACCGTGTGCCAGTACGATCACGGCCGGATTCACCTCGCGCGCAGCCAAGAGCATGGCCTGGGTCGCTGCCGCGGCCTCTTCCAAACTGACGGCATTCTTCGCCCCGATGGTTCCTCCGGTGGTCAAGCCCACATGCGGCACGATCAAATCGACCCCCGCTATCGCCATCTGTCGGCTCTCCTCCGGAGTGCGCACGTAACAGGTGGTGTAGAGATCGATCTCCCGTGCCATCGCGATCATTTCTGTCTCCCGGGCAAACCCCAAGCCCACCGATTCCAAGTCCCGTCGGATATTTCCATCGAAACGAGCAACGGTCGGGTAGTTGATCACGCCGGAGAAACCCGTCTCCACGATCTGCCGCAGAAACCGGCGCATATCACGGGTCGGATCCGTTCCGCACACCCCGGCCAGAACCGGCGTGGTCTTCACCGCCGGCAGCACGTGACGCTCTCCGAGTTCCAGCACAATGTCGTTGGCGTTGCCGTACGCCATGAGGCCGGCAATCGAGGGCATGCCGTCCATCCGGTAGCGCCCTGAGTTGTAAATAATGATGAGATCGATGCCGCCAAGCTCCGCGCATTTTGCCGAGAGCCCATTGCCTGCGCCTGCGGCGATGATGGGACTCCCTGCCTTGATGGTGGCCGCAATCCGCGCCACCACCTGGTCATGACTGTATCTGATTGCCATTATTCTGCCTCCTCTGCAATCCCCTGAAACGTGTCTCTATCCTGTCCGGTCTACCTGCCGCATCAGCTCGAGAAGTAGCGCCACGGCCCTGTCGGCACACGCAGGGTCGTTGATCGTGTGGTTGAGCCGCACCACCGGGGTGTGGGCACCGAGGGCCGTCACCGCCGCCGCCATAAACGCGCCATCGGCCTCCGGATCGTGGAAAACGCACCCCTCCCGGTCATATTCCGAAAAGCCCAAAAGGGGGAGCAGCAGCACCGAGGGTCCGGTGGCTTTCGCCAACTTCTCGCCCACCCATCTCCCCAGGATACGGTTCTCGTCGGCGGTGGTCCGCATCAAGGTCGTGCTGGGGTTGTGGCAATACAGACGTCGCTCCGCGTACTTGGGCGGGACCGTCTCCGGCGGACCGAAGTTCACCATATCCATGGCTCCCGGCAGGACAACCTGGGGAAGCCCCCGGGCACCGGCGGCTTCGAGTCGGTGCGGGCCGGCACTCAGTTTTCCCCCGCAGAGCTCATCCGCCAGTTCGGTGGTGGTGAGGTCGAGCACCCCGTCGATGGCACCCTGCACGATGAGCTCCTCCATCGCCCGGCCGCCCATCCCGTTGGCGTGGAAGATCATCGTGTTGAAGCCCGCCTCCTCCAGGAGGGCATGGCATCGCATGGCCGCGCTGTTCGTGACACCGAACGCCGTAATGGCGACGGTCGGTTTCAGCGGCTCGCCCTCTAAATCGATTGCACGGTCAGCCGCCTCCACCATTCCCACAATGGCCCCGACGCCGTTAGTCAGGATGCGGCACAGGATGTGATTCAACCCCATGATGTCGGTGACCGAATTCAGCATGGCGATGTCTTTGGTCCCGACGTACCGCCCGACCTCGCCACTCGACATCGTCGATATCATCATTTTGGGCACCCCAAAGGGCAGTCCCCGCATGACCGCGCTGGCAATCGAGGTGCCACTTCCCCCACCCATGCCCAGAATCCCGTCGATCTTCCCCTCGCTATGCCATCGGGCCACCAGGGCGGTCGCGCCCGCCATCATGGCCGCCAGCGCCTTTCCCCGGTCTCCGAGGTCCACCAGCGCCTGGATGCTGGTTCCCGCCTCCCGGGCCACCTCTTCGCGTGAGACGCCGGCGGCGAAGGGCGGCGTTCCCAACACGCCCGTATCGACGAGCAAGGCGCGGTGGCCTGACTGCTCGATCAGCCGCGCGACGAATTGCGCCTGTGGGCCCTTCGTGTCCAGGGTACAGACGACGGCGATGGTCTTGGAGTTTGGCATGGTCACCTCTCTGTTCGCCAACAATCACCTATCCAATGATTGTGATTTTCATTTTACTCCCACAGATCCTTTATCACATCATCAAGGCCGGCTTTTTTCAAAACGGATCTATAGGGCTTTCCTGTCTTCGGATCCCAACCCATGAGCCGATGGTATTCCTTCACCATACCTTCCAAATAAGGCTTTATAGACCGGCCTTTCCCAGGTCCATCGACAGGCGCTACAACCAACCGATCAGGAACATTCCAATCGTCTTCAGGTTTAAGTCCATGTCTTACATTAAATGCCCGCTCCAACTGCATCACCCTTTCTCCAACCTCCCACAGCTCATCCCGAGTATAGTTCCAACCTACAGTGGCCTTGAGCGTTTCGGCAATTAAGGGAAGGACATCCTTGAAACCCCATGTGACAAGCATACATAAACCAACTGAATCATTCAACATTTTTACAATTCCAGTCGTTTTCCCTTCCATCGGTTTCCCACGGTAATCAAACCCGTTGGTCATCTTGGGATAACCCGCATCTGGCTGGATTGCGAATAAATCAGCTCCTGGCGCTGGCCAACCGGCTCCGCTCCCCACTATTTGTCCGAAAAGCACGCCCCAAGTTGCCCTCCAATCGTGGAGGCTCATCCCTGTACCTTTAACATTTACGGCAAAGCTCGGTGCATCCCCACCAATAATCTCTGCAGCCTCCTTCACCCCTCGTGCCAGAATCTCCCCGAAGCCTTCCCGGTTGACCATCTTTCTCACAAGCGTCTCAGCCAGCTTGTCATCACCCCATTTCAAATACAACCCATCAGTGTCCGCCATGCTAATAAAACCTTTTTCAAAGGCTTCCAAAGCCATCGCGATCGTACAGCCAGCCTGGCTACCCTCAATTCCTAAATGATCATATACATCTGTGAGATACATGGAAGCACCCGGTTCTGTGATTTCCAAAATGGAACCTGCAGCTTCGAGAGCCTCACCTCCTCCAGATAATGTAGAAACATGGCCTTTGTGAGGTCCAGTCGTTATTTCAACGTCATAGGGACAGCCTATCGGACAACCAGGACAGGTTTTTGGTTTGTAATTGAATTTTGCCCACCCGAGACCAAAGTCATACATTTGATTGATTCTG
>JAPLJX010000091.1:5872-16261 GCA_026388375.1 Deltaproteobacteria bacterium
CTGGTTCCTCATGATTGACCATCCTGTATTTCCACTGTGCTTCAGACGGTCTCCCATCCACTCTTTCTTCAGAGAAGACAACTTATCAGCATCAGCAACAGGAATTTTCATTTCGCCGAAGACAGCAATGGCTTTAAGATTCTTGGAACCCATTACCGTCCCGCCGCCGGAGTGGCAAAATCCGTGATTCTTGTCGTTCATAATCGCCCCACCAGCAACGAGATTCTCACCACATGGTCCGATTGCGGCTACACTGATTTTATGACTACCGAGTTCATTCTGAATAACATCCTCTGTTTCATGGGTATCCGTTTTCCCCCAGAGATGCTTGGCACCCCGAAGCTCAGCCTTACCTTCATGAATCCATAGATAAACTGGTTCTTCTGACTTGCCAGTAATGATGAAACCATCATAACCAACTGTAAATCCGGTATCGAAATTTTTAGTTGCGAGGGTAATGTTTGTAGCTCCCGGAAGAGGAAGCCCTGTTAGAGGAGCCGTCATGAAAACCATTGGGTTTTCAGAATCAGTAGCCGTGTATCCTGGTGGCAACATGTCATATAGGTACTTAAGTCCCAATCCCCAACAGCCGATGTATTTTCTTAGAACATCATTACTCGGCAATTCTGCTTTACTTATCTTTCTATTGGATAAATCCACACACAAGATTTTCCCCATGTAACCGCCCTTATAATTGCCTTTCATGTTTACCCTCCTATTTTATCTCAGGTTTTAGTGTCAACAACGGTATTTAGTCCTATGCGTTCTTGGCCTTTTATTAAAGCCCTGCTGCACTTATTTTGAGTCTCTCCGTGTCCTCTGTCGACAAAATGAAAGTTTTTCTTGGATCTTCCCTTTTCAATTCTTGCACCAGATAGGTAGAACACGGAATATCCTTTCGAACTGACTGCAGAAATACGGTAAATTTCTAAATCCTGCGTCCAATTTCAGCACCTTCCGAAATCGCATGGGTGATTTTACGTGGCTCTTTAGCATCGCCTACCACGTAAAGTTCTATTTTTTTATCCTTCACTTGGTTTGAGAGATTTTCAACCGATATCATTCCCATGGCCAAGACTACATAATCCACCTCCTGGATAGCTTCCTCCTTTCCACCTATCCTTATCATTACCCCGTCGTCCAAGATCGCACTCAACGAGGCTGATGTAATTACGGTCACGCCGTATTGAGCCAATCTTTTTAATAAGAACCCTTTAGAAGTGACCGGACAGTCTTTAGCTATTTCTGAAAGCATTTCTACAATCGTGACATCACACCCACGTTCTCCTAAAAAATCGGCCGTTTCACACCCAACTAACCCACCCCCTACGATGACTATTTTGCCCGAGACCTTCACCTCACCTGATAACACGTCAACAGCCGTCACAACATTGGATCTCTTGCCTCCTGATACACCAGCAAGAATGGGAACCGCTCCGGAAGCAATGATAACGACATCCGGTTTTCTTTCTTCAATCAACTCGGGCGTTACTTCCTTACCCATCTCAACCCTAACACCACTCTTCTCCGCTTGCCGAGACAGCCAGCTTATCGCCATGGCATTGTCTTGCCTGTAAGGGGCGTAAGCCGAAAGGATAAATTGCCCGCCCAGTCTATTCTTTTTTTCCAAAAGGGTAACCTGGTGTCCACGTAACGCGGCCACCATGGCCGCTTCTAATCCGGCGGGGCCGCCGCCAACTACCATAACCTTTTTTGCTTTGCGTGCTGGTTGTATCTGTGTTTCCTTTTCCTTTCCTACCGCAGGGTTGATTACACAAGAAATCGGATTGCCTCCAAAAATGCCTTCCGGATGAACACATCCCTGGCAGCAGCCTATGCATCTTCTGATATCCTCTAAATTGCCCGCTTTTGCCTTATTCGGCCATTCAGCATCGGCCAAGAAGGATCGGCTCATCCCATCTGCTAAAAGAGGATCGTTAATCCTACCATTGGCCACCACAGGGACATCCACGGACCTTTTTATGGTTTCTGCGCCGATCACATTAAAACCGGGTCGCATTTCCGTCGGTGGGAGAACGAACGGCATACTGGCGTAGGTTCCCGCGCTTACATCCACGGCGTCCAATCCCTCTCGAGCCAACAGAGAGGCGATGACTCTCGAATCTTCCAGCGTCAGTCCATCCGGTACCGGTTCAAAACTGTTCATACGAATGATTAGAGGGTAATCGTCCCCAACTTTCCTCCTGATTGCCTTGATGATTTCAAGCGGGAACCTCAATCGGTTTCCCAATGTGCCTCCGTATCGGTCGGAGCGTTTGTTTGCTGAAGGCGAAATAAACTGGGAAAGGAGGTATCCATGGGCAGCATGGAGACAGACTCCGTCGATACCTGCTTCTTTTGCTCGAAAAGCCGAATTAACAAATTGCTCGATTATCTCCTGAATCTCCTCAATACTTAATTCCCTTGGCGTTTCACGGACGTAAGGACAAGCGACCGGAGAAGGGGCAACTCTCTCTAACTCACCAGTCTTGCTGACGGAACGCCCCTGTCGGCCATCGTGCCCAAGCTGGATGAAAAACTTGGCGTCGTGCCGGTGTACCCTGTCGGAAAGCTTTTTCCACCCGGGGATAAACCTGTCATCCCATATTGCAATGCCCATGAATCCCTCACGTCGGGGATGGGGAACAACCCTGGTGTGGCATGATACGATAAGCCCTGCGCCACCTTTGGCTCTTTCTTCATAATAATCAATGAGTCTGTCACTCACGCTGCCATCTGCGCTTTCAAGAAGAGTCCCCATCGCATTCATTACAATACGATTTCTGATCTCGAGCGAACCTATACGTCCCGGGTTAAACAATTTTTTAAACTGTCTCATTGAAATTCTCCCTCCCTCCTGCCGATCTGCGCACTCAACGCCGAAACTTTTCCGTTTGGAAACCATTTACAAGTTATGATCCGTAAAAATACCCTTAAAAAACAATTTCTTCCTCTCTTTGGTCGTATCGCATCTCTTATCATGCAGATTTCTTGCTGTAGTGTTCCTAACCTGTCAGGATTGAAAAGATATGCGAATTTCATCGTTATCAATTTGCTAAATTTTTCTTCACTATTTCACCATCATATTGGGAATCCAAAGAGCCAGCTGCGGGAACGCGATACACAGCACAAGTGCAAGCACCATTAATGGAATATAGGGGAGGACGCCTATGTAAATGTCCATCATGCTCACATCCTTTAGCTTTAGCCCCTTCATATAGAACAAATTATAACCGAAAGGAGGCGTTATCATTCCGATGATAACGTTCATATTGAAAAGAAAAGCAAACCACAGCGGATCGAACTCAAGCTGTATGGCTACCGGCAGCATGATCGGAAGAGAGATCATGATGATCGCGGTGCCGTCGATAAACATCCCTTCAACAAAGAGGATGAGCATCATAACGAGCAGAATGCCGTATCGACCCAGCGGCAACCCTCCTAACAAGTTACTCATAAAGTGTGTTATTCCCGTGATGCCACATACCGAGGAGAAGGTTGCTCCTCCAATGACGATCCACATCACCATTGCGTTCACGTTTAAGGTCGTAATGACGGCTTCCTTTAACTTCTTAAAGGTAAGGCTACGGTTGATTATTGCAACAAGCAAAGCGCCTACTGCGCCGATTCCGCCTGCTTCGCTGGGTGTAAAAGCACCTGAATAGATGCCCCCAAGCACCAAGACAATCAACAACATCGCTCCCGTAATCCCTTTTAACGCAATGAATTTCTCCTTCCAACCAACTCTTTCTTCAGCGGGAATCGGCGGACCGAGTTTCGGATTTAAAAAACATATTACCGCTATATACAAACAAAAAAAGAGGGAGCAGAGCAACCCGGGAATAACTCCCGCCATAAAGAGTTTCCCCGTAGAGAGTCCACCCAATCCCCCTATAAGGATCGCCGGAACCGAAGGAGGAATAAGAGGCCCCAATGCCCCTCCTGCAGGTATGCACCCCAAGCACATCTTCTTGTCATAGCCCCGTTTCATCATTTCCGGATAAGCCAAGAGCCCCATCATCACGGTGCCGGTTCCGCCTAATCCTGTGGCAGCCGCTATGATCGTGCAGATAAGCACCGTACCAATGGCCAAGCCTCCTCTTATCCCCCCCATCCACTTGTGCATGGTATCATAGAGACGTTCACCTACTCCGGATACTTGAAGAACGACTGCCATGAACAGGAATAGAGGAACCGCAATGAAGATATCGAGGGTTATGGTGCGGTAGATGACGGAATAAAGGTTTGGCAGCGCGGAGGGGCCTACGAAAGCGATATAGCCCATCACGGATACTGCCAACAAGGAGAACGCGATGGAAAACCCTGTCATCATTAATACCAGAAGAGCACCCCATATCAATAAGGTCACAATCTCAACACTCATCGGTTGTCCCCCTCTCTCTGCCCGTAGGCCACGATGTTGCGGATAAATTTCGATATCCCTTCTAAAAATAACAGGAGAAAGCCCACGGCAATCAAAACCTTGAGAGGGTATACAGGCGGAGCAAAGTAGGTGTAATCGACCTCCATTGTCTTTACTGAAATCGCGGCCTGTTCAAGCCCATTCCAAAGCAGCACACCGCTACCGAGAAAGAAAAAGAGAGAAGTAACCAGTTCAACCACGATCCGTTTTTTCCGGGATAGAAGCACCAAAATCACATCCACGCCAACATGGCCGTCGTGGAGAAGGGCGTAAGCTCCGCCAAGGGCTACCATTGCACCCAGAAGTTGGGTGTTAATGTCCCAAGCCCATATGGTGGGACTGTTAAACGCATATCTGAGGATAACGTCATAGGTAACGATAAAACACATGGGCAGGATAAGCCATGCCGCCATCTCTCCGGTCCACTCGTTCAATTTATCGATAATGTCGCAGAATTTTATTAGCATGTTTTTCTCCATTAGCTCTGGCAGAAATAAAATCATGGAGACGAAGAGGGGGCAAAAACCTCTGATATTAGAAATTCTCCCCCTCTTCGCCTAAATGAGAGCCTTTACCCTGACAGTTACTAAATTCTTCCATAATCTTTCATCTGGCGCTTGATGATATCCATCATTTGAGCACAAGCTGAACTCTTTCCGGCTATTTTAGGGAAAATTTTGTTCACTGCCATTTTGGTTAATTGCTGCTTCTCTTCTGGAGACCAACGATAAACTTTTACACCATATTTTGCCATCGCATTGTTCATCACCCAAATACACTGATTGCGCCAGTTGTTTGCACAGAAATAGCTCCAATGGGGAGCTTCGTACAAAAGTATATCCTTAATGTCTTTTGGCAATTTCTCATATGCGTCCTTGTTGATAAGGATATTCAGCAAGGCACTGTTGGGGTAAGGATCCACCACATAACCCTTTCCAACTTCCTTCAGTTTAAGCTCTTCGAGCGAAGCGATACCAGCGATCCATCCATCAATGGTCCCTAACTTTGCTCCCATGTAAACATCGCCCCAAGGAATTGCCACAGGCGTCCCGCCGAGCATCTCCACATAATCTCCCCATATACCCGAAGTCCTAATTTTCCTACCTTTTATAGATGCGGCATTTGGCGCCGGAAAGTTGGTGCCAATTCCAACAATGGCATTGGTATGGAAAGGTAACCAGAATATATTATGTTTTGTATAGACATTTTGCAGCGCCTTGAATAAACCATATTTATATAAACATTCGTAGGCCTGTGTTTCATCTTCCCAGAAAAAGACTCCGCCTGCTTCTATATCAGTTTCTGGTATTCTCCCCGCATAATAGGCTCCGAATGAATGTGCAATCTGCACGATGCCTTGCGCAATGGATTTGTCTGATTCAGGAAGAGGAAAGATGGCTCCAGGCTCTGCCCAATCGATCTTCAGCCGCCCATTCGTCCTCTTGAATAGCCACTCAGTCCACTGCTTTGCTCCTCCAAATATACCAGTCTCTCCTTGTCTAAAGGGACCGTAGGGTGCTACAGTGGATGGGAAAGCAGTCTGCCCTTTCCATGTGATTACTGACTGCGAATGTGCTGGTTTTGACGTGCCTACCATTAGCGCTGCCCCGGTTGCCGCCACGACTGAGTTTTTAACAAAACTTCTTCTGCTCATTTTTTCAGACATTTCTATCCTCCTTTTTAGAAAATTTTCAAAAACTGAAAATGTACCGCACGATCAAAGCAAGAAATATGAATCCCCTTGCCGCCAACGATTGTCACAATTCTATTAAATATGTGACATCGCCACAGTGGGTGTTGCTTAATTTCATCACCTCCATTCTTGGCAGATCTTTTGTTAATTGAAACTCTAAACTTTGTGCCGAAAATATTGTTTAAGGAGAAGCAATTTGTCAAGACATTTTTTTGAACTCAATAAGCCGGTTTTTCCAAACCTCGAAGATTAAAATTTGCTGGATAAGAATACGGGACGGGACGATATGCAGCTATTTCCAGGTTAATGGGTACGTCAATAACGACAGAATGATCAGATAATAATGCTCGCTTGAACAACGGCTTAAAATCCTCTGGTTTATTGACAGTTACTCCTTCAACCCCCATAGATTCTGCAAATTTTACAACATCTGGATTCCATAGTTTCCCAGTCTTCTCAATCTTATAGTCACAGAACGAAGACCTTCCGTAAAGTTTGATCATTGCCTCACGTTCTATTTGAAGAGACTTATTGTTCATAACTACGCAGACAATAGGGATATTTTGTTCAACTGTAGTAGCTAAGGATACCCCAGTCATGAAAAAAGACCCATCCCCTATCATGGCTACTGCAGGATGGTTTGGGTTTGCCAATTTTGCTCCTATTGCCGCCGGAGCGCTCCAACCCATCCTATGAAAATGGCCACAATGAGATATAAAACGCGAATAATACCTAAAAAATGCGGGGCTAAAATTCATCAAATGGCCTGTATCAATGGTGACTGATGTTTCAGGATCCACTTCTTTAATAATTTCACTCGCATCATTACAAACCCGAGCATAATGTAGTGGATAGATATTAGAATTCCTTAGCTCTTTTACGCTCTCTTCCCATTCTGCTTTCCAATTCGAAATCTTGTTGAGCCAAGGGGACATTTTATGCCCATCAAACCGATGATTCTTTAATTCTTTGCCCAACTCTTGAATTGCGCTTTTTGCATCAGAAACAATACCAATTTGCGTAGGGTAGACTCTTGCAATCTCAGAATAATCAATATCTATATGTATGAGCTTGGTTTTGCTTGGAATATCATAAATTGTCCATCCGCCCGTATCAATATCGGTAAAATGAGTCCCAATGGCTATCAAAACATCACAATTTCTTGCCGCATTAATCGCATGCATTGTGCCATTTCTGCCAATAACACCTAACGATAAAGGATGATCTTCAGAGATGACCCCCTTTCCCATAAAAGTCGTTGCAACGGGTATTTTAAAAGTTTCTACAAAATCTACGAGTTCAGCGTACGCACGGCTATTATGGATTCCTCCACTAACAACCAATAATGGTTTAGTTGATTTTGATATTAATTGCGCGGCTTCTTGGATAGCGGAAGGATCTGGTCCTGAATTATGGATCTTAACCCATAAAGTCGGATCCGGGATTTCTTTCACGTCAATTTCTGTGGCCTGAATGTCGAAAGGCAGCATCACAACAACAGGACCTGGTCGCCCGGTGACTGCCATCTTGTAAGCCCGCATTGTCATTTCGAGTGCTGTATCGGGTCTGCTGGCCATAAGGGCCAACTTGGTCATAGGTTTTACAACTTGAATCCATTCCTCCGGACCTTTGCGATAAAACTCTTCCATCCCTCCCCTATCAAACCACTGGGTTGCGCCACCTCCAGCTATTACAAGCATCGCTGAAGATTCAAAATACGCATTAGCTAATGCTGAAACGATATTTGTATTCCCCGGTCCAACAGTAGTCGTTACAATTGGAATTGGTGCTTGCCTTTTCATGCGAAAATATCCATCGGCCATATGGACAGCATGGTCTTCTGATCTCACTGGGATGCCTTTAATTTTGCTTTCATGTTCTATTAGATCTAAGAACGCCCAATTCCCGTGACCATTCAATCCGAAAACATATTCAGTACCAGCCTTTTCCAAAAACCTAACGATTGCCTCTGCACATTTCATCTTAGCCATTTATCATTCCTCCTTTTCTTTTTTTATGACCAAACCTCCTAAAATACCTTTAAACTTTGATCGTTGAATCGCTTCCCTCTTTATGCGCTACGGTATTTGATTTTCTCTGTGCCCACTTTTTAATATAAGAACATCTGCTGCTCTAACCCCCCTACCTTTTTGAAGAACAAAAAGAGGATTAATATCAACCTCTGCTATCAATTCTTTACAGTCCCATGCAAATTGACTAATTTTAAGAAGAGTATCTTCTAACGCCTGAATGTCAAGAGGTTTATTCCCTCTGGCTCCTTCAATCACTTTATAAAATCTTAAACTTTTTATCATACTCGTTACATCTATTCTCGTCAAAGGAAGAACTCGACATACAATCTCATTAAATATTTCTACAAAAATACCTCCGATCCCAAGGATCATTGCAGGTCCGAAAATTGGATCATTTTTAACACCTACTATCAGTTCCATATATGAATCGCCTTCCACCATCTCTTCAACCAAAATCCCATTAATTCTGCAGTTTGGTTTGTAATCTTTTGCATTATTGATTATTTTACGAAAGGTATCACATGCCTTTTTCTTATCTTCAATGTTCGTTATGACACAATGAGCATCTGTTCTATGCAGAATATCTGGTGAATCTATCTTCATGACTAGGGGGTATCTTAACGTGTTCAGACGAGAATCAAGTTCATCTTCCTTTGAGATTAATAATCCTTGAGGCATTGAAATGCCGTATAAAGCAAGAATCTCCCTGCCTTCGTTTTCCGTAAGACAATTTCTCCCTTTATTCAATAGTTCTAATGCTTTTTCACGCGAACGGGTGCATACGGTTTGGCCGGATAGTGATTCTCTTTCATCAATGGACAATTGCAACGAAACAAGGTTTTCATAATAATCGACCGCATTTTTTAGAGCCTTGACGCATCTTGATCCTGAAAAATAAAGAGGTATATTATGATCCCTTAATATCTGATACCCTTCACGTGCCATATCTCCTGCCAACCATATGACCGCGATAGGTTTATCTGTTTCCTTGGATATTTCAACTATGTCTTCGGCAATTTTTTTTGCTCTTTCTCCCATCACCATTGTTAGAGCAATGATAAGCACATTTATCCCTGGATCGGAAAGCATGTCTCGGAGGCAATTCTTGTATAATTCCAGATCTTCAGTAAAAACCATCTGGAAGAGTTGTGCCGTGACATCAACCGGATTGAGGATCGATGCAAATTTCGGTAATTTCCTCAACAGCGTTTCCTTTGTAGCAATCGATAACGCAGCTAATGGGACGTTATAATCGCTGCATGCATCAGCAACAATAATTCCAGCTCCGCCTGAGGATGTAATAATGCCAACTCTTCCCTTGCCGGGACGTTTCCCGGTCGAGAACATCATCATACTGTCAAACATCTCTTCTATTTCACTCACCCTTACAGCACCGTTTTGCTGAAAGAAACTCTCTGCAATGAAGTCTTCACCAGCAATTGATCCTGTATGCGAGGAAACGGCCATACTGCCTGCCTCCGACCTTCCTGACTTAATATAGAGAATGGGTTTTTCTGCATGGATTGCATCGTGAAAGACTTTCCTCCATTGCTGCACATTTTTAACACCTTCTATGTACGCCGCTATTACCAAAGTTGCAGGATCAGAAACCATGTATTTTAAAAAATCCGCTATCCCTATAACTGCTTCATTACCAACACTTACCCAATGGCTAAATCCAATTTTCTCTTTCTGTGCCAAGCTTAATATGGAACCCGCCAGTGCTCCGCTCTGTGAAACAAATCCAACATTGCCTCTAACGATTTTTTTCAGACATAAGACGTTGGTCATGCTGGAAATGATATTTTTATCCAGATTAATTATACCCTGACAATTGGGACCACAGACCGCGATCTTTGCAGTTTTTGCTATTTCTGCAAGCTCACGCTGCATTTCGATACCCTTTTCACCACTTTCCGCAAAACCGGAACTAAAAATAACCGCAGCTTTGACTCCAAGTTTAGCGCATTTTTTTAACTGATCCGCCACCAAGGCTGCAGGAAGGGCAATGATAACTTGATCGATAGATCCCTTAATCTCATCAATGCTGTGGAAACATGGAACTCCAAATATTTCTTTTACTTCCTCTTTAGGATTTATCGGATAGATAGTTGCTGATGAACGATGTGAAACCATAAAATTGACAACACGCCCCGACATTTTTCTTGAATCTGTCGAGGCACCCACTACCGCAATCGATTTTGGATGGAAAAGGTATTTAATATTATCCTCAAGTTCAC
>JAPLJX010000091.1:16288-17308 GCA_026388375.1 Deltaproteobacteria bacterium
CCTCAAGTTCACTGATCACTTCTACTTCAACCATAATATTCGTTCCTTCTTTATAAATAAAAAAGTTCCTCAGTATCAGGATCTATCATCCACACTATTATTTTCGTTAATGCAGCTCCATATATTCCCAACAAGAGGTTGCCGAAGTATTGCAGTATTGATCACTTAATCAACATTTCCTCTGAGAAGCTCAGAAGCGATTCTACTCCGCAGCATTTGAGGAGTTCCGCCACCGAATGCCAAGCCTCTAGTATCTCTATAAGCCGTTTCAAGCTTATAATCCTTCATATAACCGTATCCCCCGAATATCTGCATTGCGTCGCTAATTAATTGCACCATATCTTCATTGGCATTCATTTTTGCCATTGCCGCATCTTTCGCAACGTTGATACCATGACTTTCTTTATAAGCAGCATCATATAAAAGAAGGCGGGCTCTCTTGATTCGAACTGCCATATCCGCAAGCATCCACTGGATTCCTTGGTGTTGACTGATCAGCTTTCCAAATGTTTCTCTTTCTTTGCTGTATTGTAACGCCCTGTCAAAAGCAAACTCAGCTCGTCCTATGCACATAGCAGCATTTCCGCAACGCTCTACATTGAACGATCCCATAAGTCTTTTAAACCCTTCTCCCTGAGAAACGAGGAGATTATTTTTGGGTATACGGCAATTCTCAAAGATCAAGTCAGATGTAGGAACTGAGTGAGAGCCCATCTTCTGCTCAATTTTTCCGAGGCTGAATCCCTGGATCCCCTTTTCAACAATGAATGCGCTTATGCCGAGAGCTTTTTTTGCATTAGTGGTATCAGTTTTCGCAAGTACAACGAATGTATTCGAAACAGGGGCACCGGTGATAAAACACTTTGTTCCATTCAGTACGTATTCGTTACCATCCAGAACAGCTGTTGTTCTCATAGCCGTTGCATCAGAGCCAGCGGTAGGTTCAGATTGTCCATATGCTGCAATGGTAGCTCCAGCAGCAATAGGAGGAAGGTATTTCTTCTTCTGTTCTTCTGTTCC
>JAPLJX010000091.1:17316-22520 GCA_026388375.1 Deltaproteobacteria bacterium
GGCAAGAAACAACCAGCTCTACCCATCTCTTCCATTGCAATAACCAACTCCATTGTTTTTCCACCCATACCGCCATATTCCTCAGGCACTAACAAACCCATTAGTCCAATTTTATTATATAATTTAACTTGTTCCCAAGGAAACACCCCATCAGTTAAAGGGTTTTTCTCCTGATAAGGTGCCACTTCTTTTTTGGCAAAATTTCTCACAGTGTCGCGAAATATCTTCTGCTCTTCCGTCAAAATAGAATTGATCATTTGCCATTTTCCTTTCGTTTATATGAAAATAGATGCAAGTTACTGATTATTTTCATCCTTCGTTGTGCCCGCGCCGGGCATGGGGGTTATTTAGTCCATCCTGAAAAATGCGGCCTTAGAGCTGCATAAACACTGAGCAAGGTCCTTGAAAACTGAAGAAAGTCGTTGGAAAAGTTATTATTACTTCGGAATTGTTGTATAAGTCATAGATATAAATACAGATATTCCAGAGAGGGAACTCCATAATGTTCGAAACCCTTTCACGGCTGCTTTCAATCCTGAGCATGAATTTCTGAACACCGCCCGTCTGACCGACTGGGATAACCTCCACAAAGCCTTGTTGATTTACTACAGTCCCTTGGGCCGCCATGATGATTCTATTCGGCTGATGGGGGTATCCACACTCTGAAGCACCGGTACAACTTCTCAGATGATCGGACTGAGAAGATGCTCCATAAGAATGCCTACAGGCAATGCTTTTGCGGGTTCAACAGCTTCCAGATCGGTCAGATTCTGGATGTCACTTCGATTCTCAAGTTCTGCTCCTTCTTCAGTTCGACGGTCGTGGAATGGCGCAAGCGGTTTGAGGAACGAGGTCCGGAGGGCTGGCGGAAGATGCACCCCACGGACTGAGTTCCCGCGCCCTGTCTGCCGAAAAGATCAAGGCGATTGTGGAGGCCACTCTGCACACGACGCCCCCGGATGAGACTCACTGGTCCACACGGACGATGGCTCAGGCCGAGGGAGTCAGCAATGCCACAATCTCTAGTATTTGGGATGCGCACGGGTTGTAACCGCACCGCGTGGAAGGGTTCAAACTCTCGAAGGACAAGCGGTTTGTTGAAAAGTTGACGGACGTGGCAGGGGCTTACCTGAACCCCCCGGACAGGGCCGTCGTTCTGCGTAAGGTTAACACCATCTTGGAAAAGGTCGCACATTACAAAGCCTCTTCTGTAACAGCACACTTAATGGCATCTACAATCAGATCTGTATTAGTATATTATCTTCCGGGATAGAAATGTCAAGAAATATTTTATATATTTGTATGATATAGATATTAAAGGATATTATTGAAATTTCAATATGATTAAAAAAAGAATTCATGGCACTATTTAGTCGGGATAAGGGAAGGCCTCACTGCCCGTAATATTCGGATTATTGCCGCTGCGTAGAGGACTATTTTGAAAACTTTGTCCAAATCAATGTAAAGACTTTGGCCACGAAGACCTCTTGGCATTCTCCTGCAAGTGTCGCTGCTTTCGATTCGCAATCCTCAGTTGTAATGAATGACGACGGCTGAACAGTTGTAGGTGGCGTCAAATTAATCTTTAACAGTTGCCAAAAAAATTCTTCCGCCATTTTAAATAGATGGGTGCCTTGAAAAAGTTCTTGGCACCACAGATTGCTGTTTGACAATGAGTTAGGCGTCATGCCACCTCCCGGATCGTCGGCGGGATGGCCACCCCGACCGCCTGAAAGACCTTCCCGCAGGTCCCGAGGCATTCGCTCCTTATGGCGAGCGTCTTGCCCCGATCTTCGATTGTAATTTCCTGCAGAGCCTTGAGATCCTGCTTGATGTCGGCCCACTCGAAACATTGACCAGCCTTCTCCAGCCTGCGATCCAACTCCTTCCGGATGACTAGGGCCAGAAAACTGTAAAAGACGTGACCCCGGATGGTCTCATCCAATTGATGGAAGATGGGCCGGGTATCCAGAACCGATTTCATGTCCCGGAAGACCTGCTCGACCTGCCAGAGCTCCTTGTACTTGAGGGCCCCCTGCTCCGCTGTCGTGGAGAACTGCCAGGTGGGCGTCTATGCAGCCTATGCCTCGCGCCACGGATACGGTTTCCTGGATAATCGACTGTTTATTCCGGAGAAGTGGTTTGGCGAGGGGGAGATTCCTTTCCGATACGTGGTGGCGGATTCGATTTACGGGAACAGCCCGGAGTTTCTGGAGGCGGTGGAAAGGGTTCCTGGGGTGACATACCTTGTTGCTCTTCCCCGTGACACCCTCTGCTGGCTGCAGGACCCAGCCACTATGGATAAGACCTACCGGTACACAGGAGAGAAGAGGACGAAACGCATCCTTGCGGAAACCGAGAAGAAAACTATCACTTTTGATAAGATCGCCAGGGGAACGAACGATTACTTCTGGTATCGCCGGACGGTTTCCGAGGGGACGAAAGGGCCGGTGATCTACGAGTTCATGAAGCGTCGGGTCGTTCTGTGTAAAGAGGGACAGCCCGACCGGACGGTTTGGCTGATCGTTCGCAGAACTCTTGGGGAAGGCGCCACTTATTCCTACTTCATCTCGAACGCCGGCAGATCCACCCCCTTGAAGACCTTCGTCTGGCTCTCGGGGGTTCGCTGGGCCATCGAGCAGTGTTTTGAGGAAGCCAAATCGGATCTGGGGATGGATCACTACGATGTGAGGAAGTTTCCCGGGTGGCGGCACCATATGCTGACATGCATGCTGGCTCATTTTTTCCTTGGGCACATGAGAATCCGGTTGGGGAAAGTCCGATACTCTTGATCTCATTAACCTTGTCTCATGGATACAGATGAAGAACCATCGGGCTTATCTCTCTCATCGAAAACGGAAACTGGCTGCGTTGGAGCCTAAGCTTTATGTATCGTTGTAGGGGTAATCGCAATTAGCTCTAAATTCCCTGCAAGGTATTCAATAGGAATTTTTTTGTTTCCATCACATGGTTTTTCATAAGGGTACCCGCTTTGGGTCCATTATTCTGCTTTATGGCTTCTATTATTTTTTTATGCCATTCAATATATCGATCTATATGTATAGCTATGGTCAACCCCCCCGTCAAGTCGCTATACATCCGTTTGCGAAGATCAATGACGCTTTTTCTTAAAGTTTCATTTCCTAATTTTTCTGTGAAGAATCCGTGGAATTTAAAATTCAATGGTCTATATTCCATATATTTTTTCTTTTTTGAATATTCTTCCATCATTTTAACCAACTTCGCCAGTTGGTCGATTTCACTTTTTTGAATTTTCTTTTCTGCAACGACGGTCTCCACGGCATAGGATTCGAGAACGGCCACAACATTATAAATTTCATCCACTATTTTATCGGATATTTTCAGAACAACAGCCCCAACATTCTTCTTCAGACCTATGTAACCTTCACGCTCCATCAAAATTAAAGCCTCACGAATGGGGGATTTACTGACCCCAAACCTTTCGCATAATGCTGCCTCTGATAGTCTTTCGCAAGCATTTATTCTCCCATGAACAATATCGTCAACCAATTGACGATAAATGGTCTCGCGAATAGGAGGGCCTTGCTTTTTTTTATTCATTATCATATTGATATCGAGTTAGGAGGACATTGAAGTTCAGTTAGGGATATGTGCATCCATATACCCCATTCCATAGGGGCGTTGTCGTAGCAATTTCCTTTCCGGCTCATAGACGCCGTCATCCCGAACCGGTCAAGCAGCAAGGTATATTCCTGGGCGCAATACTGACTCCCCCGATCCGAGTGGTGAATCAAACCCGCTGCGGGTCGCTTGGCGGCTATAGCCCTCAAGAGGGACTGGCTGACCAGGTTCTTCGTCATGCGCTCTGCCATGGCATAACCTACGACTTCTCCGGTAAAAAGATCCTTATGGCCGGCAAGATACAGCCAGCCTTCCCCCGTGGGGATGTAAGTAATATCGCTCAGCCAGATTTGGTTCGGCGTGGATGCTTCAAACTTCTGATTCAGCAGGTTCCCCGCCACGGGCAGAGAATGCCGTGAGTCCGTCGTAACCTTGAACTTCCGTTTTTGCCGGCAACGCAGGCCGAGCTTCCGGCGAATCCGCTTGATCCGGTGAACCCCCACGACAACGCCGTTATCGGCCAAATCTCGCTGTAAGCGCTCCGGACCATATGTCTGACGCGTCCGTTTATGAGCAGCGCGGATCTCCAATTCCAGTCTCATCTCCTTCCGCTGCCGGATGGTAAGCGGACGCTTGACCCAGGCATAGTATCCGCTTGTCGTCACCTCCAACACACGGCATAGCAGCGAAATATAATAGGCCAGTCGCAACTCCTTGATTACCGCGCACCTTACAGCAACTCCTTGGCAAAGTACTCGGCCGCTTTTTTTAAGATGTCCCGCTCCATCTTCGCCAGGGACAGCTCTCGCTTAACTTTCGCCAATTCCCTCTCAATATCCGTGAGGGGACGCTGACCTTTGCCAATATTACTGAGATGACCTGTTTTAGAATATTCAAGGAGCACTTCTGCTGACGTTTAACATAGCGCAGGGAGGGTATGTTTTGTGATTCAGTCGTGCTTCAATTCCCGCTTTGATCGATATAGGGTACACTAATAAATGTCAAGCAAAAAATGAGGCAATCCCTGCTTCGAAAGAAATTGATTTATGCTCTCCAGGTTCCGACGACACGGCCTCTTCTGACAGCTCAACCAGTCCCATAATTGCTCATGATCCCGACCCATTACTTCTCCCAACCCCGAAAAGGTCAACCCCTTGATCCTCTTGAAATAGGCAAGCCTTCCCAGGATATCTTCCGGAAACTCAAAAGGAACATACCCCAGGAAATCGATTATCCTCGGCATGTATTTGGTTACAGGTTGACTTCCCCCGTTCTCCCAGTTATAGATCGTACATTCGGAGACTCCGATCATGTCGGCGACATTTCTTTGCAGAAGTTTGAGATCCATTCTTCGTTTCCGGATGTGCTCACCAATGCTCTTTGGGAATTTCGGATATCCCTCTTGCTGAACCTGGAGGCGAGGGATAGTCAGACTCAGGAAAAAGTGTGAAAAGGTAACCGAATCCCTGCCCCTGCGGTTACTTCGGAGACCGGAGCCGCCCCTGCCGCTGCACGCCCCAGCAGATCCGCCAGTACCAGGGGCGGATCTCCGGCCCGCTCATGGACCGGATCGACATCCATATCGAGGTCCCCTCCGTCCG
>JAPLJX010000229.1:0-1069 GCA_026388375.1 Deltaproteobacteria bacterium
CCAACGAGGGCAGTGATAGCTCCCGTTTGGGGATCCATCGAGACTAATGATGCCAAGATTTTTATTGTTCCTATTTTCTCAGGTGAGTGGGCCCTATTTTTTTATTGCGGGGTGTACATTCCCCGGGGATTTCTCTGCCGCAAAGGGGAAGGGAAGTATCCGGAAATCTGCTCTACGGTAAGCATCGCCCCGCCCACTTTTCCATCTTCTTCACACCGAAAACCTTAAGATATTTAACACTCAACATGGAATTACCCTCGCAACCATTTCCAGACCGGCATGATCCGGATCTTTGCACCCTCGAAGGTCAGCTCCCTCTCTTCATCATTGGTGAGGATGAAACCTTCCTCGATGGCGAAGGCTTTCATGGCCTCCCGAAGGCCGCGCAACTCTCTTGTTTCGTTCTTCGGCGTCAGTTCCCAGCAAACCTGGATGGCCTCTTTGGGCTTTGTTCGCTCCTCGACAATGAAATCGCATTCACGCCGGCTTTTGTAGTAGAAGCATTCCGCCCGGCGTCTGAACATCTCGACGGCAACGGCGTTCTCCAGCAATTTCCCCCGGTTTTCCGAGAAATCCGTTGAAAGCAGGGAAAAGCCCGTATCCAGGAGGTATATCTTTTTGGGGTTCATGATCCTCTGTCGCGGGGAATAGCTGAATTTGTCGTGGGCGATGACGAAGAAGGCCTCCCGCAGATACCCGAGATAATTGGAGATGGTCTGCTTGCTGCCGGGAAGTTGATGTCGCTTCAGCTCTTTTTCGAACATGGAGATGGAGAACAGGTCGGAGAATGTATTCAGGCTGTGGCGCATGACGGCTTCCAAAACGGCTTTGGCCTTGACATTGCAGCGTTCCAGGATATCCCGATAAAAGATCGTCCGATAATAGGTCTGAAGGAGTTCGCGTTTTTCCGGTACGGTTTCCTTCTTGACGACTTCCGGAAATCCACCCGCTTTCAAATATTGTTCGAAGGCCTTCAGGACCCGCCCTCTGGCCGGCGTCAACAGGGTCCGCTCGTCATCGGGAATGCCGTGAAAACGGAGAAATTCCGGAAAGGAAAAGGGCATCATGA
>JAPLJX010000229.1:1239-8576 GCA_026388375.1 Deltaproteobacteria bacterium
TCTGCTATGATTTTCTTGATGATTTCGGAGTTCATCGTTTATTGTCCATCAAAGTGAACAATTTCTATCATTATTGTCCACCAAGGGTCTGTCACGGAATAACTGTTGCGTTAAGGCGCTCAGATTTGGGTTGGATTTGTCTGATCTGATTGAGCAAAACCGCAGGAATAGCAGCGCTATTTCGAGGATTTTGCGATTGAGGATCGGGCAAAGATGACCTAAAGATGAGATGCATGAATGTAATAGTTATTCCGTGACAGACCCTAATATGAGGTGAACGGATGGCCAGAATACCCAAGAAACCGGAAGAGATCTTTTCCGAAATCACCAGCGATTACAGGAAGATCTTCGGAGAAGATCTGATTTCCATCATCCTCTACGGGAGCGGCGCCGGGGAGGATTACATCCCCGGAAAGTCGGACCTCAATTTCCTGATCACGCTCACCGATCGGGGCATTGAAGGGCTCGATTGCGCGCTCGAGACGGTCGGAAGATGGCGGAAACGCAGCGTCGCGATCCCCCTCTTCATGACCCGTTCCTACCTCGCCGGGTCGCTGGATGCCTATCCCGTCGAGTTCCTCAACATGAAGCGGCACTACAGGGTTATTTCCGGCGAGGACGTTCTCGCACCGCTTGCCTTCGACCCGCAGCACATCCGGCTCCAACTCGAACGGGAGCTCCGAGGCAAGCTTCTCCATCTCCGGAGCGGTTACCTCGCGACAGAGGGCACAGCGAACAAGATCCGTGATCTGATCGGCGCGTCCCTGACCGCCTTCGTTTCGCTCTTTGGCGCCATCCTCTGGCTGAAAAAGCTGGAAATCCCAAAGGGAAAACGTGATATCATTACGGCCGCGGGTACCGCCTTCTGCTTCGATGCCGCGGTTTTCCTGAAATGCGAGGAGATCCGGAGAAAGGCGGACCATTTTTCGTCGGCTGAGGTGCAGGCGGTCTTCCGGGACTATCTAAGAGAGGTCGGTCACCTCTGCGAGCTGATCGACCGGATGGATGTTCAATCGTAGAAATAGGAGGTAGAGCATGACAAGCGGAAAGAAAATTTTACTCATCGCCGTCATCGTGATTGTTGTTCTGGCGGTTTCTGTCTTCTCCTTCTTCAAGGGGTCCTACAACAAGTTCGTCACCCTCGATGAAGGGGTCAAATCGGCCTGGGCGCAGGTGGAAAACCAGCTCCAGCGGCGCTACGACCTGATCCCGAACCTCGTCGAGACGGTCAAGGGCTATGCGAAGCAGGAGAAGGACGTCCTTGTGGAAGTGACCAACGCACGGGCGCGCGTGGGCGGGGCGGCGACGGTCCCGGACAAGATCAACGCCAACAACGAGCTGACCGGCGCGCTGAGTCGGCTCCTCGTCGTCGTGGAGAAATACCCGGATCTCAAATCCAATCAGAATTTTCTCCGACTCCAGGACGAACTGGCGGGGACGGAGAATCGGATCGCCGTCGAGAGGAAGCGATACAACGACGCCGTACAGGGCTACAACGTGGCGATCCGCAGTTTCCCGGCGAACTTGCTGGCCGGGATGTTTGGCTTCGGGAAGGCCACTTTCTTCGAGGCCCCGGCGGTCGCCAAGGCAGCGCCGCAAGTCAAGTTCTGATAAGTCTGTATTAGAGAAAAAAACAAAAATAAAAGGAGCAATCTCAATGAACAAGTACGTTTATACATTTGGCGGCGGTTCCGCCGAGGGCGCGGCGCGTGACGTCCGATTTTCGATTTTGAAAATGACCGGAAACAAAAAACGAGAGCAAGAAGGAGTAATCTCAATGAACAAGTACGTTTATACATTCGGCGGTGGTTCCGCCGAGGGCGCGGCAAGCGACAAGAACCTGCTGGGCGGCAAAGGCGCCAACCTGGCGGAAATGTGTTCCCTGGGCATTCCCGTACCGGCGGGCTTCACCGTCAGCACCGAGTGCTGCACCGCCTATTACGCCGACGGCTGCAAGCTCCCCCCGGAACTGACCGACCAGGTTCTTGCCGCGCTGAAGAAGACCGAAACGATCATGGGCATGAAATACGGCGACGCCGTCAATCCGCTGCTGCTCTCCTGCCGCTCCGGCGCCCGCTCATCGATGCCCGGAATGATGGACACCGTCCTCAACGTCGGCCTCTCCACCGTGACCATCCCCGGCATCATCGCCAAAACGAAAAACCCCCGCTTTGTCTGGGATTCCTACCGCCGTCTGATTATGATGTACGCCGACGTCGTGATGGAGAAGGCGGAAGGCCTTGAACCCGCCCTGGGAAAAGGCATCCGCAAGATTCTCGATGAAAAGCTCGACGAAGTCAAGCACGCGAAGGGCTGCAAATCCGACACCGATCTCGGCGAAGACGACCTCAAGACGCTCGCCGAAGCGTTCAAGGAACTGGTTCATAAACACCTCGGCAAACCTTTCCCGGACGACCCGATGGCACAGATGTGGGGCGGTATCGCGGCCGTATTTAAAAGCTGGAACGGCAAAAAGGCCGTCTCCTACCGCCGCATCGAGGGCATTCCGGACGAGTGGGGCACCGCCGTCAACGTCCAGGCGATGGTGTTTGGCAACATGGGCGACTCCTCCGCCACCGGCGTGGCCTTCACCCGCGACCCGGCCACCGGCGACAACAAGTTCTATGGCGAGTGGCTGGTGAACGCCCAGGGCGAAGACGTCGTGGCCGGCATCCGCACCCCGAGCCCGATCAACGACGACACGAAGAACGAGCAGAACAAACACCTCGTGAGCATGCAGCACGCTATGCCCGGGACCTACGCGGAGCTCGACGCCATTCGTACGACCCTGGAAAAGCGCTTCACCGACATGCTCGACATCGAGTTCACCATTCAGGAGGGAAAGCTCTGGATGCTGCAGTGCCGCGTCGGCAAGCGCACCGGCACCGCCGCGCTGAACATGGCGATCGACATGCTGGACGAGGGGCTCATCAACGAAAAGACAGCCGTCATGCGCGTCGAACCCAAGCAACTCGATGAACTCCTCTACCCGATCATCGATCCGAAAACCGAGAAGGACGCGAATCTGATCGTCAAGGGTCTGCCCGCCGGCCCCGGCGCCGCCTGCGGCGTGCTGGTCTTCACCGCCGAGGACGCCGTGGCCTCCTTTCGCGCCGGCAGGAAATGCATCCTGCTGCGCGAAGAAACCAACCCGGAAGACGTCGAAGGGATGCGTGCGGCCGCCGGCATCCTCACCGCCCGCGGCGGCATGACCTCCCACGCGGCGCTCGTCGCCCGCGGCTGGGGCAAGTGCTGCATCGTCGGCGCGGGCGGCCTCCACGTGGACGCAAAAACGAAAACGGCCCGGATCACCGGCTCCGATATCGTCCTGAAGGAAGGCGATGTCGTCACACTGAACGGCACCATTGGCCATGTCTATTTCGGCTCCCTGTCAATGATGGACGCGACCGAAAATCCCCGTTTCCAGAGGTTCATGACCATGGCCGATACGTTCCGAACGATGGGCGTGCGCACCAACGCCGACACGCCGCAGGATGCGAAGGTAGCCCGCGGCTTCGGCGCCGAAGGAATCGGCCTGCTCCGCACTGAGCACATGTTCTACGGCGAGGGTTCCGACCGGCCGCTGTTCTACCTGCGCAAAATGATTCTCAGCAATACCGCCGCGGAGCGCAAGGCCGCCCTGAACGAACTCTACCCGTTCGTCAAGACCTCCCTGAAAGGCACGTTGGAGGCGATGGAGGGGCTGCCGGTGACGATCCGCCTCCTCGACCCGCCGCTGCACGAATTCGTGCCGCAGGGGGCCGAAAAGCAGGCCGAGCTGGCCAAGGCGCTGGGCATCGCGGTGGCGGACATCAAGAAGCGCGGCGAAGACCTGCATGAGACAAATCCGATGATGGGCCACCGCGGCGTCCGCCTCGGCGTTACCTATCCGGAGGTGAGCGAGATGCAGATCCGCGCGATCTTCGAATGCACCGCCGAGCTGATCGCGGCCGGCAAGAAGTGCATCCCGGAGATCATGGTGCCGGTGACCTGCGACGTCTCCGAGATCGTCGTCACCCGAAAGATCGTGGATCAGGTTCACGCCGAAATCCTGAAACAGTTCGGCATTGCGGAGTTGGAGTACAAGTACGGCACAATGATCGAGATCCCCCGCGCCGCGCTACTCTCCGACCAGATGGCGAAGAGCTGCGAATTCTTCTCCTTCGGCACCAACGACCTGACCCAGTTGACATTCGGCTTCAGCCGCGACGACATCGGCGGCTTCATGAACGAATACCTCGACCAGAAGCTTCTCGCAGCCGATCCTTTCCAGACCATCGACCGGGACGGCGTCGGCCAGCTCATCCGGATGTCCGTCGAGAAGGGTCGCGCCACGCGCCACGATCTCAAGATCGGCATCTGCGGCGAGCAGGGCGGCGATCCGGCCTCCGTCGATTTCTGCTATGAGACCGGCCTGACCTACGTGAGCTGCTCGCCGTTCCGCGTGCCGATCGCGCGCCTCGCGGCGGCCCAGGCGGCAATCAAGGCCGGCAGCAAGAAGTTACACATTCGTCCCAAAGGCGCGAAGAACTAAGTGATTCATGCACCAGTCGGCAGGTTGGTCAAAACAAAATTTGTATTAGTTTAAATATCATCCGGATATCATTAAAGAAGGGATCCAATGGAGATCGATAAGGAAAAATGCGCCGGTTGCGGAAATTGTCATGCGGTATGCACCATGGGGGCGATCAGTTTGGACGAAGATGGGAAGTCGGTCGTCAATCAAGACCAGTGCGTGGAATGTTCGGTTTGTTATCGATTTCTTAAGGATGAAAGGTATTGGCCCTGGATGGTCAGGGCGATTCGCCGGGTCTTGTCCGTCTTCCGCTTGGGGTATCTGGCCGACGTGGACGTGTGTCCCACAGGCGCCTTGACGCCGCCGGTTCTGGAATGGCCGCGGAGTCTCCGGGGGATGTTCAGCGATCCGACCATCATCCACCCGGGAACGGGCATCTACGGCCGGGGAACCGAAGAGATTAAAAGCAACGATGTGACCGGCCGGCTCCGCAAAGGAGAAGCCGGCCTGGTCGTGGAAATGGGACGACCCGGGATCGGGGCCTTTTTGTGGGATATCGAAAAGGTGGCCATGGCACTCGCCCGGCTCAATGCCGACTTCGAGACCAAGAATCCGGTGACCCAGTTGATGGAGGATACCCGGACGGGGAAGATAAAAGCCGACGTCCTGAACGAAAAGGTTCTCTCCGCTATCATTGAAATCAAGGTCAAATTGGAAAAAATCCCGGACTTTCTCCAGGCTCTGGTAAAAGTCCAGAAAGAGGTTGATACCGTGATCAGCGTTGGTGTGGCCTCCAGATGCCTTCCCGATGGATCCATCCCCCATGAGGAATGGGTCAGGAAAGCCGGCTATACCCTTTCGCTCAACGGGAAAACCAATCTGGGCCTGGGCCGGCCTTTATTCAAGGAGACGGAAGCATGACCAATACCCTGCACCGCCAAGGGAAGGCTGGAAACCTGAAGGAAGATTACGTCGTTTTCATGACGACTGCCGCGGGAATCAACCGTGAGGGATCGGCGTCCGAAATCCGGGAGTTCATGCGTATCTGTCAGAAATATAATCCGATCAACATGGGAAACGTCAAGCTGGGGAACATCTACCAGGACGGCGTCGAGGTTCAGGAGTTTATCGCCAATCTTGGGGAAGGCGCCGGCTCCACGGCGGTCTTTACCGACCTCGATACCGTGCAGAAGGTGGTCGAAGAGTTGATCCAGGCTGATCTGGGAATTTCCATCAACATCAGCGGCCTTCTGGATGAGGTTCAGGAATGCTGTCGCAAAGCCGGCATCACCCGCCATAGCGCCGAGCATTCCTTGGGCTTTTGGGGCGCCAGGGAGCGCCTGCCCGAACGGGAGACTCTGGAAATCAACACCTTATGCGGCCATGGCATGGTCTCCTTCAACCTGATCCGGAAAATGATCGAATACGTGAAACTCCGGCGTCTGACCCCTAAAAAGGCGGCCCGGATCATGGCCAAATGCTGTGAATGCGGCGCTTTCAATCCCGCCCGGGCGGAGAAACTTCTGGAAAAGATCAAAAAGGGGGAAGTTACACCCTCGGGAAAATCAGTCGAAGCGTAATTTTTTTGCCGTCGGCAAGCACATCACGTCATGGAGGGAGAAAATGAAAAACTTCTGCAGGTCATCCGTATTGTTTCTGGTCGTTTTGTTTATCGCCATCGGGGCGGGCAGTGTCTCCGGTGCGAGCAGCTTTCCGGAGAAACCCATCACCGTGGTCGTTGCTTACAGCGCCGGCGGCGGAAGCGATATCTTTGCGCGCATCATGGCCTCTGCCGTAGAAAAAGACAAGCTGTTCCCCAAGCCGCTCGTCGTCGAAAACAAGCCGGGCGGAAGCGGCGGGATCGGCTACGGCTATGTGGCCGGCAAAAAGAAGGATCCCTACTTCCTGGTCACGGTCACCCCGTCTTTTCTGACCACGCCGCTGATCAGCAACACGCCCTTCAATCTGAAGGATTTCACCCCGATCGCCAATTTCGCCTTTGACGAGTTCACGCTCATCGTGAATTCCGCTTCGAAATATAAATCGATGCAAGAGGTCATTGCCGACGCCAAGGCCAACCCGAAGAAGATCACCATGGGCGGAACGGCTTTGGGAGGCGCCGATTCCATCGCCTACTACCTGATCGAGAAAGCGGCGGGCATCCAGTTCAATTACGTCGTCTTCAACGGCGGCGGTGAGGTCAATGCAGCCCTCCTGGGCGGTCACATCGACATGGCTGTTTCAAACCCCGGCGAGTCCCTTGAACTCTACAAAGCCGGAAAAATTCGGATTCTCGGAGTTTTCGCGGAAAAACGTCTGGGCGGCCTCCCCGACATCCCCACGCTGAAGGAGCAGGGGGTCAATGTCGTGTACGTCCAGAACCGCGGTATCGTCGCGCCTGCCGACATCCCGGCGGACGCCCACAAGGTCTTGGAGCAGACCTTCTTCAAATACACGCAGACCGAGAGCTTCAAGAAGTACTGCAAGGACAACATGCTGACCGAAGCGTGGCTGGACGGCGCAGCCTTCGGGAAATTCCTTGAGGAATGGAACAGCAGGTATGCCGTCATTCTCAGGGACATGGGCCTGATTAAGAAGAAGTAATCCGGAGCGCTGGAGAGCCTGTCATGCCTGCGGAAGACGTTGCAAAACTGAAGATTGAAAAATCGGAGAAGATCCTCAAGCCCGGCAGGCGCAGAAAGAAGCCGTTTGTCATCGCAGCCGTCGTCCTGCTGCTTCTAACCGCCGGTGGCCTTTACTTCGGCGGCATTCTCGTCCCGGCCATCTCAGTCGATGTGACGACCATTTCCCAATTTTATCC
>JAPLJX010000293.1 GCA_026388375.1 Deltaproteobacteria bacterium
GGCTTGGTCTCCATGAGCAGACCTGCATTGCTTATGCCCCTCAAGGTACCGGTGACGGTTTGATCGCTTGTATTGATGATGGCTATCTCCGTTTGCCAGGGAATGCTTGTGGCTACGTGGGGAAAGTAGAGAGGCGCAGCCGTTCCCGCCGTAGCAAAGGTCGCCGTGACGGTCTTGTCACAATCAACATAGAGGGAAGTCGGATTGGTGGTGCCCGTCACCGCACCGCTCCAGTTGGAAAAAGTGTATCCGAATGCCGGCATGGCCTCCAGGGTGACGGTTGAGTATCGGGCAATACTGAAAACCGAAGGGTAGGAGGAGGTGGCGGCCGAACCATTGACTTTAACGGTACCACTGTTGTCAGGGCTGACATCCACGGTCAGCTGAGAGTAACTACTTCAGGCAACAGCTTCTGTTCCTGCAGTGAATAGGGTTCCCGTTTGTAATAATACAATCAAGGTCACAAGGATCCATGGCTGAAATATTGTTTTGAATAAGGTATGTTTCATTTTATTTTTTCCCTTTAGTGGTTGCGTTTCGTAATTTTTCTCGCGTGCGTTTTGATTTTAAATCTTGTTTTCGGGACGCCGTCAGGCAGTTTCCTCATGGATATTGATAATTGATAAGAAACTGCTTTTGCGTGAGTTGATGATACGGAAAGGAGTCTTGTATGTCAATGAGATTTTATCAGAGGGGAAGTGTCTCACTTACATTGGCACAGAGGGGGATGCGTCAACCGGATGAACCTAAAATAGTTTGACTCGGTCGCTATGGCCGAGACGGTTTGAAATGGTAACATCCATGCGCCCATGTTTGGAAATGCTTAAAGTCTTTCCCCGATTTTCCGCTCTGATCTGCTGCCGGCGAGTGGATTCCCGCCCATCCGCCGCCGAGCGTCGCGATAGCAAAATTTCACGGCAGCCCTGCCAGCCAGAGCCAGGCGGGGGCGACCATGATCTGCTGATCGCCGTTGGATATGAGCCGGTAACGATCGCCCGCTTCGATCAGTTGCAGTGCAGGGACCCGCAGGGCCTGCTGAAATTTCCTCAAAGGCGCTGACGGTTCCCGTTCGGCGAGCTTCGCTTCAACCAATAGAAACGGCTCACGATTCCTCGTCAATAGAAAATCAACCTCCTGCTTTTCCTTGTTTCTGATGAAATGGAGGCCAAAATCTCCCCATCCCAGATCATTCCAGGAAGTCACGGCGCGCCACAGCTCAAGGGCCACCCGGTTCTCGAACCGCGCGCCTTCATCTTTTATGCGTGGATAATCGAAGAGATAAACCTTCCGTTCTTTCAGGATCGCCCTGGCCACCTTTTCCGTCCAGGGCGCAATGCTGAAGACAAGAAAAAACCGTTCGAACAGGTCCAGCCAGTTTCTGACCGATACGGGGGAAACCTGACCCTGATATCTTCGCGAATCAGTTGCCGGGCGTAAGAGTTCGACCAGCGGGCATAGGTTGCCGCCCTCGCGGTTAAAAAGGGTTCCGGAAAACCGCTGTAACTTCCGAGCGAATTCCATATTTCCCGCAATTCCGATCCGCTGGCCGAACTTACGGCAAAAGGCTCCACCATGAATTCTTCATGAGGTCTGCGCACATTGCCGAGCTCCGCCAGCGTAAAGGGGAAAAGATGGAAGAGGAGATAACGCCCGGCCAGGGAATCGCCGCCTTTCTGATAAATATCCAGGCGGCCGCTGCCGGACACCAGAAAACGGTACCCGTTTCTGGAGCCGTCGTAAACCCCCTTCAGATAGTTTTTCCAGTCTCGGTATTTGTGAATCTCGTCGAAAATGATCAAAGGAGGGCTGGCATCCTTCCTGTCCACCTCTTCAAAAAACGAAGGGTTTTGGAGGAGCCGGGATCGCTGTTCGGGGATATCCCAGTTGAAATAGAGTGAATTGACAAAACCTTCGGCGATGATGCCCCCCAGCGTTGTCTTGCCTGTCTGACGCGGCCCTGCGAGGAAAACCATCTCCTTGTCGGACGCCAGTTCCTGCCAGATATTTCTGTAGAGTTCCCTTGCGATCATGCTGGCTATTATATACTCTATTAAAAAATAGTCGAGACTATTTTACAGTACATTAACAATTAGTCGCCTCTCATTCTGCCTTTCCTTCCCCGAAATCCGCGTTCACTTCCTTGATGACTTAGGCGCCGGCCGCCGCCGATGCAGAGGGCAGCAATCGCCTGGACAGCATGCGACGGATGCGTGGCCTTTTTACTTCAAAAGCCGGCAGCCGATTTCGAAGGCCTTTTCCAGGAGCCCTTTGTCCCCGGCGGCCGGATGATCTTGACTGTCGGCATGGATGATCCGCCCCACCTCCTCCATCCCGAGACCGCTTCCCGTCATGCCGGCGAGGTATTGAATCGATTTTTTATACTGATCCGGATTGGGGGCGCCCTGTGAAATGGCGAGGGCATAACGCTTCCCCTGCGGCACCATGGAGTCATAGCCGCCGTCGGGCCGATTGGCATAAAGGGAGTAGATCCGATCCACGAAGAGTTTCATCTGGCCGGAAATACGGTACATATAGATGGGACAGCCGACGACCATACCGGCGCAGCCTTTTATCGCTTCCAGATACGGACTCAGATCGTCACGCTGCGCGCAGAACCCGAAATGTTTCCGGCAGCTCAGGCATCCGCAGCATCCCTTCAGATCAATATCTTGGAGCCGCACTTCCGCGGTTTCGGCGCCTTTTGAACGGGCGCCCTCAAGAATCGCCGCAATGATCTCTGATGTATTCCCCTGATTACGGGGGCTTCCATTGAACGCCAATATTTGCATCCGTCGCCTCCTTCATTGAGTCGCGTAGTTCGGTTTTCCCCGGTACTTCCGGATCGCCTTGGATCATATCATCATGATTGTGGAAATTACATAAATGATTCCGTATTGAAGCATACTTTTTTGACGAAGGGGTTGTACCGCGACGGCCGCTGAGGTATAGGGAGGGCGGAGGTTGGAGCATGAAGGTCATCTTTCTGGGCACGAACGGCTGGTACGATACGGAAACGGGAAACACCATCTGCACCCTCGTGCAGACGGAGCGGTACGACATCCTTCTCGACGCCGGAAACGGCATCCACCGGGCGGCCGGTCATCTCGAAGGCGCAAAACCGGTTTTCCTTTTCCTCAGCCACTTTCACATCGACCACATCGAAGGTCTTCATATCCTTGCGAAGTTCCGATTCCATGAGGGGCTGACCATCTGCGCCCCCACCGGGGGGAGGGAGATCCTGGGAACCTTCATCAACGCCCCGTTCACGCTCCCCCTCGCCGCCCTTCCCTATCCGGTCCGTATCCTGGAGATGCCGGAAGAAACCGCGTCCCTCCCCTTCTCCGTCAAGGCCCTGCCGCTCCGCCATGCCTCGCTCACGCTGGGCTACCGATTCGCCATCGACGGCCGGATCATCAGCTACTGCCCGGACACGGGCTACTGCGAAAACGCCGTGAATCTGGCCCGGGCCTCCGATCTGCTGATCACGGAATGCGCCTACAAGGAGGGTCAATCCCTTGAAGAGTGGCCCCATCTCAACCCGGAGACGGCGGCACGCATCGCCCGCGAAGCGGGGGCAAAACGCCTCGCCCTCACCCATTTTGACGCAGGGGTTTATGCTTCGCTTCCCGAACGGAAGGAGTCGGAGGCGATCGCCTCCGCCATCTTCACCGCGACGACGGCCGCGGTGGACAAACTGGAGATGGTTCTTTAATCCAGCATGTCGCGGAGCATCGGGATCATCAGGTCCATCGACCGTTTCCCCTCTTCGATCGATTCGTCCGCCCGGTTGAATTCCATCAGCCCTATACCGGCAAGTTTGGGCCGGACCAGGATGTCCGGCGGATCGGAGAGAAGCCGCTGACGGGTGATGGCGTCCTGCATGATCTTCACGGAGGTTGCCATCACATCGAACAGCGTCGGGCCGCGGCCCGGCTGTTCCTGGAAAACCTGCCGAAAGAGGGTGAGATTCCCCTTCTGCGCCGTCTGGTTCAGGAAGGCCGCCCAGCGTCCCTGGGCGCGCGGCGAAACTCCGTTCCGGCCATGACCCGGAGGGTCGGCCATTCGACGGAGCCGCGGCTTCCCCATGATATCGGAATTCAGGTTGACGGCAATAACGATGTCGGCGCCCATCGACCGGCAGAGCGAGACGGGCACGGGGTTCACCAGCCCACCGTCGACGAGCCACTGGCCGTTCCGCCCGCAGGGGGTAAAAATACCCGGAAGCGACATGCTTGACCGAACAGCGTCGATGAGGGACCCCTCGCGGAGCCACACCTCCCCGCCGGTCTTGAGATCGGTAGCCACGGCGGCAAAAGGCACCGGCAGGTTCTCAATCAGCGGATCGGAGAGAATCTCGCGCAGATAGCCGGTGATCCGTTCCCCCTCGATGAGCCCCGAACGGGGGATCATCACATCCATGAAACCAATGATGTGCGACCAGGAAAGCTTGCGCGCCCACCGGTCCAGCGGATCGAGGAAACCGGCGGCGAAGGATCCGGCGACCAGCGCGCCGACGGAGGCTCCACAGGCGATATCAATCTCAATCCCCGCCTCCAACAGGCTCCGGATCACGCCGATGTGAGACCATCCCCGGGCGGAGCCGCTGCCCAGGGCGATGCCGATTTTTTTAGCCATAATTGTTATCTTTGTTCGACAACCCTTTCCGTCTGCATCCCCTCCCGCGCGGACATGACGATGAAATGGAGGCGATTCAGAATATTCACCTCGCTCATCCCCGGATCCATGTCGAGGAAGAGGAGGTTCAGCCGGTTGTACAGGGATTTTAGTTTTTTCTCCACACCTTTTCCGATGATATGGTTGGCCAGGCAGCCGAACGGTTGCAGGCAAACGATGTTTCCGATGCCGCCCTTCAGCATCGCAATCATCTCGGCGGGGAGAAGCCACCCCTCCCCCGCCTGGTTGGCGAGACTCGTGACCCGGCTCGTCTCCTCCGCCAGTTCCTTGAGGTCGTAATGGCGGCGGTCATAGCGGAAATCTTTCATGACCCGCTCCACACGGATCCGGTAGAAGCGAACGTAACGGTCGGTCAGGCGTGTCATCACGAGATCCCGGAAGGAGCGCTTCAGGCAGGCGCGCTGGTCGAACTCTTCGTTCACGAAGCGCTGCTCGAAAAAGCTCAGAAGCGGAGGGACAACGGCCTCCACGCCCTGGGAGATGAGCCAATCCACGATGTTGTTGTTCGAAAAGGCGTTGTGCTTGACAAAGATCTCCCCCAGAACACCGACCATCGGCGCCGTCGCGTTGTCCACCGGGAGCGCATTGAAATCGCAAACGGCCTCACGGAGCAGTTCGAGGAGCGCCCCGAAATTCCCCTCCCCGGCAAGCCTTCCCGTTTCGGCGATGTATTTCTGCTGGAGCGCCATCGACGAGCCGGCGCGGATCTCGTGCGGGGCGGTCGCCAATGTGATCCGGGCCAAGGCGTCGCTGAAGATGAGCCCGAGGGCCAGCCTCTTGACCAGCTTCTTCCGGTCGATCGGGAGCCCCGACCGCAGATCGGTCTCCTCCGCGGAGAGGGAGATGACCGGCACCCCGCCGAACCCTGCAGATGCGAGCGCCTTCCGTGTGAGCGGCAGATAGTTCGACGCCCGGCACTGACCGAAGGTCTGTGTCAACAGAACTGTCGTCTTTTCCGGATCGTGCTTCCCGGACTGGAGTGCCTTGACGATGTCCCCGATCAGGATGATCGCGGGGTAACACATGTCGTTGTTCACATACCGGAGTCCCACATCGACGGAGGAGCGGTCCTGGGGCGGAAGGAGCTCCACCCTGCAGCCGAAAGAGGCGAAGACCGCCGGGATGAACGGCGAATAGAGGGGCGAAAACCACGGGATGAGGATTGTCCTTCCCTCCGGATTTTCCCCGGAGGGATGATCGCCATGGCCCTGCCTGCTCGTCGGTTTGCCGATCCGGGATCGTTCCCGTATCGCCTCCAGCATGGAACGGAGGCGCACCCGGACCGCCCCGAGGTTGGTGATTTCGTCCATCTTGATCAGGCTGTAGATCTTGCCTTCACCCCGGATGATTTCCAGCACCTCATCGGCGGAGATCGCGTCCAGGCCGCAGCCGAAGGAGGTGATCTGCAGCATTTCGAGATGGGGCGTATGGGCAACCACCTTGGCCACGGAGAGGATCCGATTTGTGTAGGCCCACTGGGTCAGGACAGAACTCTCCTTCAACGAGCCATCGGCGGCAAGCGGTACCGCGTTCTCCGGGATAACGTCCACGCCGAATCCCGCGAGGAGCTCCGGGAGTCCGTGGTTGATTAGCGGATCGGAGTGGTACGGCCGGCCGGAAACGACCATGGCAAAGCGTTGCTCCTTCCTTGCCTGTTCCATCAACGCGGCGGCCCGTTTCTGCAACGCACGCCGCACCTCCCGCTGCGCTTCGAGCCCCCGTTCCACAGCCTCCGCGACCCGTTTTTTCCCGATCCCGAACGCCTTCAGAAAGAGATGGAGCTGCTTTTTCAGAAGCGCCGTATCCTTGAAACTGACGACCGGGCTGTCGATCGGAACGCCGAAGCGGCCCTCCGGGTCGATCGCGCTCCGGATGACGTCGGGATAACCGGACACGACGGGGCAGTTGAAGCTGTTCTGGGTGTCGGGGTCCTCCCGGCTCTCGAAGACCACCATCGGGTAGAAGATCCGGTCCACCCCCTTCTCGATCAGATCGAGGATATGGCCATGGGCAAGCTTTCCCGGAAAACAGATGTTATCGGACATCACCGTCCCGACACCCTTTTCGAAGAGCTTCGCCCCGGACGGCGCGGAGAGAACCACCCGAAATCCGCAGTGGGTCAGCAATGTACACCAGAAGGGGAAGTTCTCATACAGGTTCAACGCGCGCGGGATGCCGAAGGTAAGAAGCGGCGGCCGGTCCGGCTCCAGCGGCCGGTCGAAGACCAGTTTGAGACGAGTCGCGAACAGGTTTTCCCCCGGCCGGGGGGCAGAAATGCCGTTGCTGAAATGGCGTTCACACCGGTTGCCCGTGAAATAGTTCCGCCCGCCCCCGAAATTCATCCGGGTCACCGCACAGCGGTTCTCGCAACCGGCACAGCGGTGTTCTCTTTTTGTCACGGCGTTCTCCGCCACCTCCGCGTCTATTCCCGGAAAGGTCGTGATTGCGTCCGGTTCCGCGATGCGGTTCTGACGCGCCGTCAGAGCAGCCCCATAGGCCCCCATCATCTCGGAGATGTCCGGACGGATCACCTCCCGCCCGATCAGGAGTTCGAAGGCGCGCAGAACCGCGGGGTTGCGGAAGGTCCCTCCCTGAACAACGATTCTCTCTCCCAATACAGCCGGATCCTTCAATTTCAGAACCTTATAAAGGGAATTCCGGACCACCGAACAGGCGAGACCGGCAGAGATCTCCCCCACCGTAGCCCCCTCGCGGAGCGCCTGTTTCACTCTGGAATTCATGAAAACGGTGCAGCGGGTCCCGAGATCGAAGGGTTCGTTCGCCTCGCAGGCGATTCGGGCGAAATCGGCTACGCCGTAGTTGAGGGAGCGGGCAAAGGTCTCGATGAAGGAACCGCAGCCCGAAGAGCAGGCCTCATTGATCTGGATATCGGAGACGCCGCCGTCGCAGATGGTGATCGCCTTCATGTCCTGGCCGCCGATGTCGAGGATGAAAGAGACCTCCGGGGCGAAGAAACGGGCCGCCCGGTAGTGGGCCATCGTTTCCACAACGCCGTCGTCGATGGCAAATGCAGCCCGGACAAGGTCTTCTCCGTATCCCGTCACAGCCGTCCGGAGGATTCGGGGGAGCACTCCCGCCTCCCGACAGGTCTCCCGCAAGGCATCCATCCCCTTCCGGACGGCGCCGATCGTATCCCCGCCGTTCGGCGCATACCAGGTGAACGCCACACGGCTCTCCCCATCCATCAGCAGAATTTTTATCGTCGTAGAACCGGAATCGATTCCGAGGAAACAGGACGCCTGATGGAGAAGGCCGAGATCAATCCTTTGCACCCGGTGCTCCCGGTGACGCTCTTCCCAGGCGGCAAATGCTTCACGATCCCGGAAAAGAGGTGCGAGTCTCTTTCCGGCCTCTTTCCGGCCGTGCAGCGACCCATTTCCAAGGAGTTGCAATCCTTTCTCGACTTCGAACCGGCAGCGGGAATCCCCGTGATGGAGCGCGGCCCCTTCCGCCGCAACCAGCTCGGGGCGGTCGCAGGCTGCCGCCCCTTTTTCCGGATCAAGGTGGAGAAGACGGCAAAAGGCCTCGCGCAGACAGGGGAAAAATGTCAGCGGTCCGCCGGCGAAGAGGACCTTTTCTCGGATGTCGCGGCCGCAGGCCAGCGTGGAGATCACCTGGAGGGCCATCGCATGGAAGACCGAGGCGGCGATATCCTCCCGGGAGACCCGGTTGCTCAAGAGCGACTGGATATCCGTCTTGGCAAACACCCCGCAGCGGGAAGCGATGGGGTGGAGAGTTTGGCTCCTCTCGGCCAGGCCGTTGAATGTCTCCAGGGGCTCGTCGAGCAGAACAGCCATCTGCTCGATGAAGGCGCCCGTGCCGCCCGCGCAGTTCCCGTTCATGCGGATGTCGGGTTGAAATCCGCCACACCCATGCCCGCGGAGCCGGTGAAGGCGAGATCCAGGATGCAGTTTCCCAGCGCCTGACGGGCCTCCGTCAGCATCGCCCGGACCGTGTCCACGGTCAGGGCACGGTGGCGGCGGTAGCGCGAAAAGATCATCCGGCCCCCGAGATCGCAGACGACCATTTTTACGGTTGTGGAACCGATGTCGATTCCTGCAAGGTAAGGATTATCCATAGGATTCATCACCCGGAGCGAATATTAGCGCATCAGTCCCGGTTGTCAACAACCATTTTCGGCCGTCTCGCCATCCCCCCTCCTCGGCGGCCATGCCCGCGGCATGGCGCCGGCACAATTTGCACTTCGGTTGCGTTCATGATAAAGGGTCCGGCATGATGGCATCGACGTCCGCAGCGCCGCGATCTGCCGCCGCGGCCGGAAAAAACAGTGCAACCCGATTGCGTCTGAATAAGGAATTACAACCATGCGGAAAGTGCTCCTCGGGGCGGCCTTCAGCCTCCTGATC
>JAPLJX010000230.1:0-980 GCA_026388375.1 Deltaproteobacteria bacterium
GCAGCTTGACCTTGATCGGCTGCCGCGAGCGACCTAGCGCCTCCGCGAAACCCTCGACCGTAAACTCCGCCCCGAGCGGCTCCGGTCCCAGTCTGCCCAGCGCGCTGGCCTCCAGCGTGAGCCGGCCGAAATAGCGCGTGTCCTCGAAAACGAAGTTCTCCCGGCCCAGGTTCAGGACTACCGCCGCATGCTTGGGCAAGGACGCCTTCGCTGGCAACAAATACATCCGCCCCGTCATGCCGAGATGGCCCACCAGCGTCCGCAGCTCCGCTCGCTCGGCGTGGCGCAGCTTGAACAGAAGGTATTTCCCCCGACGCGCCAGGCCGCAGAACTTCGCTCCGACTAAGGCCCGCGTAAATTCACGCGCGGAGGAAGGCGCCAGCACCTTCACCCGATGCACCTGGACAGCGCGAATCTCGCGACCTTCCAACAGTGGCGTCAGGTGACGGACCAACACTTCGACTTCCGGTAAAATGGGCGACCGGAGGCTGCGAGCGGTGCGCGTATCACGTATCACGTATCACGCATCACGTATCACGTATCACGCATCACTCCGTCACCAGCGTCCCCACCGTTTCCCCCATGATTACCCGTTTCAGATTATGCGGCCGGAACAGGTCAAAGACGATAATCGGCATCTTGTTGTCCATGCAGAGCGAGAACGCCGTTGAATCCATCACTTTGAGTTGCTTTTGCAGCGCCTCGGTATAGCGAATGCGCGAATAGCGCTTCGCCTTTGGATTCTCTTTGGGGTCGCTGTCGTAGATGCCATCCACCTTCGTCGCCTTGAGAATGATATCGGCCTTGATCTCAACCGCCCGGAGGGTTGCCGCGGTATCGGTAGTAAAGTAGGGATTACCGGTTCCGGCAGCGAAGATCACCACCCGTCCCTTTTCTAGATGGCGGACGGCACGCCTCTGGATGAACGGTTCGGCGATTTCTCTCATTTCGATGGCCGTCTGTACCCGCGTAGGAACGCC
>JAPLJX010000230.1:987-3031 GCA_026388375.1 Deltaproteobacteria bacterium
CGGTGGCGAGCATCCCCATGTAGTCCGCGGTGGTCCGATCCATCCCCTTCGCGCTGGCCGTCATACCGCGAAAGATATTGCCGCCGCCGATGACGATACCGAGCTGCACCCCGAGGGCGGCTACCTCGCGGAGCTTACCCGCAACGACCTCCACAACCTCCGGATCTATGCCTGAGGAGAGATTTCCCATGAAGGATTCCCCGCTCAATTTCAGCAGAACCCTCCTGTATGCCGGGCGATCCATGACCCGCTACTTGACCTCTTCACCCAGTTGAAACCGTGCAAACCTTCTCACGATAATGTTTTCGCCCGTCTTCGCGATCATGTTGCTGACCAGCGTACCCACCGTAATGTCCGTATTCTTGATGAACTTTTGATTTAACAGGCAAACCTCTTCGAAGTACTTCTTCAGTTTGCCTTCGATGATCTTGTCCCAGATCTTTTCCGGCTTCTTCTCTTCGAGAAGCTGGCTACGGTAGATCTCCTTTTCCCTATCCAATGCCTGCTCCGGGATCTCTTCCGCCCGGACATAGAGGGGATTCGATGCCGCCACATGCATCGCCAGATCCTTCGCCAAGGCCTGGAAATCTTCAGTTTTTGCGACAAAATCGGTTTCGCAGTTCACCTCAACCATGACTCCGATCTTCCCCCCCATGTGAATGTATGCGGCAACGGCGCCGTCCTTTGCCGCTTTGGAAGAACGTTTCGTTGCGGCCGACATTCCTTTTTTTCGAAGATAGTCAACCGCCTTTTCGGCATCGCCATTTTCGGCCATGAGCGCTTCCTTGCAGTCCATCATACCTGCGCCCGTCTTAACCCTGAGCTCTTTCACCATCGCTGATGTGATATCCAATTTATATTCCCTCCTCTACACGATCCTGCACTGCGGCGGTCTCGGGAGCTCCGCTGTATTCAGATTCCGCTCCCTTGCTCTCGATACTCTCAGGCACATCGGCCTCAACGTCTACCGCGGCCTTCGTCACGACCGTCACCGTCGGGCGTTCCTTGTCGCTTTCCGCCTGCAGGCGTTCCTCGAACCGCTTCTTTCCATCGAGAACGGCATCGGCCATTTTTGCCGAAAAAAGCTTGATCGCCCGAATGGCGTCGTCATTGCCGGGAATGATGTAGTCGATCAGATCGGGATCGCAGTTCGTATCCACCATCGCCACGATCGGAATTTTCAGTCTTCTCGCCTCGGTGACGGCGATCATCTCCCGTTTCGGATCGACGATGAAAAGGCCTTTCGGGACACCCTTCATGGTCCGGATCCCTCCCAGGACCTTGGTCAGTTTTTCGCGATCCTTCTGGAGTCCGAGGATCTCTTTCTTGGGAAACGCCTTGATGCTGTCATCGGCGAACATCCGGTCAAGCTCATTCAAACGGTCGATACTCTTCTTGATCGTCGCGAAATTGGTCAGCATTCCCCCCAGCCAGCGCTGATTGACATAGGGCATGCCGCACCTCTCGGACTCCTCCCGGACCGATTCCTGGGATTGCTTCTTGGTGCCGACGAAGAGGATCTCTCCGCCCTGCGCGACCGTATCGACGACAAACTGATAGGCCGTCTGAAACATCCCGACCGTCTGTTGAAGATCGATAATGTAGATCCCGTTGCGTGCACCGAAGATATAGGGTTTCATTTTGGGGTTCCACTTGTTCGTCTGGTGACCGAAGTGAACCCCCGCCTCAAGCAACAACTTCATTGAAATACTGGCCATACTGGACTCCTCCTTATGTTTTTTCCTCCACCCCCATCCGCTTGACCGGAAACCTTTCGCGCTCAAAAGGCAACCTCCGGCAATCCGGGAATGTGCGAATTTGGCTGGCTGATAACACAAAGAATTTAAATAATCAAGCGGAAATCCCTTCCGTCGGATATGAAGATTTTGTAATAAGTCGAGAAAACCGCGAAAGAGGGGACGGCTTCGTAAAAGGTCCGCAGGCAAGGCGCGCGAGTCCTGAGGAGTGAGGCGTACCGTATCGTACGCCGCAACGGCGAAGGATGAAGCGCAACGCAGCATCCGGACTTTTTACGAAGCCGTCA
>JAPLJX010000071.1 GCA_026388375.1 Deltaproteobacteria bacterium
ACGGCGCAGGCGGCCTTTCGTCTTCCGTGGGCGAGACGGCGCGCCTCTCCGGCGGCTGCGACCTCGACCTGAAAAAGGCGCCGCTGAAGTACCCGGGGCTGAACCCTTGGGAGATCCTCATCTCCGAGTCCCAGGAGAGGATGACCCTCGCCGTGGCGCCGGAAACCATCGACGCGTTCCGCGCCCTTGCCCGGAAGATGGACGTAGAGGCAACGGTGCTTGGCCGCTATACGGATTCGGGCTGGTTCCACATCCGCTACGGAGAGGAGACGGTCGTCTATCTGGAGATGGACTTCCTCCATGACGGCCTCCCGCAGATGAACCTCCGGGCCGCCTGGGCGCCCCCGCGCCACGCGGAACCTGATTTCTCGGAGCCGTCGGACCTGGGAGGCGCCCTGAAGGAGATGCTCTCCCGGCTCAACATCTGCAGCAAGGAGTCGGTCGTCCGCCAGTACGACCACGAGGTGCAGGGGGGAAGCGTCGTCAAGCCCATGACCGGCGTCGTCAATGACGGCCCGAGCGACGCCGCCGTGATCCGTCCGCTCCTCGACTCCTTCGAAGGCATCGTCGTCGCGAACGGGATCTGCCCCCGCTACAGCGACATCGACGCTTACCACATGGCCGCCTGCGCGATCGACGAGGCGGTCCGGAATGCGGTCGCCGTCGGGGCTTCCCTCGACCGCATGGCGGGACTCGACAACTTCTGCTGGTGCGATCCGGTCCGCTCGGAAAAGACCCCCGACGGGGAGTACAAGCTCGCCCAGCTCGTCCGGGCGAACGAAGCCCTCTATGCAATCACGACCGCCTACGGCGTCCCCTGCATCTCGGGGAAGGACAGCATGAAGAACGACTACCAGATCGGGGAGACCCGGATCTCGATCCCCCCCACGCTGCTCTTCTCCACCCTGGCGAAGATGGAGGACGTCCGGAAGGCCGTCACGATGGACGCCAAGAGGCCGGGGGACCTCGTCTACGTGCTGGGGAGGACATATCGGGAACTCGGCGGCTCGGAGTGGTACGCCCTTCACGGCGCGATTGGAAACGGCGTCCCGCAGGTACGCGCGGAAACGGCGAAGAGGCTTTATCAGGCGCTCAACCGGGCGATCCAGGCGGGCCTCGTCGCCTCCTGCCACGACTGCTCCGACGGGGGGTTAGGGGCGGCGCTTGCGGAAACGGCCTTCGCCGGGGGCCTCGGTCTCACGGTGGATCTCAGGGCCGTCCCGGCGGAAGGGATCGGAAGAGACGACGAACTCCTGTTCTCGGAATCCCAGAGCCGCTTCGTCGTGACCGTTCGTCCGAACGCACGGGAGGCCTTCGAAGTCGCCCTCTCGGGCTCCGCCTTCGCCCGGATCGGACAGGTCATCGCGGAGGAGGTTCTCCGGATCGACGGTCTCGGCGGAAAACGGATCATCGATGAGGAGCTCGCCGCACTGAAGGCGGCTTGGCAGAAAACCCTCGCGTTCTAAGGCCCTTCCCGTCATTCCGTGCTTGACACGGAATCCAGTTTCCTTATTCTGGATTCCCGCTTTCGCGGGAATGATGTGAGCGAGGCAAGCCTCAGGGAATGGACCCGAAGAGATTCAAAGGGCTCAGGAAAAGGTAAGAAGAAATGCCAAAGAAAATCAGTGCGATCGTGATCACGGGAAACGGGACGAACTGCGAGATGGAGATGGCCCCCATATCAGCGAGCTCCTCTGCGGAACGAAGCGGCTCGACGACTATGACTTCCTGAACCTGCCCGGCGGATTCCTGGACGGCGACGACCTCGGCTCGGCCAAGGCCGGCGCGAACCGAATCCTCCATGCGGCCGTCGCCGGAGGCCAAGAGCGGTTGTACGATCAGTTCGCCCGGTTCATCGCGGCGGGCAAGCTGATCCTCGGCGTCTGCAATGGCTTCCAGCTTCTCGTCAAGCTGGGTATGCTCCCCGGCCTGGACGGCGCGTATGACCGGCAGACCGTTACGCTGATCTTCAACGACTCGGGGCGGTTCGAGGACCGATGGGTTTATCTCCGCGTCAATTCCGGCTCCCCCTGCATTTTCACGCGGGGGCTTCGGGGCCTCTACCTTCCCGTCCGCCACGGCGAAGGGAAGTTCGTCCCGCAGGACACGGCCACATTGGAACGTCTCCAACGGCAGAAACTGATCGCGCTGCAGTACAGCGACGCCCGCTACCGGGAAGCGGCGATGGACTATCCCGAGAATCCCAACGGCGCCGTGAACGGGATCGCCGGGATCTGCAACGAGACGGGCAGGATCTTCGGCCTCATGCCCCACCCCGAGGCGTACCTCCACCGGACGAACCACCCCCGCTGGACGCGGGAGGAACTCCCCGAAGAGGGGATGGGGCTTTCGCTCTTCCGGAACGCCGCCGCCTTCCTTCACAGCGACGTCTTTTGACAAAGTGTTTTTCAACCACGACCAAAGTGGAAAAGGTTTACCACAGAACATCCAACCCATCAGCAAGTAAAAAATGAAAAGGAGAACCAAGATGACAAATGTACAGAAATACGACCTGAATGAAATTCCCTGGACCGACGTCGCCGCCTCCATCAAGGCCGGAAACGACACGATCATGATCCCCGTCGGCAGCATGGAGAAACACGGCCACCACGTCCCTCTGGGGGTTGACTCCTATACCACGATGGGCAGCGTCGAACTCGCCGCCAAGAAAGCGAAGGTCCTCTATACGCCCTTGCTTCCCTTCGGCGTTTCATCCCACCACATGGGCGAACCCGGCTGGGGTACGGGCACCGTCACACTCCCCCCCGAGATCTACCGCCAAGTCCTCTATGCCATCGGCCGCAGCCTGATTTTCTCCGGCTTCAACAAGCTGGTCTTCGTCTCGCACCACGGCACCAACATGGGCTCCCAGGGCGACGCGTTGCGCACGCTCCGGGCCGAGACGGACTGCTTCTGCGCCTACTACAAGACCCCCACGGAGCGCGATTGCGCCGTCGTGGCCGACCTGATGACGGGCCCCCCGGAAGAGACCCCCGGCTGGCACGCGGGCGAACTGGAAACCTCCACCACCATGGCTTACATGAAAGATAAGGGGATCTACGAGGGATCGGTCTTCATGGAGCGCGCCAAGCAGGACCGCGCGCACGCTCCCAAGTGGATGGGCCCGGCCTTCACCAAGTCTGACGGCACCAACACGGTCAAGTTCCAGGGTTCCGAAAACATCTTCATTCCGATGCTCCACCACGAGTATTCGGACACCGCCACCATCGGCAACCCACTGCGCGCCAGCGTCGAGCAGGGTCACGCGGTCTTCGAGCGGATCGGCAACCACCTGGCCGCCTTCCTGGAAGAGGTCAAGAAGTTCGATTTCAAGGTTCCCGACGCCAAGCGGGATTGGCCGGGTCGCTTCTGGAGAGGATAGGCGGGATCGACCGGATGATCGGCCTTGGGATCATCCGGGAATCGCCCGCATGGATTGCATTGATGGAAGAACAGAGGAGCGAAAAGCGCCATGAGCCATGAAACGGAGATCGTAAACCGATTGCGTAATGAACTTGCAGATTTCTCGAAGCGTGCCTTCTACAGGGGCCTTGTCGGCGGAACCGGGGGAAACATGAGCGTCCGAATTCCGGGCACGGATCAGGTCCTCATCACGCCGACCGGCGTCTCGCTGGGCGACGTCGAGCCTGACATCAACCTGCTGGTCAAACTGGACGGCACGATTATCGAGAATCCCCCCGGGCAGAGACCGTCGAAGGAGACCTCCTTCCACCTTGCCGTTTACCAGCTTCGCCCCGATGCCGGGGCGATTGCCCATGTTCACCCCCCCTACGCAACGGCCTATTCGAACAAGGGCAGATCCCTTCCACTGGTCACGGTTTCGAGCCGCGCCGTCCTGAAGGATGTTCCCTGCGTAGAGTGCGCAGTGCCCGGATCGAAGGAACTTTGTGATTTTGTCGGGGGAGGGATCAGAAGGCACCCCGATGTCAGGGCCATGCTGATGAAGGAGCACGGGATTCTCACGCTGGGTCAGGATCTGAAAACCGCCTATTATCTTGCGGATCTCGTGGAGGATACGGCGAAGATCGCTTTTATCGCAGCCAACATCCAAACCGACGACGGAGGCCCATCATGAATTCGCCGGCAACCGCGCTGTCAATTCCAAAGACCATGAAGGCATGGGTCCTCGGCGATCCGGAACAGCTTCGGCTTGTTGAAAAACCGGTCCCGGAACCGGGTCCTGCCGAGGTTCTGGTGCGGGTCGATGCGGTCGCCATCTGCGGTACGGACGTGGAGATCCTGACCAAAGGGCTGCCCGCGTGGATACAGGGGGGGCTGCCCTTCAACAAGAATTTCACGCCGGGCCACGAATATATGGGGACCGTGGTCAAGCTTGGAGCGGGTGTGGACGAATACGCGATCGGGGATCGCATCGCCGTCGAGGTGCATGCCGGGTGCGGGCGCTGTGAACGATGCCGCATGGGCATGTACACCGCCTGCCTCAACTACGGGCTGAACTACGAAGGTCACGACAAGGGCCACCGTGCGAACGGCTTCACCACGGATGGCGGCTTTGCCCAGTATGCCGTCAACCATGTCAATACCCTGATTCATGTGCCCGATGGAATGAGCGATGAGGAGGCCACGCTGATCGTGACCGCAGGTACGGCCATGTACGGCCTCGACGCGCTGGGCGGTCTCATTGCCGGAGAAAGCCTCGTCGTCACCGGACCAGGTCCGATCGGACTCATGAGCGTGGCCGTCGGCAAGGCCCTGGGCGCGCAACCGGTCATCCTCACGGGGACGCGTGACGTGAGGTTGAACCTGGGGCTCAAGCTGGGTGCGGACCATGTCATCAACATCGGCAGGGAAAGCCCGGTCGAGGCGGTAAAACGCATCACCAGCGGCAAAGGTGTCCATTACGTGATGGAATGCTCCGGAGCGCCCAACGCGCTGAACGAGGCAATGGACATGGTAAACCGGGGCGGCCGGATCTGCCTTGCCGCCTTCCCGGGGGAACCGGTGCCCGTGGAACTGGCCAAGCTGGTCCGGAACAACATTTACCTCTACGGCATCCGGGGCGAAGGAAACAGCGCCACCCACCGCGCCGCCGCACTCATGGCGCAGAAACGTTTCGATGCGAAGCTCATGCATACGCACACCTTTGCACTGGACGAGCTCCCGACGGCCTTCAAATACGTCCGCGAGAGGATCGAAGACGCGATCAAGGTGGTGATCAAGATGCGATGACGGACGCCTTCATGGCGCATTCCGGAATTTTCCAAACATCCATCTTGACAACGCCGGAGAAAGGTATATAACAGCATGGGTTTCACAACGGAAGCCATTATAATCATTCAACTAAGGAGGTTAGGTATGAAGCATTTCAAGTTCTCGGTATCGTTCATGATGGTTCTTGCACTGGTTTTGGTTTTCATCGGTTGTTCGAAGCCCCCGGAGGCGGAACAGAAGGCCGCCCAGGCAGCCATGGACGCCGCCGTGTCCGCGGGCGCCGACAAATTCGCCGCCGCTGATCTGGATGCCGCCAAGAAGGTTTGGGAAGCAGCCGAGGCCCAGGTGAAGGAGAAGAAGTACAAGGAAGCCAAGCAGGGTTATGTGGATGCGAAGGCCGCCTTCGAGAAGGCCGCCGGCGCCGTCGAGGCGGGCAAAAAGGCCGTCGCCGACGAAGCGACCGCCGCTCTGGCCGCCGTCGAAGCAGCCTGGCAGGGTATTGAGGCCGCCGCCAAGGCGGTTGAAAAGAAGATGAAGGACAAGAAAGAGGCCTGGATCGCGGATGCCAAGGCCTTCGGGGAAAACCTGAAAGCCGCCAAAGAGATGATCGCCACCGATGCGGCCGCTGCTAAGGCCAAAGCGGGCGAACTGAAAGGCGTCATCGAAAAATGGGAAGCCACCTTCAAGGAATTGGCCGCCGCCCCTGACGCCCCTGCTGCCAAGGCCGAGGGAAAAAAGAAGGCAAAGAAGTAAGACCGTCAACACCACCATTTCCACGATGGACAAAAGCGTTCCGCCGGCATCGGCGGAACGCTTTTATGTTTCTGCCTGGCATCAGATATTCCCCTCGCCTTCCTCGTCTAATAGGCATCCTTATTTGATGGCCTATATTCTATTTGACATCTGAATGGGTATCCGATATCTTTTCCTTAATAATTTCTCATCACAAAGATCACCCGTCTTTTTTTTGCGTCCCAGTCCGCCGATGGCGGGCCTGCATCAGCAAGTAACTTGCGTCTGAGGCTATGGGAGCCTTCCCAAAACCGAGATGCCTGTATTTAAAGAATTCAAATAGTTGCGCGCGACTTACTTAGAAGCCGATACTGTTTGTCATTACAGGGGGCATCAGATGGAAGACCCATCCAGAACAAATCCGGAACTGATGAAAGAGATATCCGCCTTAAAACAGAAAATCAAGGAACAGGAACAATCGGAATCAGAACGTAAGAGAGCCCCTGAGGCGTCGCGGGAGAGCGAGGATCGGTACCGCTCGATTCTTGAGAACATCGAGGATGGCTACTTCGAGGTTGATATTGCCGGCAACTTGACCTTCTGCAACGACTCGGTTTGCCGAATGGTCGGACAAACCCACGCTGAAATGATGGGCATGAATAACCGTCAATATACCGATAAGAAGAACAGTCAAATATTGTATCAAGCCTTCAATAAAGTCTTCAGGACAGGGGAACCCTCGAAAGGAGTCGCTCATGAAATTATTAGAAAGGATGGAACAAAACTATATATTGAGTCCTCTGTATCTCTCATAAGAAATACAACCGGTCAACCGATAGGGTTTCGCGGCATAATGCGAAATGTCACCGACCGTAAGCGGACGGAGGAGGCGATCGTCGTAGCCAAGAACGATTGGGAAAACACGTTCGACACTGTCACAGACATGATCACTATCCACGATGAGGATTTCAACATCGTCCGCGCGAACCCGGCGGCCAGGGCAATATTCGGCCTGCAACTGCAGGAGGGAATGCCTTTAGCAAAGTGCTTCAGGTGCTATCACGGAACGGAGACACCGCCTTCCGGATGCGCAAGTTGCCAAAGCCTCCAGACAGGTAAACCTTCTACTGTGGAGATGTTCGAACCTTATTTGAACAAGCACCTCGAGATCAGGGCGATGCCGAGGTTCGGGAGTGATGGCCGGCCGGTCGGGTTGATCCACGTCGTTAGGGACATCACCGAGCGCAAGAAAGCCGAGGAACAACTTCAGCATACCCTTGACAGTCTCAGGAAGGCGGTTGGTGCGACCATCCAGGTCATGGTATCCGCTGTCGAAACGAGAGATCCCTATACCGCCGGTCACCAGATCCGGTCCGCGGATCTTGCCCGTGCCATCGCCACCGAGATGGGACTTTCTCAGGAAAAGATCGAAGGCATCCGGATAGCCGGTTCCATCCATGACATCGGGAAATTATCCATCCCTGCCGAAATATTGTCGAAGCCTACCAAGCTGTCGGAAATCGAGTTTTCCCTGATTAAGGAACATGCGCGGCGAGGGTACGAGATGCTCAAGAATGTAGAGTCGCCCTGGCCCTTGGTCGAGATGGTTTACCAGCACCATGAACGAATGGATGGCTCAGGTTATCCAAGAAATCTGAAAGGAGAGGAAATTCTCATAGAGGCCCGCATTCTCACTGTTGCCGACGTGGTGGAATCCATGGCCTCACACAGGCCCTATCGTCCTGGC
>JAPLJX010000199.1 GCA_026388375.1 Deltaproteobacteria bacterium
AGGAGCCCTATCTCTCTGCGTCTACTTGAAGTCGAGAGGCTTCAAGAAAATGGCTGACACGAGCCGTATGAGTCGAGAGGCTCACGTACGGATCTGTGGGGGACTGGAGGTGAGATTCCTCCGGTCTACCCGGCGATGAACTGCTTTTCGTTCGGTGGCAGGGGAAGTTGGGTTGAAGGGGCCCGAAGGTGTCCCGGGGGACTTTGATGTTTACGAATGGCATGGTTTCCTCCTTATGCTGAATTCATGGTATTGACTCATCTCGGCTTGTCTGCCGTGATCCAGGAACGGAAATGGCCACTGTGGCGGATGGATGCGGAAAGGCCGCGCGTCTTCATCACGGCGCCGATGGCCTCCGGCGTCCGGAAATGGCTCTCCATGAGCAGAAGCTTCTCGGCGATAGCGACGAGCTTCACAGCAGGTAGAGTCAGATCCGGCTCCTCGATCAGGATTCTCCCGCCGGGTTCCAGCACGCGAACCAGCTCCGCGATGGCCTTCTCCATGCGGGAGAAGTGGTGAAGGGCGTCGATGACGATCACCCGCGCGAACGCACCGTTGGGGAAGGGGAGCTCCTCTGTACGGGCGCGCACCGTTTCGATGCCCCCTTTTGCCCGGGCGTACCGGAGCATCCCTTCGGAGAGGTCGGCCACGACAACGCCGCCGACGAACGGCCGGAGAAGGGAAGAGACCCGACCCGTACCGCCCCCGGCATCGAGCAAACGGCCCTGGATGGGCAATCCGAGCATGTCCGCAAGCCTGTCCGTATTCGGCCGCCCGATGAGCCGGTCGTAGGCAAACGCGATCAGATCAAAATGCCGGTTCCGCAGGTCTGTTAGCAAGCTTCACTCCTTTTCATCACGGTGAGGTTCGTCCATTATCCCGATTTTCTCAGATCAATCCGGGCGTCAGGCCGTCCGTTCGGCAAACCCCACCTTGCCAAACCGGTTCTGATCGGATAACTTGAATAGAGCTTATAAAACAATTTCTTGAAAATGGAAACCGAATGAATCCGACAATCCGGGAAGAAAACGCCATCCTTCTTGTTCACCCGCCCGTGGCGAAGGCCTGCGAGGCGCCGGGAGGACCGGCGCGGCTGGCGGGGGCGCTCCGGCGTCACGGCGTCGCCTGCCGGGTCTGGGACGCCAACCTGGAAGGGCAGCTTTGGCTGATGGAGGAGGGAAGGGAGATCGGCGCTCTTCCGGCAGTGGTCCGTCCGGCGGAAAAACGCTTGCAAAGCCGAGTACCTATTGGAATCCCGGCGGGAGGAGGGGAGGCCATTCCTCATCCGGGGATGGTCGGAGGGTTCCCCGACGGCGAGGCCCGCAGGAAGGGAATCGACACTTGGACGCGGCGGGCGGCGAAGCATCTGACCGAGAATCTTGCCGTCCTGCGCTCCCGCGATCTCTACCGGCATCCCGACCGCTACCGGCGGGCGGTAACGGATTTGAACCGCCTCCTCGCGACGGCGGCCCGGTCTTCCGGCGTCCGCGTGAGTCTTGCCGATTATGAGGATGAGAGACTCTCCCCCGTCCGGAGCGCCGATCTCCTCAATGCAACCGCCGGGCCGGAGACGAATCCTTTTTATCCCTGGTTTCGAGAACGCCTTCCGGAGATCCTTGCCGAAAGCGCTGTTTCGCACGTCGGCTTTTCGCTGAATTACCTGAGCCAGGCCCTGACGACCTTCGCCATGATCGGTTTCCTGCGGCGGGAACGGCCGCAGCTCCGGGTCGTCCTCGGCGGTGGGCTCGTCACCTCCTGGATGCGGCGGCCGGATTGGAAGAATCCCTTTGCGGATTTCGTGGACGAGCCGATCGCCGGACCGGGAGAGGTTCCGCTCCTTGCACTCCTCGGAACGGAACACGATGGCGGCCCGGACCAACCGGACTTCAGCGGCTTTCCGCTGACCGATTATCTCTCGCCTGGGGCGATCCTTCCCTACAGCGCCTCCAGCGGCTGCTGGTGGCGGCGCTGCTCCTTCTGCCCGGAGCGGGCCGAGGGGAATCCTTATCGGCCGCTTCCGACCGTGCAGGTCACGGCGGACCTCCGCGCCCTGGTTGCGGAGACGAGACCGGCGCTGATCCACCTCCTCGACAATGCGCTCAGCCCCGCGCTGCTGGATGTCCTGGCCGCGGACCCGCCCGGAGCGCCCTGGTACGGTTTCGCCCGGATCACGCCCCGTCTGGCCGATCCCGGTTTCTGTCTGAAGTTAAGGGATTCCGGTTGCGTCATGCTGAAGTTGGGGCTGGAGTCGGGCGATCCGGCGGTTCTGGCGGCTCTCAACAAGGGGATCGACCTGACGACGGCCGCGGCGGCCCTGAGGAATCTGAAGGCGGCGGGGATCGCAACCTATGTCTACCTTCTCTTCGGAACGCCCGCGGAGACGGCCGCGGCGGCCCGGCGGACGCTCGCTTTCACCGCGGAGCATGCGGAGGAGATCGGATTTTTGAACCTCGCGATCTTCAATCTCCCGGCGTGGGGACCGGACGGGGAGCGCCTCGATACTGGAGAGTTTTACGAGGGGGATCTGTCGCTCTACCGGCCGTTTTTACATCCGCGGGGTTGGAACCGGGGGGAGGTCAGGCGCTTCCTGGATCGGGAGTTTAAAAGAGACTCCGCTGTCGCGGCGATCCTCCGGCGCGACCCGCCATTCTTCACCTCGAACCATGCGCCCTTCTTCGCCCCGGCATCGTAAAAATGTGATGACAAAAGGTGCACATTTGAGTATAGCGCAATCACAAAGCCGCTTCGTGTTATCGCCCACGGCTTTGAACCAACCAAAAGGAAAAAGTCCCGGTGATGAAGAAACCACTATGGCGTGACGGCTGGTTGATGGCAATCTGCATCGGCCGAATTTTCATGTATATGAACTTCATGGTTTATGCCGCGTGTCTGCCGCTCCTCAAGAGCGAATGGGGAATGTCGGCAACGCAGGCCGGCTCGATCGCGTCGGGGTTCTCGATCTGTTACGCAGCGTCGCTGGCCGTCGCATCCTGGCTGGCGGACCATTTCGGCGCCCGTCGGATATTCGTACTGTCGGCGGTCATCAGCACCGCGACCTCCCTCGTGTTTGGTTTCTTTGCGCGCGACTATGTGACGACATTGTTGTTCTATTCCCTGATCGGCGTTACCCAGGGCGGCGTCTATACCCCCGGCATCGTTTTGATGGCCGAGAGGTTTCCCGTTGTCCGCCGCGGGAGCGCGGTCGGCTGGTTTATCGCGAGCACTTCGCTCGGCTTTGCAAGTTCCCTTGCCGTGTCAGGACTGCTGATTGCGCTGGGCGGATATAAGTTTGCCTTCCTCGGCACGGGCATTCTGCCGTCCGCGGGGGCGCTGATCTTGTGGATCACGCTCAGGCGTACGCCGAATGTTGTTCATGACCGCAGCACCGGAATATCCCTGACGGCGGTTCTCAAGAACGAACGAAACGTCCGGTCCCTGGTGGCGGCCCCCGCCTTTCTTGCGGCGAGCCTTGTTTTTTCCGGTACCGCTTCAATCCAGTCCGCGGAACTTGCCGCCTATTGCGTGGCCGCGATGCATATTGTCGGCGCCGTCGCTTCCCCCACCATGGGCCATTTATCGGATCTTCTGGGACGTCGAACCGTTCTGACCGGGCTGGGCGCAGCGGGCGCCGTTCTCTCCATGATCTTCGGCTGGCTGATCGCCGCGCCGTTGCCGATCCTGGTGGGGTTGATGCTCATCTACGGATTTGTGGTTATCGGTGATTCTCCGGTACTTTCGGCGGCAATTACGGAAGTTGTTGCGCCCAATCGTCTCGGGTCGGTACTGGCGATACGTTCCCTTCTCGGCTTCGGCGCCGGCGCCGTCTCGCCGGTAGCTTTTGGACTGGTGCTCGATTACCTGCGTTTCGGCGATCATGTTGCGTCGCCATGGGGACCGGCCTTCATGGTCTTTGCGATCGGCGGGTTCGGCGCCACCTGGTACGCATGGCGCTTTCGCCGACCCTGAAATGGGGCGGCTTTATTGTGCGGGAACTTTTTTTTGGGAGGTGTAATGAAACAGACTATCTCTGAGGAAGTGAAGCGGATCTTCAATAGGGCGCCGTTCATCGCCGATCTGGGGATTCAACTCGATTCCCTGGGACGTGGAGAATGCACGACGTTGCTTTTGCTGCAGCCGCGTCATCTTCAGCAGGATGGTTATGTGCACGCGGGTGTGCAGGCCACCATGGCCGACCACACCGCCGGCGCTGCGGCCGCCACACTCCTGCAAGTCGGCCAGATCGTGCTTACAGCGGAATTCAAGATCAACCTGCTTCGCGCCGCCAAAGGGGATCGGCTCATATGCAGATCCAAGGTGCTCAAGCCGGGAAAACAGCTCACGGTTGTCGAGTCGGAGATTTTCTGTGTGGCTTCGGAAACCGAAAAACTTGTTTCCAAGGCAACGGTAACCATCGCGGTAGTCACTCTGTAGAAAGTGCCCTCACTTCTCACAAGGTCTGCCGGGTCCGGCAATACTGCCGGATCAGATCCAGGAAGATATCGCCATATTTCTCCAACTTCGCGGCGCCGATCCCATAGACTTGCGACAGCTCCTCGCGCGTCTGCGGGAGACGGGATGCCATCTCCTTCAGGGTCCGGTCGTGGAAGATCGTAAACGGCGGAAGATTCGCCCCGTCAGCGATCTCCTTTCGTTTCTTCCTCAGGATCGCGAACAGATCCGCATCAAACCGCCCATCGCTTTCCACCCTCGTCTTGAGGCTTATCTTCGCTTCTTCCAGTCTTCCCCGGACCGGCTCTTTCCCCCGCAGCACATCCCAGGCTTTTGCGGTGAGCTTCAGACTGCCGTGTTCCAGCTCCTGAACGATCAGCCCCTTCTGGATGAACTGACGGGAGAGGTGGCGCCATTGTCCGGCCGAATAGATCTTGCCGATCCCATAGGTGGACAGTTTGTCATGCCCGAATGTCAACACCTTTTGCGATCGGGATTCCCGCAGGACCTCGACGATCTGGCCCGCGCCGAAGCGTTCGCCGGTCCGCTTGACGCAGGAGCGAAACATCTGCGCCGGGATCGTGATGTCCGTGAGCTCCTTGTCTGCCTGCCGGCAGTTGTCGCACATCCCGCAATTGGGGGCGCTGTAGGTTTCGCCGAAGTAGTTCAGCAGGGCGACGCGGCGGCAGAGGTCCGTTTCCGCATAACCGATGATGGTGTTGAGAAGGATGTTGGCGACCCGCTGCTCGTGTTCATCCTTCTGCCCGATGAAGTACTTGACCTTCTGGACGTCCTGATAGCCGAACAGCAACAGGCAATGGGCAGGCAGGCCATCCCGTCCGGCCCGGCCGATCTCCTGGTAATACGATTCCGGATTCTTCGGCAGATCATGGTGCACGACAAAGCGGACGTTGGATTTGTTGATCCCCATGCCGAAGGCGACCGTCGCCACGATGATCTGCACGTCATCCCGGATAAAGTGCTCCTGGTTCCGGGTGCGCTCCTTTTCAGACAGGCCGGCGTGGTAGGGCAGGACGGAATGCCCCTTCCGCTGGAGGGTTGCGGCGAGCTCCTCCGTCTGTCGGCGCGAAAAGCAGTAGATGATGCCGGATTCATTCGGGTACCGACGCAGGAAGTCCAGGGTCTGCTCGCGCGGGGAGGTCTTCGGGGCCACTTCCAGAAAGAGGTTCGGCCGGTCGAAGCTGCCGATGAATTGATGGTTGGCCTCGATCCGCAAGGTTTTCCGGATATCCTCCCGGACCCGCGCGGTGGCGGTCGCGGTCAGGGCGATGCAGGCGGCGTTCGGGAAGACGGAGCGCACCGCGGCGAGCTGCCGGTATTCCGGGCGGAAATCGTGTCCCCATTCGGAGATGCAGTGCGCCTCGTCGATGGCGATGCCGTCCACCGGCAACGGGGAAAGCAGCTCCAGCGTGCGGGGCATCAGCAGCGTCTCCGGCGCCGCATAAAGCAGCTTGACGGCGTTTTGTTTGAGCCGCTCCACGTGGCTCCGGTATTGGGCGGCGGTGATGGTGCTGTTCAGAAAGATCGCGGGAACGCCGCATTCCCGCAGTTGGTCCACCTGATCCTTCATCAGCGAGATGAGCGGCGAAACGACGATGGTCAACCCGTGAAAGAGCAGGGCGGGGATTTGATAGCAGAGGGATTTTCCACCCCCCGTCGGCATCACGACGAGGGCGTCCTTTTTCGACAAAAGGTGGCCGATGATCTCCTCCTGGAGGGGCCAGAAGGCGTCGTAACCGAAATAGCGCTTGAGGATGGCCTTGGCCTGTCCGATGGGGTCGTTCATGCCGCGTCGCTTTCTGCCTCTGAATATACCGAGAGGCACGCGGAGTATAGAAAAAGCGTTCTTGCATGTCAAAGATTTTTCAAGCGATCCTTCAGGAATCCATTGTTTCTTTGTTTACGATATCGTATCATCAACCCGTAGTTGAAGGAATCAACCCATTCGGAATCATCGTTGTCGGGTCTCGTAAA
>JAPLJX010000042.1 GCA_026388375.1 Deltaproteobacteria bacterium
GGACGTAATAGACGGGATTTTCGTTCGACTGCTTCTTGGCCAGTTCCAGATCGAAATCGAGGTGGCTGTCGGAACGCCGCATCAGGAAGTTGTAGCGCGCCGCATCCTTCCCCACTTCGTCGACAACCTCGCGAAGGGTGACGAACTCCCCGGAGCGGGTGGACATGGGCGCCGGTTTGCCGTCCCGGAGGAGGCTGACGAGCTGCACCAGGATGATCTTCAGGGCCTCCTTCTCATGCCCAAGCGCCTGCACCGCGGCGGACATCCGGGGGATGTACCCATGGTGGTCGGCGCCCCAGATGTCGATCACCGTCTCGAAACCCCGCAGGAACTTGTTCCGGTGGTAGGCGATGTCCGCGGCGAAATAGGTCGGGTTCCCGTTCTTCCGGACGACCACCCGGTCCTTCTCATCCCCGAAGGCGGTGGTCCGGAACCAGAGGGCCTCGCCTTCCCGATAGATGAAACCCTTCTCTTCCAGATCCCGGAGGAGGTTTTCGACGCCTTCGTCCCGGTAGAGTTCCCGTTCGCTGAAGTAGAGGTCGAAAACGACGCCGAAGTTCCGCAGGTCCTCTTTGATTCCTTCCAGGATGGCGCCCGCGGCATAATCGGTGAAAAGCGGAACGACCTCGGTCGCGTCTTGGGCCAGGTGTCTCTCCCCATCCAGTTTGAGCAGTTCCGAGGCCAGATCGCGGATGTAATCCCCCCGGTAGCAGCCTTCGGGAAACTCCGCCGTCTCTCCCAGCAGTTCCCGGTAGCGCAGCAGAACCGATTTTCCCAGGTTGTTCATCTGGTTTCCCGCATCGTTGATATAATATTCCCGGAAAACCTGATAGCCGACGGCCGCAAGGATGTTTGCCACGACGTCGCCCACGACGGCCCCACGCGCATGGCCGATATGGAGCGGTCCCGTCGGGTTGGCGCTGACGAACTCCACCTGGACCCGCCGTCCTTTTCCCAGATCCGACGATCCGTAGCGATCCCCCTGCCGCTCGACGGCCTCGAGGAGCGTGGTCAATCCCCCCTCCCGGACAAAAAAGTTCAGAAAGCCGGGACCGGCGATCTCCACCTTCTCCAGCACCCCATCGCGATCCGAGATCCCTTCCAAAAGGATCTTCGCGATCTCACGGGGATTCTTTTTCGCCTGGGAGGCGAGAATCATCGCGATGTTGGAGGCGTAATCGCCGTGACCGGGATCCTTCGTCAGCTCCACTTCGATCCGGGGGGGCGCCACCGGAGGCAGGAACTCTTTGTCGATGCCCGCCTGAATCGATTTTTCGAGAAGCTTTATCAATACCTGTTTCATGCCGGACCGTTCCTAAATATGAAAAAAGTTGGCCGCAAGCCAACCCGTCGCCTCATGAATTCATCGAAAACCGCCGCGCGCAGGGAGTGGCGCCTTCTCCCCTGCGGATCAGCCCGAACCGCCTGTGGCCCGGTCCCGCCTTTCGCCCGACCATCGATTGCGCTGTGCTTTACGAATGGGAATCAGGCCGGATTAGTTCTCCCGACACGCCTTTTCCGCCGCATCGATATCCTTCTCCTTGATCAAGAGGTCGCGTGAATAATCGGGGCAGCGGACGCAGCCTGATGCATCGGTCACGATGCTGTACCGCTTTTGGCAATTCTCGCGCCATGCGCAGATCGAGCAGTACTTCTTCTCCGTCCCCATGATCCTTACACCCCCTGAGCAGCCGTTTCCCGTTGCAGTTCGGGCGTTACCCTATCTTCATACGGATTTGAAGTCAAGAAATTTGATCGACATCCGCAAAGCCCCTTTATCATTTTTCCGGACGCCAACATCCTCTTTTCCGCGGCTTACGGAAGCCCGGCCCTCGCAAGGCTTTGGGATGAAGCGGCGCGGGGCCGTTATCGGGAGCTGTCCCCCCTTTATCATGCATCCGTACCTTGAGCAAAAAAACCAAGCGCTCATTTCCGGATTCATGGTATAGTAGAAACGGCAAAACATGAGGACGTATGACGCTGGAAAAGAACCAGCCCGTCGATCGGTAAAAGGACGCAGCAAAACGCTAAATTTAAAGACCTGAGCCCCGCAATGATTTGGCGCCCAGGCTTCATAATTTGTCCCGGCTTGCCGAACTGGCGGCCCTCACGATGGAGACCCAGAAAATGGAAGTGTTAGCTGAAATGAATGCCTTCCACATCGAAGGCCGATATCCGGAATCCCTGACGAAAGCACCCACGAGGGAAGAGGCGTTGAACTACATAGCCGGAGCAGAAGGGGTTTTCCAATGGTTAATGAATCAGTCTTAAATGGTGTTCGAAAATATTTGCGCGCTTTGCAGGATCAGGGAGTGGCCGTAAAGTTCGGCATCGTATTCGGTTCACAGGTTGCCGGAAATACGGATACCTGGAGTGACATTGATCTGCTCGTTGTCTCTCCCAGGTTTGACGATCAGCGCAGCCGCGAGGATATCAACCTGCTGTGGCGACTTGCGGCGCGAACGGACAATCGCATTGAACCTATCCCGTGCGGAGAGCAGCAGTGGCTTGAAGATGACGCCAGCGCCATCATTGAAATAGCAAGGCGCGAAGGGGAGACTGTAACCATCTCCCGATCTTCATCAAAGCAGTCGTGTGAGGCGCTGGCCCTTCAGCATGCATATATGAACGCTGGTGTTGTCGTAATGTACAGGTCCACGTTTTGACTTCGGAAGCTTTTTCACTATTGTATTCCCTCGCGCTGAAAAAAAGGTTAGCGCTGGCTTGAAGCCGGGGAAATCAGAAAACAAGTTGATATTCCTTGCCGAAAGAGTTATATTTACAGCGAATTGATCAAGGAGACGCATGATGAGAACCATTGAAACAACCGCACGGGTTGGCGAGGACCGCAAGGCAAATATTCTTTTGAAGTTCCCGCCGGACGTTTCACCGGGCAATTACAAAATGCTCGTTGTGGTGGAAGAAAAGGCAATCAGCCCTGCCGATTCCGGGAAGACGGATTTTGACTGCCTGACTTGGGACTGGGTTGCATTGCCGAAAAAATCGGCATACCGACGGGAAGATATCTACGGCGATGATGGAAGATAAATTCTGTTTCCTGGATACCAACATCCTCGTTTATGCTTCGGACAGCCATTCACAAATGATTACCGTGATTTCCCTGTAATAACGAGGCAGATCCCAGCCGAATAAGGGGGGACAGCTCCCGATTATCGGTTACGATGCTGTACCGCTTCCGGCAATTCTCGCGCCATGCGCAGATCGAGCAGTACCTCTTCTCCGTCCCCATGATCTTCAAGACCCCCTTAGCAGCCGTTTTCCGTTGAAGTTCGGGCGTTACCCCAGCTTCATACGGATTCGAAGCCAAGAAATTTGATGATCCACTTTTCTCTCTTGACAACCGGAGCCGCCTTAGCGTAAAGATGTATCAAGGTATTATTACAATGAAAAAAGCAATTCTGCTATTTTTGATGCTTCTCATATCTCCCCTGCTCCCTGCCGTCAGCGACGCCTCTTATATCATCCACCTGAAGAACGGGGGACGGTTTTTGACCCCCCAGTACTGGGAAGAGAATAATTATGTAAATTTTTATGTTGTCGGGGGAACGATGGGAATTGAAAAGAATTCCGTGAGGAAAATAGAACGATCGACCCTGGACCTTGACGGAATCTATGAAGTCAAGACTCCGGAAAAACGCCCTGCTCAAGTTGAACCAAAAGCGTCGATGCCCGTTGTTCCCGAAAAAGAGAAAAAAGAAACTGCAACAGATGACGCAAAAAAAGATTCAGCGATTATGGGGGAATTCAA
>JAPLJX010000415.1 GCA_026388375.1 Deltaproteobacteria bacterium
CGTTCTGGTCATATGGGCTGGTTTTCAAAACCTGGTTCAGGGGTACAAAAAGCTTTTTCTCCCGGCTCATCACCATGCATTTCCGGTGCTGCCGGTCCTGGTAAGCGGCGCCTCAGTTTTCGTATCGTATCTTGTCGCAAAGATGGAAAAAGAGACAGGCGCTTTAATCTGTTCCGGCGCTCTTCAGGCTAACGCATCCGAGGCCTTTCTCGACATCGGCACCCCATTGGTCGTCCTCGCAGGCATTCTCCTGGCGTATGCGAGGATTCCCTATATCGAAGGTTCTGTCGTGATGCTCATTGCCCTGCTCATCATCAGGCTCGGGGCGAAAAACGTCTGGACGCCGATTCTGATCCTTCTGGATGCAAACCTTGATCCGGAACTGCGGGCAGGCATAGAAGAGAAAATTTCCACCGTTGACGGCGTCAAGGGCGTGGGAGATGTCAAGATACGTCAATCCGGACCCTATAAAATGGTAGAATGTAACATTGCGACGAACCCCTCGTCCTCCGTATACAAGGCGCATGAACTTGCCGACAACATCGAAAGCCTCATAATGAGGAATTACAGCCAGATCGAGTCCGTCTTTGTCCATATCGAACCGGTAAGGCTTGATACCCTATCCGTTATTATACCGGTCGAAGAGATGAATGGGCTGGATTCAAAGATCCATGGCCACTTTGGCAGAGCGCCATACTTCATCATCCTGAAACTGGACGACAAAGGGGGAGCGGAGATTGAAGACTTCTATCACAATGATTTCCTGGGCGAAAAGGATCGCATACATATAGGGATCAAGGTCATCAAGGCCGTGATCAAGCATGACCTGAGCCTCGTTTTTACCCCCAAGATCGGGGAAATCTCTTTTTACATGCTGAAAGAGAATTTTATCGATATTTACAGGGTAGAGGCAGGTGCAACAGTGCGCGAGATGATAGCGCGCTATTACAACGGCGAAATAGAGCCGATCACAGCGCCGCATCCGGCAGAGGAGTCGGAAGTCGGAAGACAAAAGCAGATTCCCGACCAGAGTAAGGTGAATACTCCAGTCTGACCGATAGGAAAACAGAAAGAGGAATAATGAATGTACCCTGATGATGGAGTTCTTATCTTGAATAGAAGAAAGGATGATTGATGAGCCGGTCCTTGATCCGTCGACAATTGCTTGATTTTGAGCCCTACTGTCCGGGGTTGTCCATTGAAGAGATGAAAGAGCGGTACGGTCTTTCGTCCGTGATCAAGCTGGCCAGCAACGAAAACCCTCTTGGGGTATCGCCAAAGGTGCTCCAGGCGCTGGAAAAGCAGTTGAAGGAGGTGCATCGTTACCCGCGGGCGGGCAGCCCCCGGCTTCGTCAGGCCCTGGGCGCCTATCATGGGGTTCCTGCGGACCGGATTGTGGTAGGCAACGGTTCGGATGAGATCATCGACCTGCTCATCCGGGTAGCGGTTGAGCCGGGCCGGGATCATGTCGTTGCGTTTCAGCCCTGTTTCAATATCTACCAACTTCAATCCAAACTCTGTGACGTGGCCTTCCGCCAGATTGCCTTGCGGAGCGATTTCACCTTTCCTATGCAAGAGCTTCTGGAGGCGGTGAATGACACCACGGCCATGGTATTTTTGACCACACCCGACAATCCTTCGGGATTCGCGCCTCCTGTCGAAGAAGTGATCGATTTGCATCGTCGCCTCCCGGAGGATTGCCTGTTGGTCGTGGACGAAGCGTATATGGATTTTGCCGTGCCCCAGGAGCGCTATTCCATCATGTCCCTGGCGGGTAGGGCCCCCAATCTCATTGTCCTGCGGACATTTTCAAAGCTTTACGGTCTGGCCGGGTTGCGTCTTGGATATGGCGTCATGCCGGCAATACTGGCCGATTACCTGCTTCGGGTGAAACTTCCCTTCAACGTGAATGTTCTGGCCGAGGCGGCCGGCATTGCGGCCTTGGACGATGATGCCTTTCGCGGCGAAACCATCCGCACGGTGGTCCGGGGGCGGGAGATATTGACTCGTGCCCTGGGCGAAATGGGGTTCCTTGTGTACCCGTCCCAGGCCAATTTCATCCTGGTGAAGCCGCCGATGGCAGCCTCTGAACTGTTTGAAGAACTCCTCAGGCGAGGGATCATTATCAGGCCATTGTTAAGCTACGGCTTAACGGATCACCTGCGAATCAGCATCGGAAATGCAGAGGAAAATCAGGCGTTAGTTCGGGCGATTCAGGTCATCCTTGCGAATGACACATAAATCCGTTATTTGGTTAAGATCCCGCCCGTTCCCTGAGCAGGGAGAATGAGTGCCGTTACTGCCATGCGGGCAAACCGCTTGGCGGGTCAGTTCGCACAGCCCACACCGGCCACCCAGATCGTGGAAATCATCAGACACATACCGCAGGCGTTGCGACAAATGCTGGAAGGATAGGTCATCCTTTCCTTTCTGATTGCGTTTTTGCGATACAATAGGAGAAAATGAGTAGCAGATATGCTACCCTGTTCCTGCCTACCGAAACTCCCTCTCCTCATCTGCTGATATTAATTGAAGATTATCTATATTTTCGGCAAGTCGTTCCTGGCATGGATTATGATTATCCCCCTGTCGGTACGAGATTGTTCCGCCGCTGGCGCTGCATATTCAAACGACGCCGGTGATCGGCGGCGGATCACTCATCATAAGACACTATGGAGGTTTGAAGAGAGAGATGAACTGTGGCGAAAAGAAGAGCGGTTGCGAAGCGGTCGGTGGACAGGCAGCCGATGAGAAACTCAAGATGTTCACGGAGGATGAGGCGCTTGTCCGTTGCCTCTCGAGAATCAAACACAAGATCCTGGTTCTGTCGGGAAAAGGTGGCGTGGGGAAAAGCACCGTTGCGGTGAATCTTGCCGTTGCACTCGCCATGGAAGGCTGGAAGACAGGTCTTCTGGACGTCGATTTCCACGGCCCCAGCGTTCCCATGCTCCTGCACCTGAAGGGGGAGCTTTTCAAAGCGGCGGACGGAGACGGGATGCTGCCTGTGGAAAGCAGCTATGGAATCCAAGTGGTTTCCCTCGGATTTGCCCTCGGCAATTCGGATGAAGCGGTTATCTGGCGAGGCCCGATGAAAATGGGCGTCATCAAACAGCTCCTGACGGATGTGCAGTGGGGCGAACTGGACTATCTGATCGTCGATTTTCCGCCGGGAACGGGGGACGAACCCCTTTCCGTAGCGCAGCTCATCCCCGAGAGCGACGGCGCCGTGATCGTCACGACGCCCCAGGATCTCTCCCTTCAGGATGTGCGGAAGTCCATCAATTTCTGCCGTCAGCTCAAAATTCCCGTTCTGGGGGTGATTGAAAACATGAGCGGGCTTATGTGTCCGCACTGCGGGAAGATGATTGAGGTCTTCAAGAGCGGCGGAGGGGAAGCCATGGCCAAGGAGATGGGCGTGCCCTTCCTCGGCCGAATCCCGATGGACCCGCAGATCGTCGGAGGGTCCGATGAGGGAAAGCCCTTCGTCTATCATCACAGAGAGACCGAGTCCGCCCAGGCCTTCATCCGGGCGATCCAGCCCGTTTTGCAGTTGCAGGAGAAAAGCAAACCTGAGACAGGCCGGATTTCCCGGGTGCCTCAACCCATCAAGGAGAAAGAAATGAAAACACTGAAAATCGCTGTTCCCATGGCGGCTGGCTGTCTGTGCCAGCACTTCGGTCATTGTGAGCAGTTCGCCCTGTTCGACGTGGATGCGGACAACAAAACCATCCTGAAAACGACCGTGGTCGTCCCACCGCCCCATGAGCCAGGGCTTTTACCCACGTGGCTGCAGGAACAGGGGGCCGATATCATCATCTCCGGCGGCATGGGATCGCGGGCGCAGGAACTGTTCCTCGGCAAGGGCATTCACGTGGTCACCGGCGCCTCGTCGGAGGTCCCGGAAAAGGTGGTGGCCGAGTACCTCAGCGGCGAGCTGACAACCGGAGCCAATGTCTGCGACCACTGACGGGGAGGAAATGGTTTTGACGGAGCATGTCCCGCGAAAGATGTTTTTGACCAAGGGGGTGGGCAGGCACCGGGAAGAGCTGCACTCCTTCGAACTGGCGCTCCGGGATGCCGGCATTGAAAAGTGCAACCTGGTTCAGGTGTCTAGCATCATGCCGCCCGGATGCGTTTTCATTCCGAGGCGGACGGGCGTGGAGCAGATCCGGCCCGGCGCCATCACCTTCTGCGTCATGAGCCGTTGCTGCAGCGATGAGCCGGGGCGGCTCCTGGCCGCCTCCGTTGGTTGCGCCGTTCCGGCGGACAAGAGGGCTTACGGCTATATCAGCGAACATCACGCCTTCGGCCAGACCGGGCGTCAAGCGGGGGACTATGCAGAGGATCTCGCTGCCGCCATGCTCGCCTCGACGCTCGGTATTGATTTCAACGTGGATGAGAGCTGGGACGAGAAAAGGGAAATCTTCCGGATCAGCGGCAAGATCGTCGGCACGCGGAACATCACCCAATCCAGCATTGTGAAAAACAACGGATACACAACGGTCATGGCCGCGGTGGTGTTTGTCTATGAATGAGAGGTGAGCCGTTACCCGGCAATTAAGCGGGCCTGGGGGAAAGATGGCAGATTTTTGGAGCGGGAAGACACCCTGCTGGGATTTTCTGGGGTGTACGGAGCAGATGTATTCCCAGTGCGCGGCCTATCGACACCGGGAGCGACCCTGTTGGGAGATTGCAGGCACTCAGTGCAGGAAGATTTTAAATTTTGAATGGAAGTGCTGCGATTGTAAAGTTTTCTGGCTGTACGACCGTCGCGATGAGTGAAGGCAAGAGAATGCGCTAGTGCGGGAACATTGAGGAAAAACATGGAGGTTGGCATGAAGAAAATTGCTCTGTATTCGGTTGCTCTTGTCATGTTCGCCTACGGCGCGGCCGTTGCTTTTGCCGAAACGGGCGGTGGCTGCGTCCGATGCCACACGGATGAGGCGCTGATGAAATCCCTGTTCGTTCCGCCGAAAATCGACGGCGGCGAAGGGGAGGGGTGAGCAGGCGCACCTCCGCCCGTGAAGGCGGAAGAGATGTACAAGGGACTTGTGGTTGATAAGGGGATAATGGACAGGGATCCGCATTTTTCGGAGGGGTGTATCTCCTGTCACAAGGGGGATGAAAAGGCGCAGGACCGGAAGGTCGCCCACAAAGGCATGATTAAGCGACCCTCCGATGATGTTAAAACCTGTGCGCTCTGCCACGAGGATATTACGAAGACCTACGCGACTGCCCTGCATTACACCTCGGCGGGACAGAAACACGGCGTGATGGGAAGATTTTCCAAGGAAGAACTGAAAACGTTTGATGCAAAGGTCTTTGAACAATCCTGCCGGAGCTGCCATGCCTCCTGCGGCGACTGTCACGTGAAAGGGCCGGTGATCAGCGGCATCAGCACCGGTCTTCTCAAAGGACATCGATTTGTGAAAAGGGATGAAGGAAAGACCTGCGCCCTCTGTCACGGCGGGAGGGTCTATCCCGAATTCACCGGCGAATACGGGGGAACGCCGGACGTCCATTACCAGAAGGGGATGGTCTGCATGGACTGCCATAAAAAAACCGAATTCCACGGTGACGGCAACGCCTACACTTCCAGACAGGCGAGGAAGGACCGCCCGTCCTGCATCAATTGTCATCCGGCGGGACAGGAGAAGACCGAGAAAGCAAAATCGGCCCATGCGACACATGCAGGTAAGATGAGCTGCGCAAGTTGCCATGCTTCAGGCCAGTACAGAAACTGCTACGATTGTCATGCAGGGAAAGGTGCCACGTCAAAGCCTGCGTTTATCCTCGGTCGCAACCCCCGCGACAAAAAAATGATCACCACGCTGCGGGTCATTCCGACCGTAAGAGATACCTTTCTGTCGGCAGGGATTAAGATGGAAAATTTTGATCTCCTGCCGAATTATTGGGACACTGTTCCTCATAACATAAAAAAACGAACAGAGAGAACGCGGTCCTGCGACGTTTGCCATGTCGAGAAGGAGGGTTTTCTTACAAAAGAAAAACTCATCAAAGACGGGTCCAGAGCAAACGAAGGACTGATTTATACACCCAAACCAATTAAAAAATAGGAGGTTTTTTATGAAAGGGAAGAAGTTAAGATTGTTTTACCTCGTACTGGCGTTTGTGTTTGCATTGCCGCTTTTCGCGCTTGCGAGGAACATCGCACCTGTCGTTTCGATGGATTGGCTGGAGAAGAGCCTAAACAATTCCAACCTGATCGTGGTGGATATCCGCAAGGTGGAGGAGTACAAGGAGGGCAATATCCCGAATTCCATCAATGTGTTCTACGGATCGTGGGCCATTAAGAAGAATGGTCTTGACAATGAACTTCCCGAGGATGACGATCTCTTTGATGTTATCGGATCAGCGGGGATAAAAGCCGGTTCCCACGTCGTGGTTGTGGGCAAGACCGATACAGCGACCGACCTCGTGAACATGACGCGGGTGGCCTGGACGCTTATCTACGGGGGAGTGGAAAACGTCGCCATCCTGGACGGCGGATTCAATAAGTGGAAGGAAGGCAAGAAGACCATTTCCACCGAGACAATCAAACCCAAGGCGGGAACATATCAAGGGAAAGCCAACAAATCCCTGTTTGCGAAAAAAGAGTACGTCGTAAGCAAAATCGGCAAAGCGAACATCATTGATACAAGGATGCCCGATTTTTTCTTCGGTGTGTCTAAGCTCGATTTTGTGGAAAGGGCTGGCCATGTCAAGGGCGCAGTCGCTCTGCCTTCGCCCTGGATCTTCGCAAAGGACGGTACCTTTAAAAGCAAGGAAGATCTTGAGGCAATGGCCGCAGGCGTCATCGGTAAGGACATCTCCAAGGAAAGTATCACGTATTGCGACACGGGAAGACTCTGCTCGGGATGGTGGTTTGTCCTGAGAGAAATGCTTGGTTACAAAGACGTGAAGGCGTATGACGGCTCGTCGCAGGAATTCATGAAGGATCCGAATTTTCCTGTCGTGAAGTATAGCTGGCAATAAATTGGTTTTACTGGGCATTTTTTCAGGAATCAGCGTCAGACTTCCTTGGTTGCTTAAGATGCGTGAAGGCCGGCAGTAAGATGCCGACCTTTGCGCATCTGGACCGTTTTGCCTCTTGAGGCGCAACGGAGGGAAACCCGTATCAACTTCGTCGGATGAGAGCCGGGACGAAAAAAGGGAGGCCTTCCGGACCAGCGGCAAGATCGTCGATACCTGTTATCCAGATGGTTATGGAGATGATGGCGCCGTTTGAAAGGACTGGCTATGGACAATCATTCATCATTCTTCCGGTGGGAATTGCTGTTTGCTATCCTCAGCGATGCCCTGAATCTGACGCTTCAGTTGAAAAGGACCTTCGACGAAGGGCGATCGATATCGGAAGTATTACCTTCCTTTGTCTCAAAGCGGGAAGTAGGAAAAGGCTAAGTGGCTTAGGAAAAGCATCTTGCGACCGGTCCGAGATGAGGGCATTCATGAGCCGGTAAGGGAATTGCTATGACAACGCCCCTATGAAAAACGACTGGCGGCATGAAATGTTTGGTGTCCGCTATTGACGACCGACCTCAATTGAACGATGGTAGGAAAACAACGGTGTCCGGGAGCTTACTCTTGGCGACGTCCGGAAGAATGACCCATAAACAAAGGAGGGGGAAAGGCCATGTGGGATGCGTCAAAATGTGATTTGTGCGGCGAGTGTCTGGTGCGGTGCCCGTACGTGGAGTACGACAAGGAAAAGGCGGCGGCGAATATACAGGCCCTGATGGACGAGAAGGATGCGGAGATCCTGCACCGCTGCGTCACCTGCTGCGCCTGCCGTGAATATTGCCCCACCGGCGCGGATCCCTTCGACCTGATCCTGCGAGCCATGGAAGAAAAAAAGACGTTCCCGGTGCCGCCGGACATGGCGAAGATCTTCGATCTCGCGGCAACCGTTCCCGCGTCGGTCAGCATAGGAGACAGCGACAAGCCGGCCCTGTCCCTCTGCATCATGGAAGGAAACCTTCCCCCCGGGGCGGTGGACGGGGAAATGTTCAAAGGGATGACCATCGTGAAGGGCGGCGACTATTTCTGCTATGTCGGCTACGTCCATCTCGGCCAGGAAAGTCCGGTGGAAAAACACGCCCGTCAATTCATCGACAACCTGGCTGGATTGGGGAAAGATATCGTGTTTCTTCACGACGACTGTTACGCGATGGTGGATGCCAAGATCAAAGATTACGGGATCACGGCGCCGTTTCGTTACATGCATCTATACGAATACATGCGGAATTATCTGCGGGATCACCAAAGCCGGATCACGCCCCTGGGGAAGAAGGTTGCCTATCAGCGGCCCTGCGCCTCCCGGTATACGCCGGCCAAGGACGCGTTCCTCGATGAAATTTTCCAACTCATCGGCGTCGAGCGCGTGAACCGCCGTTACGACCGCGGGGAGGCGCTCTGCTGCACGGGGGCCTTCATCCGGGTCTATCCGGACCTCGCCCGCGAGATCCAGGCCAAAAACATCGATGACGCCGTTGCCTCCGGCGCGGACGCGCTGGTGACGCTGTGTCCCATGTGCGACCGGGTGCTCCGGAAGCCGGCAGCGGCCAAAGGCCTGACGAAGATCTACGTGACCGATCTGTGCCGGATGGCCCTGGGAGAACTCCCTTGAGAATTCTCAATGAAAGAAAGAAGACAGACCTTATGAAGAAGATTGAATTAAACGCATTGGACCGGGTGGAGATCCTGACCCTTCAGGACAACACAATCGATATCACGATGATGGCCAACAACGCCATCGTGCAGCGGGCGATGGCGATCAAGGAAGGACAGATCAAGAATTCCATCCTGGCCGAACATGGCTTTTCCGCGCTCGTCAGGACGACCGCCGGGGAGAAGACCCGGACGCTGCTATTCGACTTCGGCTACTCCGAGGAGGGCGCGGCCTTCAATGCCCGGGCCTTGGGCGTGGACATGGGGCAGGTGGAAGCCCTGGCGCTTTCCCACGGTCACAGCGATCACATGGGCGGATTTGCCGCACTGGTCGAGATGATCGGCAAGAAAGGGCTTCCCTTCTTCGTTCACCCGGGAATCTTCAAGGCCCCCCGCTATGTAAAGTTTGGTGAGGGGCTCAAGTTCGATTTTCCCACCATCACCCGGGCGGGACTCGAACAGGCGGGCGTCAAGGTCATCGAGGCGAGGGGGCCCGAAACGCTCCTGGATGGCGACGTGGGTTTCCTGGGTGAAATCGAGCGGGTGACGGATTTCGAGAAGGGCTTCCCCATCGCCTTTTTCCAGGAAGACGCCGTGGAAAAATGGGACCCGATCGAGGACGACACGGCGGTAGTCATGAATCTGAAGGGCAAGGGGCTGGTGGTCCTGTCCGGCTGCGCCCATTCGGGCGTTGTCAACACGGTCCGCTACGCGAAGGCCGTGACGGGCATCGAGAAGGTGCATGCCATCATGGGCGGGTTTCACCTCTCCGGGCCGTTTTTCGAACCCATCGTCGGCCGGACGACGGAGGAGCTCCAGAAGCTCGCCCCCGATTATATCATCCCGACGCACTGCACCGGGCGGAAGGCGATCATGTACATGGAGAACGCCATGCCCGGGCAGTTCATCCTCAACATGTCGGGGACGAAGCTGACCTTTGCTGCCTGAGGCTGTCCCGACGGGGTGAAATCTTTGTCCGTGAACACGATTGTTTCGCAGGGAAGCGAAAACTGGACTGCATTGACTGGGCGTGAAGGCTACCGGGCGCCATCAAATATCATGCTTTGGAGGAAAACACTTTATGCCGGACAAACAACTGGTTTTCAAGGTGGATGAAGTCAAGGGGAAAATCGCGCATGGCGGCGTTGCCACCGTCAGAATTTTAATCGACGACATCAACTGTGGTGCAAAGAATTTTTCACTGCTCGTCAACACCATGACGGCCGGGTTGAACTGCAATGTCACCGGCGCCGGACACAGTCATAAAGAGGAGCATTGTATGTTCGGCCTTTCAGGAAGTGGCGGTATATCGGTGGACGGTGTGAAATACGATGTCGGACCGAATACGGCTGTGTTTATTCCCGCCGGCGCCATGCATTATGTCTGGGCCAATGAAGGGCAGGACTTCACTTACATTATCGTCTATTCCCCACCGGGCCCGGAAAAAGCATTGTAATCCCCCTGACGGGGTGAATGTGCCGACTCGGCATACCCCGCAGACCGGAACCGGCTGAAGGCCAGCCCGGTGCGGCGGGGTGCCGGAGGTTAGAGCCCCTTCTTTTCGAACCAGCGGAAGAGGGCGATAAATGCCGCGGCCAGGATGACGATGACGATCCAGTGGTTGATCCCGAGAACGGAGGGCAGGGTAATCTTTCCGAAATCCCCCCAGGTCAGGACCGTTTCTTTCATGAGGGGATACGCCTCGGCGTAGAGCCCCGCCCCGAGGATCATCCCCAGCAGACCGAAGGCGCTGTCGTAGCGCCCCTCCCCCAAAGCTCCCATGGCCGTGGCGGGGCAATATCCCACGATGCCCCAGCCGATCCCGAAGATCAGGCCGCCCAGCACGTTGCCCCCCAGGATCAACGGTTTGACGGAAAGCTTGATGAGACCCAGATCGAACAGAAGATAAATCCCCACCATGGCCACCAGGATCGTGCTGAGCATGAATTTGACGATGGTCATGTCTTGGAGGCGCAGGGCGGCCAGTTGCCGGTCGTAGCGGATCACCTGGGCCTTCTGCATGAGGAACCCGAAGAGGATTCCCGTGACGGCGCCGGTCAGCAGTTCATTCATGGCCATTCCCTCCTCCGTACAGGATCCTGGCCATGATCATTCCGGCCAGGAAAAAGCAGATCAAGGATACGTAACCGCTGACGGCTACCTGAGCCAGACCGCTCAGGCCGTGACCGCTCGGTCACCCATCGGCGAGACGCGCCCCGAACATCAGGACCCCGCCTCCCAGAAAGGCCGCCGTCCAACGCCGGACGCGCGACGCCCCGAAGCGGCCCTCCCACATCGGAGGTACGGCGACCGCCCGTTTTTCCTTCGAGAGCCAGGCCGACGCCAGGGCGCCGAAGAGCACCCCGACGACGAACAGGAACTGCCAATCGACAATCACCTTCTCCTTGAGAAAATACGCCATGCCGGCCACCCGTTCCGGTGCGACGGATTGCTCGACGAAGCCCGCCGCGCGGACGAAGGTGGTCGAGGCGCCGAAGTATTTCCCCGTGAGGAAGACGGACAGGACCAGCAGAAGGCCGGCCAGCGCGCCGGCGGTGTAGGGAGACCATGTCTTTTTCCGAAGGATATCCATGATTTTCACCTCCTTGATTAATGTCGATGATGGCCATGCGCTCGGGTGTGACGTGCTACAAGAGGGCAAGCTGATCAGGCTTCCCTTTTTTTGCCTCCCGCTCGTCGAGAATAATTCTTGTGGCCATGCGCGCCGTCTTCCCCACCAGGGTCGAACATTTTTCAGGCGTACCCGCCTTAAAGGCGGCTTTTATCTCTTCCGGGTCATAGAGATTGAAGAAGCGGCCTGCCAGCTTCTCCTGAATATTGGCACATCGGCACGTCCCGTATATCTCAACGAACTCATCGTGGAGCTTTTTCGCCAGGATACAGGCCTTAACCTGTTTCATGACATTTCCGAAATTCTCTTTGCTCCTTCCGAAAAAATAACTGATCGCCATCGTCCCTCCTGAAAGTGCCCCACAATGGCCATCCCCGGTGAGTCCCACGCCATCGGCCATTCCCGTTGCGGCTTTGAATACCCCTTCATCTTCTACACCCAGGACATCAAAGATGGCGGCAATGGTGCATTGTGCGCAACCTCCACTTTTAAGCTCATACCTCTTGGCTGTTTCATAGACTTTCTCCAGGATATCTTCTTTTTCCATTCCGTCTCCTCTCTTTACTTGGCTCTGGCCCTCTCGATGATTTCGGCGATGCCCAGGACTTCCAGGGTGTCTTCCAGCCCCTCCGTCTTGACGGCGTCGGAGAGCATCTTGGCGCAGCTCGGACATGCCACAGCGACGATGCGAGCCCTCGTGTCACGCGCTTCCCTGACGCGGACCCGGCCGGCACTGTCTTCACCCGTACCCAGAATATCCGTAAAGAAGTTTCCGCCGCCCCCGCCGCAGCAAAAGGCGTTAAGGGCGTTCCGGTGCATCTCTACCAGTTCAACGCCGGGAATGGCCTTCAGGATCTCCCGCGGGGGGCCATAGATCTGATTGTGCCGGCCCAGGTAACAGGGGTCATGGTAAGTGACCTTTACCGGGTAATTTGTGAGGGCTATCTTTTTATCCTTGATCAGTCCGGCCAGAATCTCCGTATAGTGAAAGACCCTAAATTCTCCTCCCAGCTTGGGATAGTCCTTCTTGAAGACATTGAGGGCGTGGGGGTCCAGGGTGATAATTTTTTTTATGCCCTTGGCCTTGAACTGCCCGATGTTTTCCTGCGCCAGCTTGGTGAAGAGGCCCATCTCGCCCAAAACCTTAACCTCGCTCCCGTCGCAGGCCTCTTCGCTCCCGAGGATGCCTGCGGAGATCCCCGCGTCGGAAAGGAGCTTTCCCACGGAACGGGCCATTTTCTGTCCGACCTCGTCATAGGAACCGACACAGCCCGCGTAGAAGAGGTATTCCTGGTTGGTGTAGGGTTGAAGCCCCGTGCCTTCGGCCCATTTTCCCCTTTCCGACTGCGGCAGCTTGTAAGGGTTGCCGCTTATGGCGATGGCCTTGAAATAATCTCTGACTTCGGGAGGAATCCGGCCATCGTTGACCAGCTCCGCCTTGGTCTCCTGGAAGATGTCCGGAAGGAAATCCCGGAACTTCGGGAAGACACACTGGTTTTTGCAGTTGTCGCAGGCGACGCAGGAATAGAGGATTTCGGCGAAATGGGGGCTGGACTTGATCTCGTCGTTCAGCCAGGCCCGGATGAGCCACATCCGCCCGCCCGGCGAATAGGTGTCCCATCCGAAGGCCTTGTAGGAGGGGCAGTTGAAATCGACATAGTCGCTCGGGAATTTACAATATCCGCACCGGAAGCACCGGTGGACGATCTCGGCATGTTCGATCGTGTGGGCGTAAGTCATGAGTTCACCTCCCAATTGCCGGGATTCATGATCCCCTGGGGATCCAGGTTGTTCTTGATCATCTGGAGGAGCTTGAGGGCATTTTTGTCCATCTTCTCCATGATCATCTTCTGTTCCATAAAATTTGGTTTCCAGGGAATGCCGCCCATCTCCAGGGCAAAGGCTGTCGCCTCATCGAGGGCATGCTTTACCCGTGTCATCATGGCCGGATCGTTCCGGTTGAAGGCAAAGGAGATGCTGAACATCATGCAATGGCCTCCCGAGATAAGGCGCGCCGAGCTGGCATACAGGACATCGTATTTCGCGGCCAGTTCGACGACCTTGGCGGCATACTGGGGGAAATGCTCAATGATGGTGATCGGCCCCGAATACTCGAAGCCGCCCCCCTTGGGCACGTCGGCAAAGTCGGCAATGCCGCGCTGGGGCATCTCCATGAGCATTTCCTTCATGTACTGGACGCTCATGAAGCCGCCATCCTTGGAATCCATGTATTCCTGGAGGGCGTCCCAGACCATTCGCCGCTTGAAGGCAATTTCCTCTTCCGTGTCGCCCGTGAAGTAGAGGGTGATGTGGAAGTTACCCTGAAACATAAGCGGCTTGGGCTGGAACCAGACATTGACATCTTCCAGGATCTCCAGGTGGGTGAGCTTGTAGAGGATATCGGGAATCAGGTCGACCCGGTCGGTTACAAACAATTCGACATCCCGGATTTTTTTGTTGGGGTAAAGGCGCAGGCCGATCTTGGTGATGATACCCGTCGTTCCCAGCCAGCCCAGAAAGAGGGCCGACAGGTCGGGCATGGTGGGCCCCCTTGAGAACCAGTACGGCCCGAGAGAAGGGGAGCCGATCAGGCAGACCTCGCCGGTCGGCAGGACGACCTCCAGGCCGGTTACCATCTCGGAATTGAAGCCGTACTGCTGGGTCAGGCGGCCCTGGCCGTGGAGGGCGGCGTTGGCGGCGATGGTCGTTGTCGGGGGCGCGTCGGGGATGCTGTGGCGCAGTTGCGGGTAATGCTCCTGCAGGTAGGCCTTCAGGACCCCCTGGGAGGTTCCCCCTTCCACGACGGCGTAGCGGGCCATGGCATTCACTTCCAGAATCTTGTTCATCCGTTTCATATCCAGGACGATGCCGCCCTTTAAAGGGATCACAAGACCCGTCAGGGACATGCCGTTTCCCATGGGGACAACGGGTATCTTTTCCCGGTTCGCCAGAAGAACGATCTTCCGGACCTCCTCCGTCGTCCGGGGCGCCACGACATAGTCCGGCAGGTGAGGCGTCAGGACGCCCGGGTCCCGCGAATAGAACCAAAGCTCTTCGGGCGTATTGGAAACACCCCGCTCTCCGACGATCTCGATGAGGGCTTTCAGGATATCGCTCATCTTACCTCACCCCCCTTTCCTTTTCTCCAAGGGCCATTTTGCAGAGGTCAATGATATGAACCGGCTTCAGCCCCTTCTTGGCGACCTTCTCCGACAGGCTGGACTGGCACGCCGGGCAGTTGAAGACGCAATATTCGGCGCCTGTCTGCACCATGTCGTTCAGGTTCCGTTCCTGAACATCATCCGCCAGCTTGTAACCCGAAACGGAGCGAAGGATCTCGCCGCAGCACAGGCAGTTCTCGCCCTGGTATTCCCGGTTGGGAAGTTCCACGCCGATAAGGTCCAGAATTTCCTTGACCAGGGGATGCTTGTCGGGGATGAGGCGGTTGGAGCAGGGCCGCTGATAGGCGGCCTTGATGCCGAGGGGCTTGATCCGGTCTTTCATTTCCTTCATCCGCGAAAGAAGGAAATCCATGTAGTAGACGGGTTTGAAGGGCACATCGATCCCATAGGCGGAGGCGATGGCGGTGAAGGTGCCGTAGCATTCGTCATGGAGACAGATGACCTCCTTCACGCCCAGCTTGACGAAATTCTCGATGACAATGGGCAGACGCTCCTTGATGACGGACATCCGGGCGAAATGGGTGTGGACGGCGGGACACATGAATTCCGCTCCGAAGGCGACGGCCGAGGCCACGTCCTTGAAGATCTCCCCTGTCCCCAGGATCCCAAGGTCGGGAATGAAGCAGCATGACAGGGCCTTGTCCTTTACCTGGCCAACCATGTACTTGCCCTGCATCTGGGTCATGTTTTTCCACTGGTTGGTGATGGGTCGGGGGGCGGTGAACATGCCTCTTTCTTCCCGGCGCTCGCTGATGAGATAGAAGGGATGGTTACCCCTTTTACAGTACTCCTCGCAGGCATAACAGGTGGCGCATTCGTGAAGCACCCGGGAATCCTCCCCCCGGACAACCTTCATCATTTCTCCATGGGCCTCGTCATGACGAGCAAAAGAAATGTACTGGCACTTCAGGAGACAATCGGCGGAGGGACAGGTGGCGCAGACCTTTTCTTTCCATTGCAGGGCATACATAAAGACCTCCTCTTTCTCCCCTTTGAAAGCTCCCCTCGTCACCCCAGCAAAGGCCGAGAGGCTGTATTCACGGCTAGTCTCTGGATTCCGGGTCCGGCCCGGAATGGCAGAATAAGGGTATTTTCAATGATCTTTACGAATGTACACTGGATCGTCAAGAAGTCGTTATTGCGAGGAGTTCAAAATTACTTTGTTCTACGGGTCACGTAAGGCTGAAGGATTATATCCGTAAGCCTCTTTGAATGACGATGAAAAAGGGGACAGATTCTCAAAATCATCCGGTCACTTTTTCTGCCGTCTCCAGAACGGACCGGTTTTACCGATCTCCTTCATGGTTTGACCCATCACGCGGGCGTACTCGAGCATGTGCGAGACATAATCCTGATCCAGCCGCCGTTTGAAGTAGGGTCCTGAGAAAAGCCGCATCATATCGGGGAGCGGCGTAATGCCTTCGTCGCTGCCTTCAGCGAAGGAGGCCCAATTGCGAACATGCTCTTCCGACCGGAAGAGGTTCATGGTCGCTCAGGCATATCCGACGTCTTCAAACCATTTCCAGAATGGAACGGTCACATAGGCCATGTATCCGGAGGCTTCTTCATTCAGGATCCGGCCGTCCTGGAGCACGACTTGAAGAGGTTCACCACAGTCCAGGCAGGGGAAATCCACCGTTACCGTTTTGCCAGGGAAGAGCCAGCAGACCGCCAGCGATTCGAATCCTCACTGGCCGAACCATTTCTGCCGGCCGTCGATCGTGATGCGGTAATGGGTGGGGAGGTTGTTGAAGGGTGCAAAGGAGACGATGTGGTCGGTCCTTGGATACAGCCATCCGGCGATGCCTGAGCTGAAAAGGTCGTGAAAGGTCTTTCTTCCCTCTTCGACGGTAAGACCGAGAGAAGATGCCAGTTCCGTATAAAAAGGTGCCTGGCCCGTTTCCACCATGCGCTTCATGATCACATGAAACGCCTTATCCAAAATCGTAGGTTCACCCATGGCATTTTCCTCCTTATGTTTTTGATATTTGAGTCGTAGACCGGTTTCTCCCGACCTCAGAAGTAGTTCGCTTGCGCTCGCCTCCCTGAACCTTACCTGACAGGGTCGTTGCCCTTCCATAGCCGGGAAAACATTGATACTCTATTGTTTTTTATCTGAAAAGAACCAGATAAATTCGATCACCTTCTTTATACCCCTTCACCAGTTCACAATGCCTCATTACCGCCAGTTGTGACTGCAACTCTATCTCTTTCAGATTAAAATGCTCGATTAACTCCTCCCTGGTCACTTTACCTTTTCCCTTGATGAACTCATAAATTGCCTTCTGCAAATCTGTAAGACCCTCGGTGCCATTCATCCCCTGGATTTGTCTTGAACGGGTGGCGGAGTAAACTGCCCAGGGGTCACAGGCTTTGGGTGGATTCCGGATATCGATATAGCAATCCTCACACAGGGTCTGTTCCAAATGCTGATAGCTATCCATTGCCAATATCTCACGTCCACAGCGAGCACAATTCACTATTCGTCTCCCATCAATGATCATTAGCTACGCAGATCCTCTGGTACCAGTGGATGTTCAGCTTTTTGAAGTTTTACATCACTTTCGATGAGTTGAAGTATAGGGGGCTGATTTTTGCTTGTCAATGTATATTTTGGTACCTTAGAACTCTCCCCCTTCGGTAACATTTATTTATGAGGCAACTGGCAACTGGGACATCAACCCTTCGAACATAAACAATTTGAAAACCGAAAAATGAGGTGATATTCAGCCTTGACATATTATGAGCATATGCTTATTATCGACTCTGTGGAGGGAGATTATGCCGAGACCGAAGTGCTGCCGACAGATCGGCGCCATGCCGGGGAAAACCTGCTTCCAACCGGAGGGGGCGGCGTCTTCGTCTTTTGATGAGGTGCTTTTAACCCTCGACGAGTACGAGGCGATCCGTCTGGCCGACCTCGAAGGGTTGTACCAGGAGCAGGCGGCCTCCCTGATGAACGTCTCGCGGCAGACCTTCGGCAGGATTATCAGGGAAGCGCACAGGAAGGTCGCTGATGTCCTCGTCAATGGGAAAATCCTGAAGATCGAAGGTGGCCCCGTTTCCATGAAGGCAGAAAAGCCGGTCCGGTGTCCGCGCTGCCGACGGGTATTCAGCCCTGACTGCGACAGGCGCAATGAAATGAGTTGCCCGCATTGCAGAGAGCATGCGTAAAATCAAACTGTTTTGAAAGGAAGAACATCATGAAGATCGCTTTACCGTCACGTCAGAATCGAGTGGATGAGCACTTCGGCCACTGTGAGTACTTCACGGTATTCACCGTCAATGAAAACAATGAAATCCTGTCGGAGGAAACAGTCTCTTCCCCGGCGAATTGCGGCTGCAAATCGAACATTGCCCAGACGCTTGCGCAGATGGGCGTCAGGATGATGCTGGCCGGAAACATGGGGCAGGGGGCCGTGAACGTATTGAACGGTTGCGGCATCGATGTGCTGAGAGGGTGCTCCGGCGACGTGAAAAGGGTTGCCGAAGGTTGGCTTGCGGGAAACCTGAAGGATTCGGGAATCGCCTGCGACCTGCACGAGCATGGATGCCATGAAGCCTGAAGGAAATGGGTATTAAAACGTCACGACCAGGGACCCACATTTGACAGTCGCCGAAGATAACGCATTGTCGGATGAAGCGCTCATGGCCAGGATCGCCCGGAGCGACGCACAGGCGTTTGAAATCCTGCTGCAGCGCCATCAGCGGCGTATTCTCAATCTGATCTATCGTTCCATCGGAGACCGGATGCAGGCCGAGGATATGGCCCAGGAGGTTTTTCTGCGTGTATGGCGGGCGGCCGAGGACTACGAACCAAAGGCAAAGTTCACCACCTGGGTCTATCGCATTGCGGTCAATCTATGCTTGGATACACTGAAGTCGGCGCATCAAAAACAATCTTTTTTGCATCCGCACATGAACAGCGATCATCCTGACGAAAACGATGAAATTCTTTTCCGTCACGGCAGCGCCCCATCACCGGAGGAGCTTCTGATCGATGTAGAAGAGAGCCGCAGGATCCTCGCTGCCCTCCTGAACCTGCCGACCAACCAGCGTCTGGCTGTCGTTCTCAAGAAATTTGACGGACTCTCCTACGATGAAATCAGCCGGATCATGGGATGCTCCAGGTCGGCTGTTGAATCACTGCTTGTCCGGGCAAAAAGAACCCTTCGCGATAAGTTGCTTCCGCCCGGCAATGAAACATGTAAATAAATTCTGTGGAATGTCCGTATTTTCCGAGAACGGCGATCGCGCTTTGATATATTTGGTTGCCGGAATAATAACGCCGCAGAACCCTTACAACGGCAATCTACAGATCAACTCTTCGTCCCTCAGCCGCCGAAAGATACGCCG
>JAPLJX010000339.1 GCA_026388375.1 Deltaproteobacteria bacterium
GGACCTTTCAATCCCAAGCAGCGTGAGGCGGTTTGAAGCCCGCTCCTGCAAGCCGACTTCGAGGGACCTACCCTCATCTCTCGTGCAACATCGTGGCGCAACGGTTGATGCGTACTTCCTCCACAAATCATCAGCCTCAGCGAATATGCTGGATTTCGTAATCATTGATGTTGTTTCCTCGATATTATGGTATGGATGAGCCGTTCCGAGAGTGGCTTGCGGAAACGTGATGTATAGTCTGGCGTCTCTTTGCCGCGAAGCTGGAAACGGCGAAAACAATGGAAGGTGTTGTCCTAAACATGTGCGCACCGTACTTTCTACCCGATCTCGACTCAATCAATTCAATATAATTTCAATTCAATGAAAACATGGCGGTTAAAAAATTTTAAAAGAGGAGAGTTTTATGAAAAGTAAAAAAACGTTATTCACCGTGTTGTTGGCTGCTTTATCTTTTTTTTTGTTTGCAACGGAGGCCCTATCTGAAAATCCTGGTTTTGACGACAAGGAGATCCGGATAGCGCAATTCGGCCCTCAAACAGGTCCCGCGGCGCCTTGGGGAGCGGTCGCCAGGGGCGCCGGTCTTCTTTTTCAGATCGTCAACGAAGAGGGTGGCATTCACGGCAGAAAAATCAAATATTTTTCGAGGGATGACCAGTACAACCCCGCCCAGACCGCCGCCATCGTGAAAGAATTGGTGGAACGCCATGGAATATTCTCTTTCACCGGGGGCGTTTCGAGCGCGGGAGGAAACGCAGTCAAAGGGTACCTTGCGGAAAACAAGATCCTCTGGGTTACCCCCGGGTCCGCTGCGGTCAACTCGGATCCCAAAGGGGAAATAGAAACCATTGCCGATCCCTATCGCTATTACTCGTATCCGCTTTTTCAGGACGAGGCGAGTGTTATTACAAAATATGTGGTTGAAAAACTGGGACACAAGAAGATCGCTTTCCTGTATCAGAATGATTCTTTCGGTAAAAGCGGCCTGTCGGGATGTCAGCAGAGACTTGCCACCTACAATATGAAACTGACCGAAGCGATTCCAGTAGAACCGACCGCGAAAGATCTCGCCTCCGAGATACTCAGACTGAAGAGCTCCGGCGTAGAGACCGTCCTTATGTGGGTCAGCCCAACGCTTGGGGTCATTGCTGTAAAGACAAGTGCGAATGTCGGGTTCAAACCACAGTGGATTTCCTCCAGCGGGCTTTCCGATTATCCTCTCATGAACAAAATAACCGGCGGTCTCTGGGAAGGGGTGATCACCGGCGCATTTGTTCCCCCTCCGGACTCCAATGATCCACTGGTTGCTAAATATCAAAAAGCCGCACAAAGACTGGCCCCGGAGGAGCGATGGGGGGTTTTCTATATGGCCGGCTTACAGTTCGCCGAACCGCTGGTTGAAGCCCTCAAACTCGTGGGACCGAATTTAAGCACAGAGGCCTGCATTGAAAAGCTGAACACCTTTAAAGACTGGAAAGGCATGGGCGGTAAGATAACCTGGAACAAAAACCGCCACCAGGGCACCGATTCGGTACAGATTCACAAATGTGGTCCGGGGGGGAAATCCATCCTGTTGCAGGACTGGACCTCTAATGAACTCGCCGCCTGGAAAAAATAAAGGCAATTTTTATTTGAAAGGGAGCCCTGCCGGCTGCACACAGGGCCGGCAGGGCTCCCTTTCGCTAATTCTGAAGTTTACCGCTTCGAAAAAGTTTTGTATGGACCAGGTGGGTGCATTGAAGTGTGGACAACTTCCTCCTACCACAAAACGTCAGCCTCGATAAAAATGCTGTATTTCAGATGAAATTCAATGATGTTTTCCCTTCGACAATTGTGATATGGATGACGAGACAGAAGTCCTACCCCAATAGAAGCCGGAGTTGGGGCGCGCTCTGACGGATATTTTTGAAGGAGATGCGACATGAAGGTGTTGCGGACGCCGGATGAGAGGTTCCGGGATCTTCCCGGTTACTCTTTTACTCCGAACTACCTCGGTGTGCCGGATGGCGAGGGCGGCAGCCTGAGGGTGCACTATCTCGATGAAGGCCTCCGGGGTTCCGACACTGTGCTCTTGATGCATGGGGAGCCATCGTGGTCATATCTTTACCGCAAGATGGTCCCTATCATCGTTGCCGAAGGATTCCGGGCAGTGGCTCCTGACCTCGTAGGATTTGGCCGATCCGACAAGCCGGCACATCGTGATGATTACACCTACCAGCGCCATGTGGACTGGATGCAGGCACTGATCGACCATATGAACCTCATCAACATTACATTGGTATGTCAGGACTGGGGCGGCCTCATCGGCCTGCGCCTACTCACCGACAACCCCGGGGGATTCAGTCGGGTTGTGACGGCCAACACAGGACTGCCCACCGGAGACCAGAAGATGCCCGATGCCTTCCTCGCATGGCGAAAGTTCTCCCAAGAGACCCCGGAATTCCCTGTGAGCACCAGGCGGCCTACGACGCACCCTTCCCGGACGAGGCCTACAAGGAGGGCGCCCGTATATTCCCGTCCCTGGTTCCGGCCTCTCCCGACGACCCGGCCGCTCCTGCCAACCGCTCGGCATGGGAAGTAATGAAGGTATTAGACAAGCCATTCCTCACTGCCTTTAGCGATTCCGACCCCATCACACGGGGTGGGGAGCAAGTTTTTCAGAGGCTGATTCCCGGTGCGCAGGGTCAGCCCCACGTTGTAATCAAGGGAGGCGGGCATTTTATTCAGGAGGATTGCGGGGAGGAGTTCGCGCAAATCGTGGTTGACTTCATCCGAAGAACTTGATTACGATTCTTTCCTTGGTAATAAAATACGGTTCACCCGGTTGAAGCGTGCTTCCTGTAACAAAGCATACGGCGATTTTGATAGGTATACATCATTTCAATCTGCAAATGATTGACGATCACTTCTATCGGAAGCCTGAATATTGCTGGCCAGAAGATTTGCCAATCCGACACACACCTTCCATCATGACCGATACCGCACCCCACATTTTGTGGTACAAAAAAACTTTAGCTTAAGGGCATGTTTATGTTACGCCGGAATCGGGAGAAAAATAAGATGACAAAAGCCATTCTCGCATCAGCCGTCATTATCCTTGTCGCCTTCGCCGTTTATTTCGGCCTACCCTTACTTTTGAATGCAATGGGGTTGCATGCGCATTACCAGGGCCAGGGCTTTGACCTGGGCGGCCGCAAGGCTTTGATTATTACCACAAGCCGGGGCGTTCTCGGCGACACCGGCAAGAAAACCGGCGTATACGCATCTGAAATGACCGTTCCCTACTACGAATTTTTAGATGCTAAGATGCAGGTAGACGTTGCCAGCATCGATGGCGGGGAAATTCCGATAGAACCCCTCTCTCTTAACTGGCCGGTATCTACGCCTTCCGATCATAGATTCTTGACGGATTCGGATTTCCAGAAGAAAGTGAAGAATTCTCTAAAAATAGATGATGTTGATTTTACTCGGTATGATCTTATTTACATGGCAGGCGGGTGGGGCGCTGCTTATGATCTGGGGACTTCTGAAGTCTTAGGCCGCAAAATAAGCGAAGCGTATTCCATGAAGATTATTTTGGGCTCTGTTTGTCACGGGGCGCTGGGATTCCTCCAGGCAAAGGATGAGAACGGCAATCCCCTGGTAAAAGGCAGAAAAATGACGGCTGTTACCGATAAGCAGGTAAAGGAGCTGGGCATTGAGATAACTCCGCAGCACCCGGAAAGAGAACTGCGTGCCGCAGGGGCGCTTTTTGAGGCTAAGACCGCATTCCGAGATATGTTTGCCAACCATGTTGTCATGGATGGCACGATCGTGACAGGGCAGAACCAGAATGCCGGCGCGGAAACTGCCCAGAAAATGATGGATTTATTGAATAAAAATAAGACAGGGCATTAAATTTGGAGAGAATAATGCGGAACACAAACTCAGGTAAAAAACCCATGGGGCGTTTACTGAAAGCTACAATTGGGGTGGTTTCTGTCATTGTCATCATCGTACTGACCGCTGCAGTTTTCCAGAAGCAGATACTCACGGCCGTGGCAACGAAGATCATCCAGGAACGGTTTCTTCGTCAAGCGCATAAGAACGACGACGGGCTTTATGCGGGCCTTGCCGGTACTGGGGCGCCTTTCCCCGATATTAACCGAGTCGGCTCTTGCATCGTAGTGGAGGCAGGGAATCACCTGTATATTATCGATGCCGGGCAAGGGTCTGCCCGGAATATCGGACTGATGGGCTTTGACATCGCCAAGGTGGATGCGATTTTACTGACGCACTTTCATTCCGATCATATCGCCGATCTGGGGGAGATGATGCTGCAGCGATGGGCAGGCGGTTCTCATGCAAAACCCATGGATGTTATCGGCCCGAACGGAGTTGAAACCGTAGTTGAAGGATTTAATCGTGCTTACACACTTGATGCGGGATACCGGGTGGCGCATCATGGAGCAGCAACCTTTCCACCATCAGGCGCAGGCGGCACTGCCCGACCCTTCAGCCTATCTTCTGCGGAAGATGCATCGGTTGTTCTTGTCAATGAAGGAGGAGTCAAGATCACTGCGATCAAAGTGAATCATTCCCCGGTATCCCCTGCGGTCGGCTACCGTTTTGACTACAAGGGAAGGTCTTTGGTTGTCAGCGGGGACACCGTGCCTTGCCAGTCAATGAAAAAACAGTCACAGGGAGTGGACGTGCTGTTTCACGAAGCGCTACAGCCTTCCATGATCAAGATGATACACGACCAGGCGGGATTATCGCCCAACCGATCCCTGGCTAAAATAACGGCGGATATTTCCAGTTACCACACAGCACCGGAAGAGGCTGCCAAAATCGCCGGGGAGGCAAGCGTTAAACATTTGG
>JAPLJX010000478.1:0-2674 GCA_026388375.1 Deltaproteobacteria bacterium
GTCCGGTCTCATGCTGCCGCAGTAGCTGCTCGTTGAAGATGTGGTTCTTGGCGCGGACCGCGTTGATGATGAAAAAGATGATGACCGCCTTTTCCCACTCCTTCGAGGGCTCGAAATGCTCCATCCGCTTCTTGTATTTTTCCCAGAGGGAGGAAAGGGAGGCCTCGTCGAGGCCGAGGATCTGTTGCGCCAGTCTGTCGAGTGAGGATTCGATCATGATGTTCAACCCCTGCTTGCATTTTTCGGTCTCATCCTAACTTCAGTCACGCGGAAAGTCAAACGAAACGAGAGCGGCTCCGCGCCGAAATAATCCTTGTCTTTTTGCGTCATCTCGTTATAATCACCCGAATCGTGCGCGGAGGTCTTGGCCGGGTAATGATCGGAGCGATCTCCGATGTTCGGGAATGATCGTTGAAACGGTCTTCCGTCTTGGTGAGGGTTACGGAATGGACACGATCTTTGCGCCTTGGCGCTCGGCCTATATCCGGGGGGAAAAGCCCGCGGGCTGCGTTCTCTGCAAGGATGCCGCGCTGGGGGATGGCTTGGTCCTCTGCGAGGGGAAAAGCGGCTACATCATGGTGAACCGCTATCCCTACACCGGCGGCCACCTCATGATCGTTCCGTTCCGTCACCTGAGCCGTCTGGCCGATCTTCTTCCTGCGGAGAGAGAGGAACTCTTTGCTTTTATGGATCTCTCCGTCCGGGTTCTGACCGAGGCGATGAAACCCGAGGGGTTCAACATCGGCCTGAACCTCGGAAAGGCGGCGGGGGCTGGGATCGACGATCACCTCCATATCCATGTGGTTCCCCGGTGGGGGGGCGATACGAATTTGGATGTCTCCGGAACGGCCCGGGAGCTCAGACCCTTTTTCACGAAATTTCAGCGGGAGGCCTGCGGATGAAAGTGATCTATACCATCATCGTGGCGATTTTCGTCATGTTCATCATCACCTTTTCACTTGAAAATACCGCCCCCGTCAACCTCCGCTATCATGGCTTTGATTTCTTCAAGGGATCCCTCCCAACGTACATGTTGATTTTCCTCTCTTTTCTCGCCGGGGTCATTTTCACGGGGTTCATGGGGATCGTGGAGCGGTTCCGCTTGACCCGGACGATCAACCGCCTGAACAAGACCATCCGGGATCTTCGCCGCGAGATGAAGGCGAACGAGAACGGGAATCCCCCCTGTATCTTGGCCGGCGAGAAGACTACTCCGCCGTCCGGCGAAGAAATCCGCTGATATTATTTGTAGACAGGTTGTCGGGGGGTGTGTTAGAAGCGCGTTTTTCTTGTCTGGGGAGCCTCATGAATTTCGGCGGCATCGCACCTGCGTTCACTGTGTATAAGAAGGCGACATTCGTCGTCATTCCCGTTCCGTATGACCTGACCTCGACATACCAGTCCGGGTCGCGGCGCGGACCGGGGGCGATCCTTGAGGCCTCCGGCAACATGGAGCTCTACGACGAGGAGCTTCGGAAGGAGACCTATCGGTACGGCATCCACACCCTGCCGCCCCTCGAGTCGGATGCCCGCGGACCGGCCGAGATGGTGGACTCCGTCCGCCGGACCATTTCCCGGGTCGCGACCGATGGGAAAATCCCTGTCATGCTTGGCGGGGAACACAGCATCTCCTTCGGCGCCGTCCAGGCGATGAAAGAAATTTATCCGGAGATTACCGTCCTTCAGTTGGACGCCCATGCCGATCTCCGGGATGCCTATCAGGGGACGCCTTACAGCCATGCCTCCGTGGCCCGACGCATCACCGGCATCTGCCCCCTCATCCAGGCGGGCATAAGGAGTTTGAGTATCGAGGAGGCTGAATTCATGGAGGGGGATAGCGTCCGGAGCCATTCGGCGGATTTCATCCTCGACGGTGGGGCTTGGTGGGAGACGATCTGCGGCGATCTGCACGGGGATCTCTACCTCACGGTTGACCTCGACGTTCTCGATCCGGCCGTGATGCCCTCGACGGGAACGCCGGAACCGGGAGGCCTTGCCTGGCGGGATCTCCTGCGTCTCGTTCGGGAGGCGGCGAAGCGCTGCCGGATCCGGGGCTTCGATGTCGTGGAGCTTGCCCCCATCCCGGGGGTGGTCGCCCCCGATTTTTTGGCGGCCAAACTGGTCTATCGAATCATGGGCTACCTCACTGAAAAGCCATGATATATTGAGATAAAACCGCCGGACGGGTCGGCGAAAAATATGGAACCGGCCTTGTCCGGTGTCGCTTGAAGGAGAAGAAACCATTGAATGTTTATGTTCCCAGGCAGATTTTTTTCACAAAAGGGGTGGGGCTCCACAAGGAGGAGCTTCATTCCTTCGAGCTGGCTCTTCGTGACGCCGGCATCGAAAAATGCAATCTTGTGCAGGTGTCCAGCATCCTGCCGCCCGGCTGTCAGGTGATCTCGCGTGCCCGGGGCCTGAAGGAGCTCAAGGGGGGCGCCATCACCTATTGCGTTCTGAGCCGTTGCTGCAGCAATGAACCGAGGCGGCTGCTGGCGGCATCCGTCGGCTGCGCCATCCCTGCCGACAAGCGCACATACGGCTACATCAGCGAGCATCACGCCTTCGGCCAGACTCAGCGTCAGGCGGGGGACTACGCCGAAGATTTGGCTGCGGCCATGCTCGCCTCCACGCTCGGCATCGACTTCGATATCGATGAGAGCTGGGACGAAAA
>JAPLJX010000478.1:2739-3856 GCA_026388375.1 Deltaproteobacteria bacterium
TCGCCGTCGCCGTCTTCGTCTTCTGATCGCCGCTGATCCTAACATCGGAAGCCCCCGGGGGTCGTATTGCGGGTGGCTTCGCCCGGCAGAAAACCTTTTGCAGGGGAGCAGAAAAGATGGTTCCGAACGCCCTGCAGGCGGTATCGGCATACGTCATTCCTCCGCTTCTGGGGTTTATCGTCCTGCTTGGTCTCGCTCTGGTTTCACTGCTGCGGGGCGGAAGGAAGCGGACGAACATTCTGTTTGCCGGCATCTGCCTCCTCGGCGCCCTCTTCAATGCCGATGTGGCCCTTGTTTCCATTGTGCCCGATGAGCGGCTGGCCCTTCGTGTTGACCGGACGGTCCATTTCTTCTTCGTCTTCAGCATTCCCATCTATATCCAGTTCGTACATGCATTTTTGGGCATCCGCGGACGACGGTGGCTGGAGGTTCCCGCTTGGCTGCTCAGCATCGCTTTTCTGACCATCGTGCCCACCGATCTCTACTTAAACGGATTCCATCACTATTCCTTCGGTCGAATCGCCCGCGCCGGCGTGCTGTTTCACCTCTTTTCGGCGGCGGTCGCCTTTACGGTCATCTACTGTCTCGCGGTTCTCTATCGCGCGATGAAAGAGTCCACGGACAATCATCAGAGAAACCGGATCAAGTACATCTTCGGGGGGCTGGGGTTTTCCGCCCTTCTGCTCGCCTTCACAATCCTTCCGGTCAGCGGCGTTCCTGTCTATCCGCTGGGGAATTTCAGCTTCATCCCGGCCATTTTTCTCGCCTTCGGTGTCCTCAAATATGATCTTCTGGACATCGGCGCCCTCATCCGCCGGGGGACGGTCTACTTCCTCCTTACCGGCATTCTCACCGCGCTCTATATCCTGGTCATCTTTCTCTTCCACACCTTCTTTCTCAGCACCGGCAGCGGCGATTCGTTTGTGCTTTCCCTGGTCCTCGCGCTCATCATCGTCATCTTGTTCACCCCCCTTCGGGAGCGGGTGCAGAGCCTCATCGACCGCCTTTTTTTCCGGGGGCGCTACGATTACCGGGAGCTGCTCCGGGAGATCAGCGGGCGGCTGGCCTCGCTTCTGAGTCTTCCGCAGATCCGGGAGCTGCTCATCGGTGCGATTAC
>JAPLJX010000478.1:3933-7834 GCA_026388375.1 Deltaproteobacteria bacterium
GCGATTACGGAGGCCTTGCAGGTGGACAGAGTGAATCTCATCATCGCCGAAGGCGCTGTTTTTCTTCTCTACGACGGAAAAGAAACGGACGGGGCAGCGGAGGCGCCATCCGCAGAGACGGCTTCGCTGATCGGTATACTGAAAAAGGAGAAGCGGCCCTTGAGTCGGACGGCGGTGGAGAGGCTCCGGGTTGATGAGGCGGATCGGGAGGCGATAACCCGGCTATTTAATCATCTGGGCGCGGCGCTGGTCATTCCACTCCCTGCGCGAGAGGGGTTGGCCGGACTGATTGCCATCGGTCAGAAGAAATCCGGAGATCTTTTTGTTGATGAGGATCTGGAGCTCCTGACGACGATGGCGAATCAGGCCGCGACGGCCATCGAGAATGCGCGGAGTTACGAGGCCATGGAGGCGCTGAACCGTGATCTTGAAAGGAAGGTTGAAAAACGGACGGCGGCTCTGCGGGAGGTGCTGGCGGAGAGGGAGAGGACGCAGCAGCAGCTCATCCGTTCGGAGAGTCTGGCCGCGATCGGCGAGCTTGTGGCCGGGACCGCCCATGAGTTGAACAACCCGATCGCCGCGGCGATGAGTCTCGTCGAGACCAGCGTTGAAACGATCGCGGGATGGGAAATGCAGGCGGATAAAAGGGATGAAATCCTTGACGACCTCCGTTTTTCGATCGGCGAACTCCGGCGATCGGCGGCAATCATCCGGAGCCTTCTCGACCTGTCGCGCCAGACGCAGACCTATGTGGAGGCGGTGGACATGAACCGCGCCGTCGATGATGCGCTCCGGGTGCTTCATAACCAGTACAAGAACCTGCCGGTGGAGATCGTGAAGGCATATGACGACGCACTCCCGACCGTCGAGGGGAACTTTGCCAACCTGGGGCAGGTCCTGATCAATATCATCCGCAACGCCCTCCAGGCGCTTCCGGAGGGAAAAGGACGGATCACCCTGACGACGCGCCGGCTGTCGGCCGCTATGGTTGCTGTCGAGTGCCGCGATACGGGGATCGGGATCCCCGCCGCTTCCCTGAAGGACATCTTCAAGCCTTTTTTTACAACAAAAGCGGTCGGCCGGGGTACGGGCCTCGGCCTATACCTGTCCCATGAGATCATCCGGCGACACGGCGGCCAGATCCATGTTGAGAGCACAGAGGGGAAAGGGACGGTCGTGACCGTCGAGCTCCCCTGCAAAAGGGGGGAAGGATGAACGGTCTGATGGTGGTCGACGACGAAGAGGGGGTGCGCCGCTCCCTGAAGAAGGTTTTGGAGAGGGACGGTTACCGGATCGTCCTTGCCGAAAACGGGGAGGAGGCGCTCTCCATCATCCGTAGCGACGGCCAGGATATCGAGACGGTCATCTCCGATTACCGGATGCCGGGGATGGACGGTCTGGAGACCCTGATCGAGATTGGCCGGTTGAACGCGGAGATCACCCGGATCATGCTGACCGGTTATGCAACGATGGCGAGCGCCATCGAGGCGGTCAACGAGGGGATCGACGGTTTCCTGACCAAGCCGTTCGAGAATGATGAGCTGCGGGCGAAGGTCCGGGAGTACAACATCAAGAAAAGGCTCAAGCAGTTCGTTTCGGAACAGGTTCTCGCCGAGCTTCAGAGGAGCGGTACGGCCCTGCTGCCGAAGCGACTGAACGTGAGCGTCCTGTTCACCGACATCCGGGGGTTCACGAGTCTGTCCGAAAAGCTCAACCCCTCCGAGCTCTCTGATCTCCTCAATCTCCACTACTTCTCGCCTCTCGACAACATCATTTTCCGCCACAACGGGACGCTGGACAAGCATATCGGGGACTGCATCATGGGGATCTTCGGGGCGCCTGTCGGCGGTGGGGATGATGCCGGCCGGGCGGTGCAGGCCGCGCTGGCCATCCGTGAGGAGATCGCCGTAATCAATGAAAAGATCCCAGACGCGGAGAGGAGAATCGCCATCGGGATCGGAATCGCGACCGGCGATGTGATGGCCGGGATTTTTGGTTCACCGCGGAAAAAGGAATACACCGTCCTCGGTGCGACTGTCAACCTTGCCAAACGACTGGAGAATCTCGCACGGGCTAATCAGATCCTCGTCTGTGGAGAGACGGCACGCATTGTGGACAATTTCGTGAATCTGGAAAAAGTGCCCTCTCCCGTCATCCGCGGTTTTGCCAAACCACCAGACGTTTACAGCGTCCTCGGCAAGAAATGAGAAAGACCTTGACAATTCGCCCATCCTGGTTTAAGGATCTCTGTCTACAGGGAAAACGTGAACAGTGACGCGGGGTGGAGCAGTCCGGTAGCTCGTTGGGCTCATAACCCAAAGGTCAGAGGTTCGAATCCTCTCCCCGCTACCAAACAAATCAAGGGGTTAAGCAGACAGCTTAGCCCCTTTTTCTTGTCCTGTTTAACCTATTGCTAACCTGATGCGAAAATTTCACCTTCGGTTAATGCCAAAGGGGAGGGAAATTTCAGCCATAAAAAAAGCGGATGCTCGCTCACCCACCCCGGCCAACACATTAAGGGAACAAAAAAACGCACGGGGGGGGGGGGGGCTAATAGAAACCGATTGAGGATTGATTATTTACATATTTTCAGAAGTTTAAAGTATCTGTCTCGGGACATTCCTGCTGTCTTCATGTTTGATCGGATAATATCTTCATCAACTTCTGAGTAAGCCGGAATTACTACCGTCCGCAGCACGCCAGGTTTTGAATATGACCGGTGCGATCCGGCCTGTCTTTCAAATGTGAATCCGTCATGCAGAAAAACACACTCAAGAATTTTCCAATGGACCGGCGTTATGCGTGGCATCGCTGGGGATTACCCATGTCGATAATGAAAGGAAGAGGAACATCGATATAATCGGATTCCGGTCGAGACGCTTTGATGGGGATCGATTTATATGCCGGCCTGAAACCACAGCTATTCAGTACAGCGGAAAGAGTACCTCTCTCATAGCAGGAAATAAGGAAAAGCGATAACGCTTCCGCGAGATTTTCCTTTGCCTTTTCGATGGTTTCCCCTTGGGAAATGACGTCCAGAACCGGGCAGTTTGCCGTAAACCATTTTTCCTTTTTAGCAATAACCGCCGGAAGATGAATATTAAATTGAACAACAACAGCGGCTTTTGTGTCGACTTTATATGCCATGGCTATGCCTCCCTCCCATGGTTTGAAAGCTTTCCTTTTCTATCGAGTATCGTCTTGGGTTTCAAAATTGTTTGCCTGGTATGCTCTTCTGGTTGGCTTGTAAGTTAATTCACGTCGGCTTGTCAAGGGAAAACAGCAGTGACCAGCTCAGGCGAGATGAAAACAAACCGGGCAGCCCGAACCCCGGGGCATCAAATTTTCTCAATTATTTTAACCCTGCAGTTCCTCTGTTATGGCTGAAAAACACCTGTCAAGCATTATTTTTCATTTTTTGAATCAAATATTGACCATAGTTAACCACCAGTGACCGCGCACCGGGCAGACATCTTTTTGCTCGAAAAGCCGTGTTACCCTGACGCCGTGTTCAGGAGATATCATTTTCATAAAAAAAATAGGAGGCGGCATCATGGCTAAACACTTCGACAGGGCTTATCAGCCTAAGCGAGCTCTATCTCCAGATGATGTAGAAATTATCTATGGAATACCCAGGGGTACACTTGCGAACCTCAGAAGTAAGCGAGTAGGTTGCGTTTTTTGGAAGGTCGGGTCAAAATGTTACTATCGCGCGGACGAATTCGAACGGTGGTGTTTTTCACATAAAATATTGACAAAGGACTCTATTTGACCGTCGCCAAGCGCTGGATATATTAAGGAGAAAGGCCATGCCTTCATTATTGGACCGGCCGACTGAAGAAATTCTTGGATTTCCAAAGTCGAAAGTATCAGCCGAACCCGACCAAGGTGAAAACGGAAA
>JAPLJX010000250.1 GCA_026388375.1 Deltaproteobacteria bacterium
AACAAAGTCATCTTATTGATCCTCTATTCCCCCCCTATTTTAAAGATAAGGATCTTGTTTCATTTTTTATCCTGTAGATTTACAGGATATACACCGATCATCAGGACGTTGCTTGCACTGCCTTATACATCCGCACTTCCTTGGCGATTCTTGTTCTAATTAAAGGCCTTAAAATTAAAAGGGCACAGATCGCGGACGCGATGTCGAACGTGGCTGCGATGTAGTAGGGAACCACGAAAGAGCCGGCATAGTATGACGCGACGAGTGCAGCACCGTACCCGGCAAGGATGGAAGAGAGCCCTTTCGCCGTATACAAGATACCATAGTTACCGGTGGCATTTTTCGGGCCGAAGATGTCTCCCGTTATCGCCGAGAACAAGGCGTATATTTCACCCCAGGCAAGGAAGACAAAGGGCATTATGACCATGAACGCTACCGGGCTGTCTGCAATCTGCGTCATCAAGAAGATGAGCACGCCTTCAAACGCAAAGGCAAAGGCCATCGTATACTCCCGCCCAAATCTGTCTGAAATCGCGCCCCACATGATCCGGGCAAAGGCATTTGTCACTCCTGCCAAGGTCGCCACGAATGGAACAATGGCAATACCCCAAACCTTCGCGTCGAATACATGAAGGGACTTCGCGATCTGTGACATATTACCGGTGGTCATCAAGCCGCCGGTGCAGACCATGAGGAACATGAGGTACATAATATAAAACTCGTTTTGCGTCAGCATCTCTTTCGCGTTAAATTGCTTCCGCGTTTGCGCGACCGCTTTGGGAGGTGTCCAGCTTGCAGGCAGCCAACCCGTGGGAGGATGCCGTAAAATCAGCGCCGCTGCAATGGCTATGACGCCCTGACCGACGCCCCAGGTTGCCATGGCACTGGCCCATCCCAGGGCTTTAATGGTGGCGTCAATGGGTATGAGCGTTAGCGCAGCCCCGCCGCCAAATCCTGCCGCTGTCAGACCGGCCGCCAACCCCCTTTTGTCAGGAAACCACTTGACGGCATTGGCCACTGTCGCGATGTAGATAATACCCGCTCCACAACCGGCAATTGCACCGTAACATATGTATAAGTGAAAGACGGTTGTTGCAACTGTTCCACCCAGCACCCATCCCAGAGTGATGCCGACTGATCCGACAAGCATAAGGTTGCGTATACCGAATTTATCAATCAAATATCCGGCGAGCGGCACGGGCCATGTTTCAAACAAGATGAACAGGGTAAAAATGAGCGCGATTTGGGCGTAGGGCACACTCGCAAATGTCTGTTTCAGTCCTGGAGTGAAAAGCGTGAAGGCATATTGAAAGTTCGATATGACGATCATCGCCACAACACCGGCGGTCAATTGTATCCACCGGCTGCCTATGATAGGACCGTATACTACTTTTGGATCTAAGCTCTTTGCTTGTTCCATGATATTTTTCTCCTCTTCATTTTTATACATTTTCTAAGATTCAATAAGGCATTTACCGTACAAACCGCACCCTGGTGACAATAGATAGATTCACTATCCTTCAATCACAGATTGACAAGGGTTTTTAGCGATTTCGCGGAACTCTAATTACGGCTAGTCCATTAAGACCAGTAGGGAGGTGCCCTGAATCCCAGGGGCAAAAGATGCAAGAAGGAGATATTGACCGATGATTTTTGGGAAGCGGAGCACAGGCTGAAAAGCTGCTCCGTATTGAAGCTGAAATTGCTCGTTATCCCGGCCGTGACATTATTATCCAGAGAGTCATACGGGCAGGAGATGAAGCCAAGCTCATCACGGAGATCTATAATGTCCGCTGTGAAAGCAGAAAAAGCGATAAAAAGGATAACGAGAAAAAGTGTTTTCCTTCTATGAAGCGAATCAGGAATAGTCATGGACGGTTCTTCTCCGCGGTGGAAAATTAGCAGAATTAAGAGGCTTGTCAAGAGTTATTTACCAAGGGGGTGGTTTGGTCTATTGGATACTGCTCCGGATGCAGAGAAGGCACCCTAATCCGAGGGTCGTTCATTCCGGAAGACCAGTGATCAGGCCAAGCGCGGCCTCTTCATCGGCGCCTTCAATCCAGTGGATCCGGACGCCGTTCCTCTCCATCCGCCGGAACCAGGTTTCCTGCCGCTTGGCAAACTGATGGATTCGGGTATTCAACGTCTGAAACATCTCCTCCGCGGTGATTTTCCGCTGGAGATAAAGAGCGATGTAGCGGTATTCCAGGCCGAAGGCGTCAATCCACTCCCATCCGATCCCACGGTCGTGAAGGCGCTGGACCTCTTCGATCATGCCGGCCTCCAGACGCAGTTTCAGTCGGGCGGTGATCATTCGGCGCAATGCTTCTCTCCCGCAGCGGATCCCGATCACCATCGGCGTAGCGGTGATCGGCGGCACCGCCGCACCGGGATGGTCCCGCACGAATTCGGCGATTTCGATCGCGCGGATGACTCTATTGCGCTCCAGCAGGTCAGTGGTGTTGTGAGCATTCGGACAGAGAAGGCGGAAACGCCGTCGCAGGGCCTCCATCCCCTCCCCGGCCAGTTGATCGCGAAGGTCGCGATTTTCCGAAACGGCCGTCATTCTGTATCCCCGTAAAATGGAATCCAGGTAGAGCCCCGTACCTCCCGCCATCACCGGGATCTTTCCCCGCTGCGAGATCTGCTGAAAGACTTGGTAAAAACGGTCCTGGAAGGCAAAGAGGCTGAATTCTTCCCCCGGATCGCAGATGTCGATCAGGTGAACGGGGACGGCCTCCCCTTCCCGGCCGTATTCGGAGAGGTCCTTTCCCGTCCCCAGATCCATTCCCCGGTAAACCTGACGGGAATCCGCCGAGAGGATCTCCCCACCGATCCTTCGCGCCAGGCGGACGGCAAGCCCCGTCTTACCCGAAGCGGTCGGTCCCAGGACGACGAGAAGACTGTATCTTTCCCGGAACCTTCGGATCGATCTGCCTTCCATGATCATGGAATGATACCTTTTGCCGTCTCCCGATTCATCCGCAACGCCCTTCGGGAATGCCGATGAAGAGATCTTTCGACCGGATATCCGAGCGACGCCCAAAATTTGCGGGTAAAAAAAAGTCCCGGCCGCGTTGGGCGACCGGGACATCCACGGTTAGAGAGGTTTCCTTATAATGGCTGAACGTTTACCGCGGCAGGTCCTTTTTTGCCCTGCTCGATGTCAAAGCGAATTCGCTGACCCTCATAAAGCGTCTTGAAGCCTTCGCCCTGAATGGCACTGAAATGTACAAATACATCCCCGCCCTCATCATTCTCGATAAAGCCAAACCCCTTTTTCTCGTTGAACCACTTTACCTTGCCTTCTGCCAAATCCGTACGCCCCCCTTTCCTAAGATTTGTCGAAGCGGGCTTCACAACATGGAGACACAAAAAAACCACCCCTCTTCAGGAGCGCGCCCTGAAACGGTGGTGGCTTGATTGTTCTGCAAGATATGAACACCCAACTTTTCCCTGCCCCGCCCTTCATCATTATCTCATCAAACTCAATGTACGAGCTATTTCCCGGGCGGATGTGCTTGCGTAACATCGATTTTTTGAAAATGCAAGCATTTTTTATCAACTTATTCCATTTCTAATTCATTAGCGCATTAATAATCCAAGGCCAAGCGACGATGGAACGGATACGATCATGATCATGCTCCATATCGTGCAATGCTTTTTCCAGGTGATCTTCGAGGGAATCAATACTGTCGAAAACTCG
>JAPLJX010000331.1:0-460 GCA_026388375.1 Deltaproteobacteria bacterium
AGAGATGCCAGCGTGTAAAACGGCTGATCGTCATAGATGATCTTTTCGTAGATATCATCGGAGATGATCATGATCCCCCTCCGGAGGATCACCTCGGCCAGCGCCTCCAATTCCTTCCGGCTGTAGGAGACACCGGCCGGGTTGGATGGATAGCTGATGATGATCGCCCGGGTCCGCGGCGTAATGGCCGCTTCCAATTGCACGGGCTGAAGTTTGAAGCCGTCGTCGATACGCGTTTTGATGACCACGGGTTTGGCGCCGGTCAGGTAGACGATATCGGGATAGGAGACCCAGTAGGGTGAAGGAATCAGTACCTCATCCCCCTCCTCGAACAGGACCTGGGCGACATTGAAAAGCGAGTGTTTGGCCCCGCAGGAGATCACAATTTCCGACCGTCGGTAGGTCAGTTGATTGTCCCGCTGGAGTTTGCCAATGACCGCATCCTTCAGTTCGTCCGTAC
>JAPLJX010000331.1:540-1601 GCA_026388375.1 Deltaproteobacteria bacterium
CGCCCACCGGGGTGTACTTGGTAAAGCCGGCATGGATGGCCCGGATGGCGGCCTCTTTGATGTTCAGGGGCGTGTCGAAGTCAGGCTCACCGGCCCCGAAGCCGATGATGTCCCTTCCCGACGCTTTCAACGCGTTGGCTTTGGCCTGGATGGTCAGTGTCGGCGACGGTTTGATGAGCGCAATTCTGGATGCCAATTTCATACGATTCCCCTTTTGGATGAATATTTTTCTACCAATTTCTGATTAACGATCTCCGGCACAAGCCCTTTCACGGAACCGCCCAGGCTGGCCGCCTCATTGATGATCGTCGAACTGGTATAAAACCACTTGTATCCGGTCATCAGGAAAATGGTCTCGACGTCACGGTTCAACCGGCGGTTGATGAGGGCAAGCTGAAACTCATATTCAAAATCGGAAAGGGCCCGGAGCCCCCGGAGAATCACGTTCGCCCCTGCCACTTTCGCATAGTCCACCAGAAGTCCGTCGAAGCTGTCGACACGGACATTCTTGAAGTCCCGAATCACCTCCTGGATCATCTCCACCCTTTCCTCCACGGAAAAGAGCGTCTTCTTGTTCGGATTGTAGGCAATCAAAACGATGAGCTCATCAAACACCCCGAGACCGCGTTTGATGATGTCCACATGACCGTTGGTGATCGGATCAAACGAACCGGGGTATACCGCTATCTTCTTCATAGTTTATTCCCATTGTTTTGGGGACAGATTTGAAATCTGTCCCCTTAAGAAAGGACAACACCGTGTCACCGTACCGTCTCTGATCCGCTACCACCCATGGCTGCGCCTCCAATCCCTCCGGTTTTTCTCTCGCCGAATGCTGGAGCACGATGATTCCATTCTCTGCCAGAACTTTTCTCATATCGGGCCACGCCAGCGTCTGCATGACCAGACCCTGATCGTACGGCGGATCGGCGAAAATGATATCGAACCGGTCCCCCCTTTGAACGAGACGCCCAAGTCCCCTCTCGGCGTCCGCGGCAATGACTTCCGCCCTGGCCGCGAAACCGAGTTGAACAAGGTTCCCTTGGAGCCCACGGACCAGA
>JAPLJX010000331.1:1617-2246 GCA_026388375.1 Deltaproteobacteria bacterium
AACGCGCCCCCCGGCTCAGCGCCTCCAGACCGACATTCCCGCTGCCGGCAAAAAGATCGAGGAAAGAACTTCCCTCAACGGAATGGAGAATATTAAAAAGAGATTCCTTGATCCGATCGGCGGTAGGCCGGATACGGCTTCCGGCGGGAAGACGGACCACCCTTCCCCTGGCCGCTCCCCCGATGATTCTCATAAATATTTTTGGATTAAAATCTCGGCAATCTGAACGGCGTTCAACGCGGCGCCCTTCCGGATATTGTCCGCGACAACCCACATGTTGATGCCGTTCGGGATGGATTCATCTTCCCGGATTCTTCCGACCAGGGTCTCATCATGGCCGGCGGCATCAATCGCGAGCGGATACTTCTTCCACTGGGGGTCGTCAACCACCCGGACGCCGGGCGCCGTCGAAAGAAGATTCCGGACCTCATCCGGGGTAATTTTCCTCACCGTTTCGATGTTGATGGATTCGGAGTGAGCGTAGAAAACCGGCACCCGGACCGTCGTCGCCGTGACCGCAATCGAAGGATCGTTCATGATCTTCTTGGTCTCGTTGACCATCTTCATCTCTTCCTTCGTATAACCGTTGTCCATAAAGACATCGATGTGGGGCAGGCAGTTGAAGGCAA
>JAPLJX010000030.1 GCA_026388375.1 Deltaproteobacteria bacterium
AGAGGAACCCGTTTCCCTTCTATTTCCAAAGTAGTCTTGGAATAGGTCAGTTTTTGAATAATCTTGCCGTCTTGAAAGTGGATCACGTCAACCCCTCGCCTTTTTTCCAATTTTCCTTCATAGCCTTTTTCAAAAGAGGGACCTTCGAACTGCCACCGGTAAAGAATTTTCTGCTCCTGCTCATCGATGAATGTATCTTCACCGATAAACCGAAACCCATTTTGATTGATAAACCAAGGCGTCCATGCCTTTCGGAGGGCTTCCTTTCCCTTAACATGTCCCCCCGTCCAGTTTTCAAAAAGGATATCATCATGATAAAGTTTCATCACACCGTCCAGGTCATGGTTTTCCCAGGCATGATTCCATTCCTCCAGCGCTGTCGTTATTTCTTTTCGTGATAGTTTCATCATTTCCCCCATGGTTATCGATTGTCTTTAGGTATAATCCGATCTTCTGCGGGTAGTAAAGCCTCCCGCCATTTGCGGACGGAATTGATCAGAAAGATCTTTTCCGCCTTTTTCAGTTCCGAAAGGCTCACCGTTTCTTCCGATATCTCCCCGTTTTCCAAAAGTTCCGTGCGGTAGGTGCCGTTGAGAAGACCGCAGCGTACCGGCGGCGTTACCCATCGGTCGTTGCGGAGAATCACCACGTTGGCGATGCAGGATTCCGTCACCTCTCCCTTTTCGTTGTACAGCAGAACGTCATCGGAGTCCGGGTAGGAGGTCCTGGCCTTTTCGTAACGCTCCCGCCGGGTCGTTTTGTGAAAGAGAAAGGGGTCACGGGATGGGACGGCCTCTTTCGCGAGCCGCACCCGGAGAGGACGGCCGGTGGGCGGCTCCAGCGGCGCGGCTTGGCATTCCACTGCTCCATCCCTGGACAGCAGATCATAGGGATAGTCGAAGTAGAGAGCGGAGTCCCGCAGGCGGTCCAAATGACGCGACATCAGGAAGAACCCTTCCTCCGGGGTCCAGAGCAATGTTTCCAGCAGATCGAAAGGGGTGGGGGAAGCGGGGTCCAGAATGATCCTGGCCTTGGTCAGACATTCCTCATACTCCTCCTCCGTGGTGGAGTCCCAGACAATGCCGCCGCCGACACCGTATTCGGCCCGGGAGGTTTCTTTGTCGATCAGCGTGGTCCGTATCGCCACGTTGAACATGGCCCGGCGGCCCGGGCCATAGCAACCGATCGTGCCGGTGTAGATGTTCCGCGGGGTTGTCTCTACGGCGGCGATGATTTCCATGGTCTTCGCCTTCGGGGCGCCCGTGATGGAAGCGCAAGGGAAAAGCGCCTTCAGAATCTCCGGGAGGGATGCGGCCGTCCGGGCCTCAACGGTGGAGGTCATCTGCAGGACCGTCGGGTATTTTTCGATATCGAAAAGACGGGGGACCTTGACGCTGCCATAGCGCGCAACGCGTCCCAGATCGTTGCGGACCATGTCCACGATCATGACGTTTTCCGCCCGGTTTTTCTCGGAATGGTAAAGCCAGCGGCCGTTTTCCCGGTCCTCGGCGGAGTTCCTCCCCCGGCCTGCCGTTCCTTTCATCGGCTTGGAGAAGATCCGCTTACCCTGCAGCGAAAAGAACAGCTCGGGAGAAGCGGAGCAGATGGAATAAGGGCCGGCGTCCACGAAGGCGCCATAGCGGGCGTCGGCGCAGGTCTTGAGAAAGAACGCCCAGGGATCTTCCCGGAAATCGCTCCATTGGCGAAGGGTATAATTGACCTGGTAGGTATCGCCGGCGGCGATGTGGTTCTTGATCCGGGCGATGGCGGCCCCATATTCGGCCCGGCTCACGGATGGATGCCATGTCGGGTTTCCGGAGAGATGTCCGGCGGCGGGAAGCGCAGTCAGGATGGCCGGCGGGCCGAAGATGCCGAAACAGGCGAACGGGAAGGCGGTCGCCGAACGGGTGCGCAAGGCCGAATCGAAGGCCGGCGCCGCTTCATACCCGATCCAGCCCGCGGCGTAGAGACCGTCGCGCCCGACAAGCTGTTGAACCTCTGTCAGTAGCGGCATGACGTCGGAAAGGGTTCCGGCCTGCAGGATGGCCCGGGGACGCGTGAATTGCATCCAGTGCCGGTTCTGAGGGTCGTGAATAAGCACCTGTTTCATGGCGTCATGTCCGGTGCGGGCGGGAAGTGAAGGGGTGCCGTCATTTGACCAGAAAGACGCCCCGTTCCCGGTCCTGAAAATAGACCCGGAGGTGTTTTCCCCGGTTTGTCCTCTCGAAGAACATCTCCCCGTTGCTCCGGCATTCCGGACAGCACCTTCCGGGCAGGATGACGGCGAAGACGCTGTTTCCGGTATCGGCGACCGACTCGATCATGACGAGCCCGCCGCAGTCGTCGCAGACGCGGACCGTCTCCTCCTGCCGCTCGCTGATGCCGTCCGTGTCGTAATAGATGAACTTTTTCCGCTTCACGTAGCGGTTGGCGCCGACGAGTCTTTTCTTCATCTCGTGTCGGTCCCTCCAGAGGCCCATCACCGCAGTCGCTTCCTCTTCGATGGCCCTCGTGATGTCGGACGACTGGCGGAGGGAGAGAGGGTCGTAATCCGGTTCGCGGACATGGCTGTAATCGAGTCCGGCCATGGCCAGGATGATTCCGACATTGACATAGGGGAGCGCCTTTTCGATGGAATAGCCCCCCTCCAGGACGCAGATGTCCGGGGCGAGCCTTTCGTTGAGGAGGGCGTATCCCTGCGCGGAGAAGCGCATGTTCGTGATCGGATCGGTATAGTGGTTGTCCTGTCCGGCGGAGTTGATGATCAGATCCGGCTTGAACGCGTCCAGGATGGGCAGGATCGCACGGTCGAGGACCATCAGGAAACCCTCATCCGAGGTTTGCGGGGGGAGCGGGATGTTGACGGTCGCCCCGAGGGCGTTGGGTCCGCCGAATTCGTCGCGGAAACCGGTTCCCGGGTAGAGCGTCCGGCCGTCCTGGTGGATGGAGATGCAGAGGGTATCCGGGTCATTCCAGTAGATGTCCTGGGTGCCGTCGCCGTGGTGGCAGTCCGTATCGACGACGGCGATCCGTTTCGGTCCGTAATGATGGCGGATGTATTCGATCATGATCGCTTCGATGTTGACATTGCAGAAGCCGCGGGCGCCGTGGACGACGAGCATCGCGTGATGGCCCGGAGGACGGACCAGGGCGAAGGCGTTGTCGACTTCGCCGGAGAGGACCTTCTGTGC
>JAPLJX010000318.1 GCA_026388375.1 Deltaproteobacteria bacterium
TGGCGCGGGTCGGCAAGGAGCGTATCGACGAGATCGAAAACCCCGAGCTGGCCATGGGCCGGATTCAGGAACTCTACGAAAAGAAGGGCTACCCCAAGGAGTGGATTGACAAGCGGCTGCGGGGCATCGCCGTGCGGCAGGATCTGACCGATGAATGGAAAGACCGTGGCGCTGCGACCCGTCTGGAATTCGCCATCCTGACCAATGAGATCATGCAGGGGGCTTTTGGCTTGAATGTGGAGGATTACAAGCAGGTGAAAGACCTGGAGCGGGAGAACCTCCGTGATCACATGACCGACATCGAGTTGATCCTGACCATGCTGGCCGAAGCAACCACCACGGAGCTGCACCGGGACCGGGATTCACAAGGTATGGCGCCGCTGAAGAAGGACTCCCGGGACGGCGGGGCAGTGGCCGGCAGGACGCGAAAGGACATTGAGGCCCAGACCGGAAAGCCGGTCATCTTGGGCGGTAACTTCAAGAAACTGTCCGCCAGGAAACCGAAAAAGCTGAACGCACCTCCGCCCGATGCATCGAGGCCATATGATACGCGGAAAGGCAAAAAAATGGTTGTGCAAAAACCGTCCAGAGCTTAGTATCATTTTAGCCGAAGAGGAGGAAAGCCGAGCTTGAAAAATTCCGTTCCGCTGCCCAACTGACTTTCATAAAAGATAGGCGCGTAAATATCCGGCTTACCTCTCCAGATTTTATGGATATACAGGCCCGTGCCCTGGAGGAGGGAATCCCTTACCAGACGTTGATTGCCAGCGTACTCCATAAGTTTGTCGCAGGGCGCCTTGTTGAAAAATCGTCACGCATAACCAGCCGAACAACCGGACCTGCAAAAAAGCTGCGCGCCGGTTAGCTTGTCGTTAGGTGGTGAGTGGAGAAATAAATAATCAGTCAATAATTAGAACCGTCCCTATTTATTTTTGCCTGGCGTTGGACCGCTACAAGAGACGTGGGTTGAGCATGGAGAAGCAGCTAGTTGGACGAGTTCGCTATCTGCGCGCCGACTTCAGGGATGTGGTCGGCAAGCCCTTTAACCACTTCTATTGCCCCATCCTCTTTCAGGACGAAGAGACGGAACTGTGCAGGGCGCATATCGTGAACGCCACATTCCCGGGATCGACGCGCTGGACCGTACAACGAAAGGATGTCGACAACTTCTACGGCCGTATGTTCGAAGCTGACTTTGTCGACATCAGGCATCGAGGGCACAAGCCCGACGAAGTCCTCGCCGATCTCGATCTGTCGAAGCGGCTCCGTCCACAGGTCGTTGTGGATGGTCGGCGCGTCGAACACTACCTCGTGGCAAAGGGCCCAGTACCAAAGCAGTACTCTCCGTTCGTGGTTGATGGAAAGTCAGGCCCCGTGCGACTCGCGCTCAAGATCGACCCAACCGAGACGATGACCCTTGCAGATGCACATTGGCAGATTCTTGTTGAGAAGGACCTCCGCATCCCTGCTTTGGTGTCGCTTCTCAAGGCCGCTCACCTGACCATGTTCGACATGCTCGGCTACCGCTACGCCCTGTCACCCGGTGGCCACCTCCTTGGTAGAGATGTGTTGGGTGAGTTCTATTTGGCGAATGTAGGTCGCTCGAAGCCTGACGTGCTCACCAGCGCGCGTAAGTACTTTCGAAACCTCATGCATGCTGTGAGGCCCGTCCTGGATGGCGATTCTACGCTGAGGGGCACTGCGGTCGACAGGAGGGTCTACATGTGTCGGACGAGCGGTGTCAACTGGGGCATGATCGTGCTCGTGCGTACAGCGACATCATTGCACGCAGTGCTCGTGCCAGTGTTCCAGGATGACGTTGGTGCACAGCTCTTCGGTGACTTCCTCGATGATTCGGATGAGTGCATTGAGGCGTACCTGACCAAGTACGAGGGCAATCGATGGATGGCGGCAAAGGAGTCGACGGTGCTGGCGTGGCCGAAGGCCGATGTAGGATATCCGAGCGCATGAGGGACGCGGTCCAACGAGTGGATGCAGCAGATCACCCGAAAATCGGGCTCCCGCTGATCCTGATGTTGGGCCGCAAGGAAATTGCGGGTGATGACACAGGAGAGCAGATGCCAATGGCCAAAGTAGCGCGTTACGGAGAAGAGCAACCAAAGCAGACGGATAGGGAGCTAATGCTGAGAGCAATAGCACTCGCACGACAGTCAAAAAGCGAGTCTGGCAAGATCGCACCGAAAGTTGGTGCGGTCATCGCCCGTGCGGGTAAGCCCTTGGGGGGAGCGTTCCGTGGAGAGCTTACTCCAGGCGAACATGCCGAGTTCACCCTTCTAGAGAAAAAGCTCCCCCATGAGACGTTGGCAGGGGCAACGCTCTTTACGACATTGGAGCCGTGCACGTCACGCAATCATCCGAAGATCGCCTGCGCCGACCGCATAATTGAACGACGAATAAAGCGTGTCGTAATTGGGGTGCTCGATCCAAACGACAGGATACGCGGACGTGGAGAATTGCGCCTTCGCGAAGCGGGTATTGAGATTGCGCGATTTGATTCCGATTTGATGCCCGAGATTGAAGAGCTCAACAGGGAGTTTAATCGCGAGCACAGCAGACCATTCAGGCGCCAGCGCACAAAGGCCGAAACCACTGACCCGGTCAAACCGGGGGAGGTCGGGCCAAATGGCCATAGAATCGGCTATACTGAGAGTGGTGATAAGGTTGAGTGGCTTCCTGATGAGGAGAATCCTGGTCAGGAATGGCCTCTCCTCCTACGTCGGAACGATAAGGCGATCCTGAAGGCCAACAACGAGTTTTGGGACAAGGTCTGGTGGAACAGGCACCAAGTTTGGTTGGAGAAAATACGCAGTGGCGAGGAGCCATTAACGGAGGAGCAGAAGCCCATCCTGCGAATGGCTATGGCCGCTGCGAAGAAGCTCGAGAAGAAGTACGGAAGGAAGAATCTTGGGTGGGACGACTTTGAGTGGGGGTTGCTAAGTGGTCGAATGTCAGCCCTCGCCTGGGTAATGGGGGCGGAGTGGGATGAATCCTTGGATACGTGAGCTGCGGCCCAACAAGGCGCTGCGGCCGACACTCAGCGCCACCAGGCATTTGCTCGGCTCATTGAAGCCCAGTGATGTGTCGCTGAGTGCGGCTGAGCTTAGTCGTTGGCACTCCGCTCATCCGCGGGGCGTTCGGCGATCCAAGCTGAACGATCGAGAATCTGGTACTGCTTGCAACGGTGACTGAGGATCATGAACAATTCTGACAATATAGCCAAAATACTGGCAAAAGCCGCTGAAAACCGCGCACTAATCGAACGGGCGTTGGCCCCCAGCCGGGCGATGGCCGATCTTGTGAGGGCGATCCAGTCGCCGGCTTATCTGTCGTACCTTGAGGGACTGGCGAAGGCGATTCAAACGCCACCGCACATCACGACTATCGCGGAAATCGCCAAAGCGATGCAGCCCCCGGCACACCTGACCGCTGTATCCCAGATGATGACTGCGATGCAACGGGAACACCGTCTATTCGATGAGTTTGCCCGCCCGTCGCGTATTATTGACGACGTGATAAAGCAGATCGCTCAGATGCGCTCTCTCAGCGAAAGCATCACCGCGCCGTACCGGACGTTTCGAGAGATGATGCGTTCGCAGACATCCGTTTTTGAGGGATTATCCGCCCGTGTTGCCGCATTGGACACAATCAAGTTCAGCATTCCACAGTTTTCACAGGCTACGTTGGCCTGGGACGTAGCTTCCATCGGGCTGGCGAACCGGATGAACGATATCAGCCTGTTGGCTCGGCGGGAGATGCTTTCTGCGCGGCTTTTCGAAGCACCTATCACCTACACCGCATTCGTGAGGCATACCACGGAACGTCTCGCCGCCGATCCCGCGCCAGACATCGCGGCCCGCTTGAGGGGCAGTCTAAACCTTGCGGAGCAGCAGCTGCTCGACATTGCGGATACTGTCAGTGGCTTCATCGAGGTACCAGACGATGAGGAGGAACCCGACGACAAACGGGTGTTAAGCGCTCCCTTTACACAGCAAGATGAACTGCTTGCCTACGATGCAATCGAAGACGAGACCGACACGGAAGCGATGACAATCGTCTCTCCAACCGCTCAGACCGTGCAACGTGGGCGTCGAGTGCTGGAGTTAGTGACCCAGTGCAACGAAGCCGGGAAGACATCCGCGTACGGCGTGGAGATCTTCAAGCCGACGACGCGATTGATGATAGTCTTCAATGACCTGCCATGGCTCTCCTCGACTGACCGATCCCGCTTCGCGGACGTGGTCGATTGCCTGTACTTCATCTTCTACGAGGGAGCGGGCAAGGACAATCTCCGGTTCCTCGACAAGCACGGGGGCCCATTGACTGACGCCGATTGTGACCTGATCTGGTGCATCAAGCACCTACGAAACAAGTGGTCTCGGCACGACGCCGATCACGGTAAGGAAAAGGACATTCAGAAATCCTGGGCGGAGTTGGCCGCGAAGTTCCATTGGCTGGGACTCGCTGAACACCCAACGGACGCACGCCATTTTCAACAACTTCACTACAAACTGCTCGTATTGGCCGAAGAATTTCTCGCACGCATCCTAAGCAAACTGAAAGTGAAGCAATGAGGAAGAACCGATGTTTAGATTGAAGCCCTGGTACAAGGTCATATCCCCCGCGGAAACTTGCCCAAGCTCTGATCGTTCGGGTGCGCTCATTCGGGACATACGGAAACGCCGAACCACCGCATGCACCTGATTCGCGGGGCCGGTGCCCAGCTCTCAAGTGATGCGGACCGTTATATTTTTCTATAGTGCCCCTCGGCCTGAACCGGGTAGGACACCGCGAAGGAGAAAATTTTTATGCCACGACTGACCGAACAGGAACAGCAGGAGATTGTCCGCTTTATCGAGGCGGACAGGCCGTTGCCGGAGAAGTATCGCTTCCTGCTGTTTGGAAATCCATGCGAAGTAGATAATAGGGTCAATTCCCGAAGGGGAATGGAGCTTAATCCGTCAGTCGCTACAACGGGGACAGTTGACCGGCAGTTCAAGATTTGTGGACGAGATCGAGAAGAAAATTGCAAGACGGGTGGAATTTCGGGGGCAAGAGAGACCGAGCAAAATGAAAAAATAGATCTGTCCCCTTTCTCTGTAATAAATCCGGCTCCCGGTGACCTTGGTGTTAGGTCAATGAAAAGAATATACGAGGGGGATAATTGATGCCATCAAGACGATCCAAGATAGTAATCAATGCTGAGAGAATCCTTGATGTCTTGATTAGCAACAACGCAGTGACAGGAAATGACCTAGTTGTGAGAAAAATCAAAGAATTGGTCAAACTAGAGGAAAAGGATTTCGACTCTGCCGATACATACCTACAGCAAGCCGGTTACGTTGACGGTACAATGGGCGGCGACGACGGAACACTGAGTGTTACCGGAGCTGGCATTGAATTCTATGAAACATTAGCTCCGCAAGAACCGGACCAAGGTTTCCAAAGCGAAATACCTTTAATCTTTGCGAAGTTAGCTGGTATTTACAAGATCGTTGGTGCTATCCTGTCCAAGACGGGCCGCTATTATGACCCAGCCTATGTAATGGAGTGCTTTGAAAGATCATATAGAATATCAGATCGTCTGCGCGAGATATTGCCGGGCCTTTATTCTGACCTTCCCTTGAGAAGCCTACCGAAGGGTTCCGGAACAACGGATTTCGAAGGGAGAGGATATATCGAGAGACTTGAAATGGAACACTTGAAAGAAGACTTAGAATACATATTTGAGGTTCGGAGCCATAGCAAATTAGGAGAACTCGAGGACGTTGCAACACCAGATAGCGTGTTCATCAGCCATGGTTCAAGTAATGATTGGCGAGAGGTCCAAGCCTATGTTGAAAAGGACCTACAAATCAAGATATTAGAGTTGGCTCAGGAGCCAAACAGAGGACGAACCATCCTTCAAAAACTAGCCGAAGAGTCAAATAGGTGCTCTTATGCGGTCATTGTTATGACAGGGGATGATGACGTTGGTCGTGAAAAACCACGCGCCCGAGAAAACGTGATGCATGAAATCGGGTATTTTCAAGGGAAGTATGGTCTACGGAGAATTTGCTTACTCTATGAAGAAGGAACGAGTATTCCGAGCAATATACATGGCCTCTTGTATATTCCCTTCCCGAAAGGCTTGGTGAGAGCGACCTTTGGTGCCTTAGCTCGGGAGTTAAGAGCTGTTTTCAAGATGTGACTCCCTTATAAGGCCATACACCGGAGCGGCCATAAAGCGGACCTCCCGGTGATGGCGGCGCGAACGGGTGCGAGCTGAACCATTGATTGGTTCTCATTGTAGGCGGTTCGAACCATCAATGGTGGGCCACACCTATGGCAACTCCGCACCCTTTGTCACGGGAACTGCAATCAATTGAGTCTCCTGTGACAAAAGGGGTGCGGCTCGTCTCGCACTCGTTATGCTGGAAAGGTACTAAATTGATATATAGACGGTACACGATAGCTTTGTGCGACATACTCGGATTTTCGGATCTTGTAAGAAGCTATCCACTCGATGTGGTTGTTGACAAGGTGCTTGCGTGGTTTCGTCAAGCACTCCAAATCTCAATAAATAAAAACGGGTGGCCGGAAACAGTCCCAACATTCGACAACATAGACAAAAACTCAAGTGTTGGTCTTGCATGGTTTTCCGACACAATTCTGCTATTTACCCGTGAGGACACTGACGAATGCTTGCGGGAGTTGCTTCAAACAGTGGAATGGCTCCTCTTTGCAACGATTAATACTCCTACCACTCGTATTAGGGCGGGTATTGCGTATGGCGATGCATTCATCGATCAGAAAAACGCTATGTACGTTGGAGAACCGATTATTGACGCGTATCTATTGGAAAAGCAGCAACAATGGTCTGGTGCAGCTCTGACAAAATCTGCTTCAGAACGTGTTCCCGAGCTTGCCCGAAAAGGAGGGATTCCCGAATGGCCAATTCTCCCTTACAATGTCCCACTGAAGAACAACAAAACATTTTTCACACTGGCTGTTAATTGGACTTGTGGCATACACGACCAACTTCCTTTTTATTGGTTGGGAAAAAACGAGGAGCCAACGTCTGAAGATTGGTTAAGCAGGCCTTCAGTTTGTGAAAAATGGCAAAACACAAGGCAGTTCCACTTAGATGTTTGTGATCAGTGCCGGGAAATCTGGGGAATCTGGGGACACCATACTGGTTTCTGAAATAACTGGTATGGTGTCATCAGATTTGACACGCAGCGCCATTCGGAAATGGAAGGTGAACGAATGAAGATAGCATGTCCCTTTTGCAAACAGCCGTACGAAATCGAGGCCGAAAATCTTGACCGAAACCTCGAATGCTCCACCTGCAATCGCACGTTCTCCTGCGCCATCGGCATCACCCCATTGATCGGCACAGTGTATTTGGATGTCGAAACGACCGCATCATTCACCAACCCGAATGCGGAAATCTCAACCATTGTGTGGTGGTGTGATCAGCAGTGGCATTCATGGGTCAATGGGCAAGACAATCCTGCAGAGTTCTTGCTATTCTGGCAGCACGCTCGCCAGATCGTGACGTTCAACGGCAAAACGTTTGACGAACCCAAGATCACCCGCCAATTCGGAGTGCACCCGCATCCGAACCACGTCGACCTCATGCACGAGGCGAAGAAACATGGCCTGACGGGGGGACTGAAAGAGATCGGAGAGACCTGCGAGTTCCCCCGTCCCCCCGAACTGGACAAGGTGGGCGGCAAGATCGCCGTGAAACTATGGAAACGCTTTCGACACGACAATATCGAAGAGGCCCTTCAGAACCTGCTGTACTACAATGCATGGGATGTTGTTCTCACGTACTACCTGCACTGCCGATGTTCGGCGGTACAGGCAGCGCCCATTCACAATAGCATTCCATTCATCCTCAACCCCGGCTACTTGTCGTCCGTCGTGCCCGAACCCAAGCGGCCGCCAACCCCTCGGAAGAAGGTCGGGAATTTCGCAGAGTTTTGGGCGGAGCGGAAGAGAAACCCCATTACAACCATCCGCGGCGCGGAAGTGTGCATCACTGGTGACCTGATTAACATGAAAATGGAAAAGGAAGAAGCGAAAGCCCTCATCGAAACCCTCGGTGGAACTTACAAGACGTCTGCGTCGCTAACACTTGACTTCCTTGTGGTTGGAGACACTCGCGAGTTTGGTCAGACCGGCAAGATCAAGAAGGCCGAGGAGAACATTAACAGGGGCGCGCACACGCGAATCATTGGTGAAGCAGACTTTCTGGAGCTTATCCGCCGAACGAAGGAGGTCTAATCCATATGAACACGGACGAGCTTTTCGAGAATGCAACCCCTGCCTCACAGCAGACTTCGCCGGCAGAAGAAAGAAAATATATGGACAATTCCAGTATTTATGTTTGAGGAAGATGGGGAACACGATTTATTTGTGAAAGGATGTCAATAAATGTTCGGGATTGGAATCCCTGAATTAATCGTCTTGATGATAATTGGCGGTATTTTCTACTATTTTAAATATCATCGGGGTGGAAGAGAGATATCTAATAATGTCCAGCCAATAAAAACCACCAAATTGTTGGGGTTAGAATATGTACCAATTAACAGCGACCCGCAACCATCCTATGTTCCGAGATCAACAGTTATAAAAGGAGACAGGCCCATGGAAGTTGTCAAATATTACTCGCTTATTCGCAAACATACCAAGCCAGAAATTGACAGGTTTTTGGATGTCAAGAGTAAGACGCGAATCATTATTTTTGACCTTGAAACAAATGGGCTTTATGCAGGATGCAGTGTCTTGTCATGTTCTGCTATAAAATATGAAATAGATCCTAATACTCATGAGATGACGGAGATCGACCGTTTTAACCGATACTATTATCCCGTTGAAGAATTTGATCCACAAGCTATTGCAGTCAATGGGCTGACAAGAGATGTGATTACGGAAAAACGGGGGGATGGCACCTATCCTGATCATTTTTGCATGGATTCTGATTTTGAAACATTTTGTAGTGATGCAGAAAGATTCGTTGCCCACAACATTTCCTTTGAGATGCAATTTGTTCCATTTATTAGCAATAAGAAAAAATTTTGCACCATGATGACCAATATGAACATCGTGGAAGTTGAATTCCTTGAATGGAAAAATGAATGGAAATGGCCGAAACTATCAGAAACGGCGATTCATTATGGTGTCCCACTTAATGAAAGCGATCTGCATAACAGCATGTATGATACCGAAATAACTGCAAAAGTGTTTTTAAGGATGCTTCATGTAGTGACGCCGGCCATTAAGATTGATGGCAGTGGGATATCCGTTGAAATTGATGACTCTCTTCCAGAGTTTGATAGTCATTATAATTTCACTTGGCAATTAAAGAATGTCAATGAGAGCTTAGCATCACAATGCAAAGTCGGGGACGTCCTAAATTTAATCAGGGGGAGTAAAACAGATACCATTAATTATTCGGGAGTGGCAACCCAATCGGGTGAACATCTTGGAGATATAGAATCTTCTGACCCACGAAACTACGGTTTAATTTTTGATATCGATCATGGAGCTAAGGTTTCAGCAAAGATAAAACAAATCTTTACCAAAAGCAAAAAATTAGAATGCATAAACATAAAAGCTTCTATTGGAAATGTGGACTGGGCGGAACAAAATACATTATTTTCTATAGAAAGGGAGGCAAAAGAAATTATAACCAAAGCAAAGACTTTGGACAAAACAAATCATGAGGCAGCTATATCTTTGTACAGGAAGGCGATAGTAATGCTAAACGGAATCGATCATCAATGTGAAAAACATTTTTCAACGTGGCGAAAACAGAAGTTTCCGATTAACAGATTATCACTCATATTGGAAAGAAAACGAAGATATCAAGAATGTCTTGAAGAAATTGAGGCTTATGGAAAAGTTGTTGATAAAGTGGGGCTTTACGCAGGAGAAAAAGAGATTTTAGAAAAAAGAAAAGAAAGAATGTTGGAAGCAATTAAGAAATATCCTGCCAATTCAAAGATGATTGAAGTTAAGAACGGAAACGATACTCAAATAGAGCCGCCTCAAGACGTTATTACAGTCAATGATTATCAAGAGGATTCAGATTTTCAGCGATTCCTTAAAGAAGGAAGCGGCTTTATTTTCTCTGTATATGGGCATCAAGGGGGCACATTTGCAGGCATGTCTGTCAACCTCTGGATACCCAAAGTCAAGAATCCAGAAGAAGTTTATGTATACCCCCGGAATGCCTCTTATCCTCTCGGTACTGTACCCTTCACATATTCCGACGTCATTATAAAGCATTTATCGGATGGCATGAGTTATGACGCAAGAATAGTAGAATGCGATTATAATACTTGCAAAATAAAGTGCAGATTAATTTCAAACGTGGAAAACGAAATTAGAAAAGGAGAATATAAAACATCTCTCATAAAAGAATTTAAAAAACCTTACAATCCCAAGAAACCTATAATACTAATGATTGTAGCAAAAAAGAAAAAAGCCGCGAAAGTAGGCGACAAGCTTACAATGGAATTTGTGGTTTTAGATTCATTTGGTCTTTATCCGAAATTTTATTGGCCATGGCATATCAAATTCCTTAATCAAGCCGGCATCACTATAGGAATTTTCGCTGATGATAGAAGTACCATCCAGAGAATTCTTAAAGCTCACTTCAATTCATATCTTTTTGATATTGAAGTCTTAGAGATAGCAAATGAACGTAGCAGTGCTTGGAAGGGGTATCTTACTAAATTGGTCATCAAGCCCTTTAAAGTAAAATAATGAATTATGTTCCAAGGACAACAGATCGTTGAAAGTTACAGACAACCAAGCGAAAGGAGAATGGTAATGGATCGTAAAGAAATCACAGAAGCGAAAAAAACATTGGAGGAGGCTATCTGTAAATTGGTTGATAACTTTGAGCTTAAAAGCGATTTAATAGTAGAGGAAATAAGTCTTAAACGGAGGCACATCGAGGCCGGTATCGGAACAAGGGATGCACTGGATAAGATAACAATCCGGGCGGCGCTGCCTGATTGATAGTGAATAATTGTGGGCAAATGAGTGC
>JAPLJX010000002.1 GCA_026388375.1 Deltaproteobacteria bacterium
CGGTGGAGAAGAAAGAAAGCGGCTACCGCCTGACATTCGGCAACGGTTCGACGATGGATTTCGATGCCGTGGTGCTCGCCACCCCGTCTTACGTAACCCAAGAGATCATCGGCGATATGGATGAAGAGCTCTGCGGCAGGCTGTCTGCCATAGCCTGGTCATCATCGGCAACCGTTTCCATCGCCTTCCGGAAAGTGGACGTCAAGAAGCCCCTGCCCGGCTTCGGCTTCATCGTTCCCCGCGTCGAGAACCGAAGAATAAACGCCTGCACCTGGAGTTCGATAAAATGGTCGCACCGGGCGCCAGACTGCACCCTGCTCGTCAGAAGTTTTGTCGGCGGCGGTCATCACGAGGAACTCGTATCCTTTGGCGACCAGGAGCTGCTTGTCACCGTTCGGGAAGAGCTGAGGGAGATGATCGGCATCTCGGCGGAGCCGGTCTTTTTCAAGGTATACCGCTGGTTTCAGGGGATGCCCAAATATACTGTTGGCCACCTGGAACGCATCGCGGCCATCGACGAAAAACGAAAAGAGCACCGGGGGCTCTTTCTCATCGGCTGCAGCTATCGCGGCATCGGCATCGGGGACTGCGTGAAAAGCGGTTTTGACGCCGCTACGGCCATTGCCGCCCTTTGATGCCTTTTCATGAAACGAGACCTTTGAGTTTCTGCCCTTCCTGTCATTGCGAGGAGCGGAGCGACAAAGCAATATCATGGTTTATCGAATGGTTATGATATTGCTTCGTTGGCCTTTGGCCTCCTCGCAATGACAAATGGCGCGTTTTTCAAAGATCTCGAAACAGGAGATCAGGGCGGCGCGGGCCAAAGGTGTGGGGGGACTGCAACGCGTTACTTCTTCCCCAGACCCGGACAGGCGTCGTCGATCGCCTGGCGGATCTCCGCTGCGAAAGAAGCGGCCGCTGGGATGAGGTCGCCGCTTCCACCTTTGTCGCCGATCAGACGGACCAGGGCGCTTCCGACAACGACGCCATCAGCCAGGGGGGCGATGGTTGCCGCCTGTGCGGGCGTGGAGATCCCGAAGCCGACGACGACAGGAAGCGCCGTCATTTCCTTGAGCCGCTTTACATCCCGCCGGACATCGTCGGGCCTGGGGACGGCCGTTCCCGTGACGCCGGTGACGGAGATGTAATAGACGAATCCCGTTGCCCGCCGGAGGATTTTCCGGGCCCGTTTGGGATCGGTCGTCGGGGCGATGAGGGTGATGAACGCCAGCCCCGCCGGATCCGTGAAGCGGCGCAGCTCGTCGGCCTCCTCGGGGGGGAGATCGACAACGAGGATGCCGTCCACGCCGGAGGCCGCCGCGTCCGCCGCGAACCGTTCCGGTCCGTAGCTGAGGATCGGGTTGTAGTAGCCGAACAGGACGATCGGTATCCCGCTCGTCCGACGAAGCTCGGAGATCATCGCGAGGATCTTCTCCAGGGTAGCTCCCCGCTTGAGGGCGCGCTGAGAGGCGGCCTGGATGACGGGGCCGTCCGCGGTCGGGTCGGAGAAGGGGACGCCGATCTCCACGATGTCCACACCGGCGGCCTCCAGGGCGGGGATCAGCTTCTCCGTTGCCTCAAGGTCCGGGTCGCCCGCCGTCAGGTACGCGACGAACGCCTTCCGTCCCTCTTTTTTCAACGCCGTGAATCTCTCTTCGATCCGTCCCATCAGCCCTTTACCTCCCCTCTCTCGGAGATGGTCTCCGCATCCTTGTCACCCCTGCCGGAGAGGTTGATGATCACAATCTTGTCCTTTCCCATGGTCGGCACCGTTTTGATCGCATGGGCGACGGCATGGGCGCTTTCGAGGGCGGGGATGATCCCCTCCTGACGGGAGAGGGTCACAAAGGCCTTCACCGCCTCATCGTCCGTGACGGCGACGTAGCGGGCGCGCCCGGTGTCATGGAGCCAGGCGTGTTCCGGGCCCACGCCGGGATAATCGAGGCCGGCGGCGATTGCGTAAGCGTCCCGGACTTGGCCGTGCCCGTCCTGGAGGAGGTAGGTCTTGTTCCCGTGCAGGACGCCGATCCGTCCCGCCGTGATGCTCGCCGCATGGAGCCCCGTGGTGAGCCCTTTCCCTGCCGCCTCGACGCCGGTCATCGCCACGCCGGCGTCGGCGAGGAAGGGGTAAAAAAGCCCCAGCGCGTTGCTCCCGCCGCCGATGCAGGCGATGAGGAGATCGGGGAGTCGCCCTTCCTTTTTCAATATTTGCCGTTTCGCCTCCCGGCCGATGACGCTCTGGAAATCGCGGACCATGATCGGGTAGGGGTGGGGACCGGCCGTGGTGCCGATGACGTAGAAGGTGTCCCGGACCGTGGTGACCCAGGCGCGCATCGCCTCGTTCATCGCGTCCTTGAGGGTCGCCGTCCCGGCGGCGACGGGGACAACCTCGGCGCCGAGGATCTTCATCCGAAAGACGTTGTGGGCCTGCCGCCGGATGTCCTCCTCGCCCATGAAGACCCGGCACTCCATCCCAAAGAGCGCCGCCGCCGTCGCGGTCGCCACGCCGTGCTGTCCCGCCCCGGTCTCGGCGATCACCTTTTTCTTCCCCATCCGCCGGGCGAGCAGGACTTGCCCCAGGGTGTTGTTGATCTTGTGCGAACCCGTGTGGTTCATGTCTTCCCGCTTCAGGTAGATCTTCGCGCCGCCGAGGGCCTCGGTGAGCCTCCGCGCCTCATAAAGGGGCGTCTCCCGCCCCGCGTACTCATGAAGATAAAAGGCGAACTCCTTTTTGAAGTCCGCATCCTTGCGGGCGGCGCGATAGGCCGCCTCCAGCTCCAGGAGGGCGGGCATCAGCGTCTCCGCCGCGTAGCGCCCCCCGAAGATCCCGAAATGGCCGTGTCTGTCCGGCTGTGTTCGTTTCATGATGGCATTATTCCTTTCTGTTCCGGGGATATGTTCCGATCCCTCCGGGCTTCCGGCATTCGGGGGACACGATCCGCATTTCCTACGGAAATACGGTCATGTCCCCCGAATGCGGCACTTCTCCCCTAGGCTTGCAAAGATGGCCTTTTGTTCGGGAAGGTCCGCCTGGCGAACTAGGCCGACGATCCGTTGCAGGCGTTCGTGATCCTTGATTCCCGGCGCCCTCTCACAGCCGCTGTTGATGTCCACGGCATCGGGGGCGACGGCCGCCAGCGCCTCGCCGATGTTTTCGATGCAGAGACCGCCGGCAAGGATCAGGGGGTGAGTCTTCCCGAGCCTTGCGGCGAGCCCCCAGTCGGCCCGGTTCCCCGTTCCGCCGTAACGGCCCGCCTACCGGAAATCCGCCAGGAAGGCCAGGACATCGTAGGCGTCAAGCGCCCGGAGGTCTTCGGGCGTTCGGAGAAAGACGGCCTTGATGACCCGTTCCGGCGGAAACCGTCGGCAGTATTCCGGCGATTCATCGCCGTGGAGCTGGAGTAGGTCGAGGCCGCAATCCTCGACCGTCCGCGCCACTTCTTCCGCCTTCCGATTGACGAAGACACCGACCGTTGCGATCCCCCGAGGCAGGGCCGTGATGATCTCCTTCGCCCGCTCCGGTGCGATGTATCGGGGGCTTGCCTCATGGAAGATGAAGCCGACCGCATCCGCCCCGCTCTCGGCGGCGCAGAGGGCATCCTCGATTCGCGTGATCCCGCAGATCTTGATCTGTGTCATGGTTACCGTTCCTTCAAAAAGTCAGAAATCTCGGATTTTGTCCTGATATCAATGACTCCTCTTCACCCTTCGACAAGCTCAGGGTGACATCTTCGACTTTTTGCGCAGCGGTCATTTTCCCAGGAGCTCCTTCAGTTTCGGCCCGATCTCCGGGGCCGCAATGAGCGTCTCGCCGATCAGAAAGGCGCGGATCCCCGCCTTCGTCAGGGTTTCGATATCCTGCCGGTTCCGGATCCCGCTTTCGCTGACCGCGATCTGGTCCGCCGGAATGAGGGGCGCCAACGCCAGGGTGGTCTGCAGGTCCGTCTGGAAGGTCTTCAGGTCCCGGTTGTTGATCCCGATGATCTCCGCACCGGCCCCAAGGGCCTTCTCCAACTCTGTGCCGTCATGGACCTCGACCAGTGCGGCGAGCCCCAGCGAGGCGGCTAGTTCGCGGTATTCCCGAAGCTGCGCCTCCGTGAGGATGGCCGCAATGAGCAGCAGCGCATCGGCGCCGATCGCCCGCGTCTCATGGATCTGGTAAGGATCAATGATGAACTCCTTTCGGAGGAGCGGCAGAGAGACGGCGGCTCTGACGGCGGAAAGGATGGCGTCGCTTCCGCCGAAGAAGGTCTCGTCCGTGAGGACGGAGATGGCCGCCGCCCCGTGGCTTTCGTATTCCAGGGCGATCCGAACGGGATCGAAGTCCGCCCGGAGCAGGCCCCGGGAGGGAGAGCGCCGCTTGATCTCGGCGATGATCGCGCAAGCGCTGCCCTGCAAGGCCCGTCGGAAGTCACGGGCCGGGGGCTTGGTCCGGATAGCCGCCGCCAGATCGGGCAGGGGCCTCGTCTGTTTCCGTTCGGCGACCTCCTTCCGCTTGACGGTGACGATCTTTTCCAGAATGGAGGGTGATTCCATCAACTGCGGCTCCTCGCGATCAGCGCATCGAGTTTCTGCAGGGCGGCGCCTCTGTCGATGCATACCTCCGCCACGCCGATTCCATCGCGGAGCGTCCCGGTCTTTCCCCCGGCCACGATGGCCAAGGCCGCGTTCAGGACGACGATCCGCCGGCGAGCCCCGCCGCCGCCGGAGAGGACCTCCCGCGTGATCCGCGCATTCTTTTCCGCGTTTCCGCCGAGAAGGTCGACGGCCGGGAAGAGTTCACCGAAGAGGTCGACCGGATCGATATTGTAGGTGGTGACCAGCCCCTCCTTCAGTTCGGAGACCCGCGTCTCCCCCGTGACGGTCGCCTCGTCGAGGCCGTCCGCGCCGTGGACCACGAAGGCGCGTTTCGTTCCCAGGTTCTTCAGGACGCCGGCGAACATCTCTGTGAGCCTCGGGTCATAGACCCCGA
>JAPLJX010000422.1:0-7222 GCA_026388375.1 Deltaproteobacteria bacterium
GCAGCCGGCAGAAAAGAAAGGGGTCCAGCACACGGTGGAGTTGCCCCTCATTGTGAACGATGATGAGGATCGTAAACCAGGACCGGATGAATGTCAAAGGGACTTTTATGTCACTATTTTACATCGGTTACAAAGGGATGGTAGATTGCCCGCTACCTACTTGCCGGATGGTGCGGGGATGTCATGGCTCAAACAGAAGAATCATACTTTGCTAACCACTCGACCGGAGATCTGAGCATCCAGAATGTGGCCAGCAATCCAGATATCTTACGTATAACTACAAGTCCGCGGTTATCGATTTTGAATCGAGGTGATGATTACCAGTTGTAATGTAGTCTATAAAATCCCTATGACCACACCATCAACAAGTCCTTGTTCACGATACATGAACACAAAATGGAAATTATTCATGGGTATAAAGGACTTGCTTCTCTTGCCGTCCATGGCGGCCGTATAGCCGACCTTTCCCTCCTTATCCAGATGGGTCATACGTTCCTGGAAGAATACCCGGATGATGTACCTCGCCAGATTCTCCATCGCCTTATCTTCTTTGGGCAGGATGCAGTTTCCGCAGAAGACATGGAATCCGGAATGCCGCCACGTTGAGAGCATGGTGATCATTTCTTGGGTAATCTTCCCTTTAACGAGAAGCGGCAATGCCCGGAGCGATATTGCGCTCTGGCCGTTGGTGTGTCGAGGTGGCTGTTGGGCTGGGTAGTGCAGAGTGCGTTACAACCAAAGCTTAATGGTAACGAAAGAAGTTGGTCTTACTGAACTACACTTCTGTTCCGCGAAGTGCAGATGCGACGATCTGCTGGACGTCCTCCGGAGTCGTGGCGTCCAAGGCATCCCTAAAGGCGGCTTCTGTCTGTTCGAGAGTCAACTGTTGTAAAATGTCACTTATACGCGCGGCCTGAAAAGGGTTCATGCTAAGATTCCTGACACCCATTCCCACCAACAGGCAAGCGCCCGCCAGATTTCCCGCCGCTTCTCCGCACACGGTTAGGTCTACCCCTTGCTTTAGGGCAGCACGGACCACCTGGTCTGTTGCCCGCAACACAGATGGATGCATGAATGAAAGCACGCCGGAAGATTCCTGCGATTGGCGGTCCGCGGCCAGAATGAAGTGGGCGAGATCGTTGGTCCCGATGGATACAAAATCTGCGATCTTCACGATCTCATGGATATTGAACACTGCGGCGGGGGTCTCAATCATGGCCCCAATGGGAGGGTGCTTGGCGAGTTGGTCGGTTTCGATCATCTCGTCGACCCAATGGCGCGCCTCTCTCAGGTCTGCCGCGCTCATGACCATGGGGAACATGATTCGCACATCGCCCCCTTGCGCGGCCCTTAGGATCGCTCGGAGTTGGGTGCGGAACATCGTCTTTTCGGTCAAGGAAAACGCCAAGCCGCGTTTGCCCATCCGGAAGGCTATCTCGTTTTCTGTACGATTGAAACGCGGAATCTTATCCCCGCCGAGATCCATAGTACGAATAACGACGGGATGCGGATTGAGCATTTTCGCCACTGCAGAATAGGCCGCAAATTGCGTGTCCAAGTCAGGCGGCTGCTCCACATCCAAAAAGAGAAACTCGGACCGTAACAGGCCCACGCCGTCCAGTTTATACTCCAGGACAAGGTGCGCCTCATCCGCTCTGCCAATATTCGCATATAACCGAATGCGTACCCCATCCTTCGTGGCAGAATTCTGGGCCGGTCCCGGTACCGCGGTGGGCTCGAGCGACGCATATTGACTCTTGCGCGCCACGAAGCTTGCCGCCTGCACTTTGGTCGGCGCCACCGTGACGATGCCGGCTTCCGCATCCACCAGCAAGTAGTCGCCCGTCTCCAGCAGCGAGGTAACATCTTTGATATCGCTGACCACCGGAATGTTTCTGATCCGTGCCAGTATTGCAACATGCGACGCGGGACCATTGCACTCCGTGACCAAGGCCACCAGATTGTTGCGATCGCATTGCAGCATATCGGATGGCAAGAGCTCCTTTGCAACGATAATCGTATTTGGCGGGAGAGACACCAGTTGGTTGGGCAACACCTCGTCGATGGTACTGATGTTCCGCAAAACCCGACGGCCAATGTCACGGATGTCAGCACTGCGCTCTATCCAGAATTTCTGTTTCAACCCCTCCAGCGTCGTTACCAAGTCACGGACTTCTTCCGCAACCGCCTGCTCGACCTTGATTAGGTCTTCACGCACGCGCCGCCTGCAATTGTCCCAAAACCCGACGTCCTTGAGCATGGCCAGGTGCACGTCCAGCAAGTCACTCTCCGCGGCTGCCATGTCGCCTGCGAACTGCTTCTGAGTGTTCCCCAACTCGCGGATCGCAGCCGCAAGAGCATAGTCGAGCCGATGGATCTCAGCCGCCACATCATCCAGTCGGCTTATCTCCTGTTCCCGTGATGTAATCGTCTTCTGTAGTAGTCTTGTTTGTGTTGCGGTTTTATCCACCAGATAAGAATACAGCATCAAGGCAGCTATTTCCATAAGGGTGTTGATGCTGGCAATGGGAAGCGATGTTGAGGTGTGCCAGGGAAACTCATAAATGCCTCTCACCAATGGCAATACTATACACATGGCATACACCAGAGTCTTTTGATTCCTCCATGCCGCTATACCAATTGGAAGAACATAGACAAGTGGGAATTGGACTTCTCTGCCCGTGATAAGGTCAATCCCTAACACGACCAGCGCGAGGGATATGATGAAGACTGTAGCGGTTTTTGTGTTGGTCTTCTCTATGAATCTCAGGACACGCTGCATGTATTCACTTTCTCTTTGCTAGAGGCCAACGGCTAGCGTTCCGTCTGCTCCGCACGGCTGTTGGGTCCGCCGATCTCAGCGATCGGGACATGACGTTCCGTCTTAGGTAAATTGTTAGACCGCTATTCCCGACATTTTTTTCTTCTTCGTCATTCCAAGCTTTTTCCTGGACGGAAACAGCTTTGGGGCTGTTTTGGAAGGTTCCCGGACCAATAGTCGTTCCAGAACCTTTCGTTCGGCTTCAAACCAATTTTCTACTTCCGAACTGGAGATTCCCCTCTGTTCGTAGATTTCGTAAGCAACCATGGCAATTTCTTCTTTGAGATCCTGTTTGCTGTCCATGGGACCTCCTTTTGTTGAGTCTAGTTGACCGGTTTCTCCTGATGTACAGGGTGAGGTTTGTTTTCTCCGTTTGCTGCTTTGTTTCGCGGCGGTGCCACAGTATTTCAAGAATTACCGATAGAAAGGCATCATGATCATTTGTTTCTTGCCCGTAAATCATTTCTCATCAAAGGTCCAATAACATGCAATTGACGCTGAAGTGCTTCCCTCGCTGCTAGGGTCTTGCGATAGACACTTAACGTCTTCTCCATCATGGTATCGTTACCATAATCAGACAGAGCTGTACGGTAAGCTCGCTCTCTAATCTGACCCGTTTGATTGTTCATGACCGAAAGGATCGTTTTGGAGAGACTTCCGGCATCTTCGGAACAGAATAGAAAGCCGGTTTCGCCATCCGATATGCTTTCTACATTGCCACCCTTGTTGCTCGCCACAACAAGCCTCTTCATAGCAAAGGCTTGGTGGATGACCTGGGACCGCGGCTCCAAAGGAGAGGAATTCACAATCACATCGCTTGCCGCAATTACTTTTTCAATGTCTTTCCGAAAACCGGTCAGAATGATCTTATCCGGGTGACGAAGGGCTGCGATTTCCTTTTTGATTTCCTCGAAAAATTCCGGTTTCGTGGCAGAACCGACGATCAGAAAACGAACATCCGGCCAGGTGCTGGCAATACGATCTACAGCGCGGATGAAGTATTTCTGTCCTTTATCCGGACGGATCATGCCAATTTTACTGATCACCTTGGTGCTCTCCGGTATGTCGAGTTCCCTGCGAACGGAACTCCCGTCCACGTCCGGTCTGAACCGATTCAGATCGATTCCTGTTGGTATCACAGAAATCTTATCTCGATCTGCGAAACACAACCCGACGAGCTTCTCGGCTATTCCTTGGGAGACAACAATGACCTGATCGATTCCATAGCGCCATAAATACTTGTGAATGATGTCCGTCTTAATGGTATGCACATGAAGCGTTCTAACAATGGGTATCCCGAGTATCCGAACCCAGACAGCCGTGCTTATGGCACTGGAGCTATGGCAGTCGAGGATGTGGATTTTTTCACGCTTGATAAACCTGACTAACTCAGAAATGGCCTGCGGATTTACAGATCCCCTGAATGGGATAGGATAGGACGGAAGTCCTCGTCGGATCGCCTCCTTATAGATAGCGCAATCCACGCGTGCGAGAAGCCATGCCGAATGGCCTTCCCTCAGTAGCCACTGGATTTGATCTAAGATGCGCAGCTCCTGACCACCCATGTTGGTCGAAGTTTCAAAGTGTGCGATCCGCATCATCCCGTCTTCTTTCTTCTGCGTATCAAGCTTAGGTTACTTCTCGGTCATGTGCGGATGCAAAAACTAAACCAAGAGTTTCTTACTCCATAAGCCTTTGATGTCGAAAGACATATCTCGACTAACCATAGCGTACTTTTATTTTTTATGAGAGATAAATGGATAGGATGTATCCATTCCCCGGTATACAGTTGGATAATAAATATCCAGCGAGATGTGATTAGATTGATGGCTTATTATGCGTCAGGCTAATAGTCCTTCACTCTACACGAATATACAATATAACCAAATGAAATGTTTAATGGATTTATGGAATTTGATATGCAACATTACAAAAAGAAGTAGGCATCAAGCGGATGAACCAGAATTCTTTTTCCTGGCGGGTGGGGAGTGAGATCATACGAGCCACCAATTTCTGCCCATCATGATCATCGAAGATGGCGGACCTGAAAGACCTCGGAACGACCCATGGCAGAGGAAATCGATGTCATCCCGGCAGTCGAAATATACAATGATGGATCGTGAAGGGCTAAAATCAACGATCTCATCGGCCAGGACAAGGGTATGGCTTGATCGTCGCTCCTGGACGAATCTGATAAGCCCAACGGGCAGAAGATCACTGGCATCGAGCATCGGACGACCGTGAGCGCCGCGGAACTCGCATCAGACCGGCGGTGGGTGTGTTTGACCTGATGGTCGCACATCGATAACAACAGGAGGTGCGGGTTGGAAAACAAGACGACTCAAATCGTAGCAGCACGACCGATGGTTTACGCGGAATCGAGAGAGTGCGCGGACAAGATCAACGCCAGTTTTGATGACGTCGCTGCGCACCATGACAAATTATGGAGAATTTTAACTCTTACTTCATCCTCTTCATCATTGTTTTCCAGGTATTGGTGATAAGGAAGCTTTCCTCCATGTTTCCTACCATGGTAGCAAATTTGCCCATGGGTGCAGCAAAGGTAAGCTCGTCCGGAGCAACAAAGGGACGGGCGGAAGAATCAAACATCCCTATGACTCCCCGTGGTTGTGGGGAGTCTTTTTCTATATAGGGATTTTGCACTATGGAAGAGCAGCCCGATCCCATGGGAACCACCACTCCATTGGGATCTGCCACATCATAATTGGCCAGGGTATAAAGGCCGGATAAAACGTCCGGTTTGGCAAAGAAGATAACCACTTCCGGGTTATCCGCTGCTTCCAGCTTATCCCAACGCTTAAAGACGATGAAACGGGCCGGAGCTTTGAACTTAGGCCAGCGCTCCAAAAGCTCGGTTACCAGTTCCGGTGACTTCTTGTAGCGCTCCCCCGCCACCTTGCCGGGTATCCCGCAGGACAGGAAGTATTCAAAATTTGGAGCCAGTCTGTCCGAAAAGCCCAGATATTTTTTCCCACCGAAACAGCCCACCGATTCGACATTGAAAGTGTACGAGGTCCCCTCCCGCACGTTGACCAGAGCCCCGATGATGCAACGGTTTATTGAACCTGGTTTAGGAATCCCGGCATGACCTTCCTCATCCGTATAATAAAAGGTAATAGGTAGTTCAGCATGATTGAAATACTTCCTCCAGAGTCCGCTGAAATGATCCCTGAATTTCATATCCATATTGCGATACCTCCTCTATTTACTTACATTATTTTGATAAGGTATTGCTTTCGATGCCTGGAAGTATAAGGGGGGCTGTTTTTTCTTGTCAAGGGATATTTTTCATCGAAAAGCTGGGACTGGCGATGCAGTTGGGAAAGGGAGGTGGAGCGGCCCCCCCTTTTGAGAAATCAGCTCACCTTAATCTGTTTATTTCGTATCGAAAGAGAGTAACGCTGGGCATGAGGGGCGCGGGGGCAATAAGGCCTGAACTGAAAAAGAATGACGGCTAATCCCGCACCCTACTCAATTCGCGCACCGTACAATCTCAAACTTGATGCCAAGTTTTTGTTCCATGAGTCGGGCATAATCGGCAGCCATGCCGACGTAACTTCCTTTTTCATCAATAAACTCAATCGGTCGAAACTCCGGGTCCGGCACCAATTGAATGGTCGGATGCGCGGCGATCCAGGCTTTTTCATTATCGGTCAGAGGGGTCGCGCTTGATGTCTCTTTTCCAAATGTCCATGACGCACCCACAGAAGCACTCAGAAAAAACACCAGGCAGAGCATTCGCGCCCATTTCTGCATGCACATCGTTCTTTTAATTATTTGCTTCATTCCCGATTACTGCTTTTATAATTGGATGGTAAGTGATTGGCAAAATAGAAAACCACAAAGAATACAAAAAGTGTAATGTACGATATTGTGAATGCAAGTGATTTCCCCTGCCATAACCCGACAAACCAACGGCTGAACTCATCCGTAAGAACACTCGCCTTTCCGCCATAGAGTATTGGATAAGCCTGTCCACCTATTATTTCGTAGCCCAATACTTTGTTTGAATCGTCCCCGGCTGTCTGATAAATCAAGGCAGCACTACCCAACCCAACCAGCAGGATAATGACGCTGATGAGATTAAGACATATTTGCGGATCAGTAATTTTCCATTTCATGTTGGCCTATAGTACATTGCAATGAAGGCGGTTCAAAGAGGGAAATTGTCAGTGTTCATGTGATAATTACCATCTGATATCTTGCATTATTTCCCATTTTCATCAAGTGTGTAGTTCAGGAAGAAGTTTGCATGTCAACAGCTTTTCTCAATTTTGTGTCCTATCTTTGTCTATTTCATATTGAGCTTCTTTTTTAACATTTCAACAAAGGGGCCATCCTCGCGCCAGGCGCGGCATGTATTGACTAGAAATTGAAAGA
>JAPLJX010000422.1:7241-15633 GCA_026388375.1 Deltaproteobacteria bacterium
GCCGGGGCCATTGCCAGGGTGAGCTCCACCAGGTGGGTGCAGCCCTTATTGCCGCTGGCCATTTTTTTTACTTTTGACGTAAAACCTTTGGTAATGGTCAGACCCTTAATGGGGGCAAGGCAGTCGATAGTTTCCCGGCACACTTCCTGAGGAACAGATATCAGATCAACATCAACATCCTCAATCAAAAGATTAGAACAATTAACCAGCAGTCGTATGGTCATGTGATGCATGACACCACTCGGAAACGTTTCACCGGTTATCGCATGAGTTTCCTGGAAACGATCATCTTTGAGGAAACCTTCTACAATTATTCTTTGTCCGTCATAATCGTATGTTGTTACTTCTATATTTCGTGTATGTAACTTTTTCCCTTTTGATTTCCAAATGGATTGCATTTTATTTTGATTCTCCTAAAAATATTTCAGTAAACTAATATCGTCACAGGGTAAATACAGAAATTTTGAACTGCAAATGGCTTTAAGAACTGTGCGGTCGAGACCCACCATATCCATTGCCATGAGCACGAGAAATGCTGAGGCTGTTGCTACATAAATAAAGATGAATCCGTGGAATCGCGCTGTTTTTATTGTATTCATTATATCTCCCCCATGCGGGTAAATAGTTACATGATTATTGCCTTTCGTCGAATGGGGTTGCCAGCCTTATGGGAATGGACGGATTGAATGAACTCGTAAAAAAGTCCATCAACATGTCGAGGACGAAAAGCACCGGCCTGTAGTGAAGGCGGATCAACGGATTGCATCGAGGACGTTTTTAATGAACAGCTCCATTCCCCAGTTCTCATCGTAGGTCATGCCCAACCGGACGACAACGAGTTTGTGGGAAGGGATGATGGCGATTGTTTGACCCTGATAGCCCCTGGCAAAGAATGTGTCGCTCGGTAGCTGGGGATACATGCGGTCTTTTGGATTCGAATCCCTGCTCCCATTCAGCCAAAAGTGGGCACCATACTGGCCTTTCGGGGAGGCAGGTGTCGGGGTGGTGCTATAGGCGACCCAACCCTCAGGCAGGATCCGTTCTCCCTCCCAGACACCGTCATTCAGGTATAGAAGCCCGAAGCGTGCATAGTCGCGGGCGGTTGCATAAAGGTAGGAAGACCCGATAAATGTTCCCGAGGCGTCCGTTTCCCATATGGCACTGCGCATACCGATTTTATTAAACAGTTCGCGCCGAGGGAATTCCCAATAGGCCTCCCGGTTTCCGAGAACGTCACGGACGAGCCGTTGGATAAGGTTGGTCGTCCCTGATGAGTAGCGCCAGACCGTGTCCGGTTGCGCAGCCAGAGGTTTGGAGGCCACATAGGCTGCCATGTCGGGCTTCAAAAGCAACATGATGTTGACGTCCGAAACGGGGCGCTCGGCGTAAGCCTCAACCCACTCCAGACCCGAACTCATCCGTAGGAGCTGGTCCATGGTGATGGCCTGCCTCGGGTCATCGGCCTTCTGCCATTCGGGTACGGGTGCTGGCCTCTTAAGAGAGATCTTTCCTTTCATCACCAGGATCCCGACGATGGCATTGGTGACACTCTTGGCCATAGACCAACTGAGGAGAGGGGTGTCTTTCGTGATCCCCGATCCGTAACTCTCGGCGATGAGGCGCCCGTTGTGGACAATGAGCAGAGACCGGGTATAGAGTTTTTTATCAGGATTTGATTCGATGAAGAGTTTGCCGACGGCTGAGTTAATCTTCGCCATATCGATATTTACGGGCGGCGGGCCGTCGGGCATGCGATCGCCCATGGGCCAGGGAATGGTCTCAGGGTTGGCTGGTTCAGGACGAGGAATCCCCGGCATTCGGGCACGGATAGTCTCTTCGGCGACACCAGAAAGGAGCACGGAACCCATTTGGTCAACATATACCGCTTTCTTCTCGAATAGACCGATCCCCAGAAGCGAGCAGGTAACGCTTTTTTCAGCCCGGTCAATTTTAGCCTTGAATAATTTAAAGAGTGGGTTGAAATCTATATCTTCCCGCTCGGTAGTAACCGGGTCACGACCTGAAACGAAGACAGCCGCACACAAAGCTTTACTCTTAAAGGCGCTGCCGATCTGGAGCTGTTGAATGTATTCTTTGTTCTGGTATCCAAAAAAAGCGGCGATAACAAGAATGACAATAAGGCCAAGAACGACTCTTTTCTTGTTGAATATTTTCATTTTAACCCCTCACGCCCTTGGGCATAAAATCTCATTTCTATTGATAGAGCGGACGGATACCGCAATAACCATTGCAAACTGAATCCTAATATTTTACTGGCTCATGGGCCTTTCTTCCATGAACCTTCTCATATGCCTGACAGAAAGGACATATACTGTTTTCAATCGTTTTGACAAACCTGAAGGCCATCCCCTGCTGCTTTCTTCTGGCGTGGCGACAGATTGGGCAGCTTTCGCAGACCTTCGCCATGCTTCGGTTTCTATCTGTTATCGAAAGTGCTTCCATAAATGCTCATCCACGGACTCTTGCCGCTTCCAAAGAATACTTATAAGGCACTATCACGATAATGTCAAAAATCGTATTTCAAAATAGCACCTTTCCCAAATCTCGCCGATAACCATCACCCAATAAAAACATCATGGTTTCTGAAAATATGATCAACAGGAATGATGACAAAAAAAGGCCGAATATGCTCAATCAATGAAACATATCCGGCCAAGGTTTACCTCCTTTTGAATAAGAAACGGTCTAGCCCAAAAGTTTGACCAGGATTGGAAAGTATGAAAACAACCAACGTTACGAGAAAAGTTTGTTGCTGTGCAAAGGAAGCCCCTCCTTTTGCCATGCCAGGTCCAAAGAAAAAATTGAGCACTATAAAAAGCCCAATAAATGAGCTGAAACGAGTAAAAATACCCAACAAGAGGCAAAGGCCAACCATGATCTCGCCCCAGGTTATAAGATAACCAAAAAGTACGTGATGAGGGTTAACGATAGTTATGAGAAACGACCTGTACCAGGAATATATATCTATTGTTGCAAGATCTCCAATCTGCCGCCCAATCCAATCACTATTGGCAAAGCCGTGGAGGAATTTTCTGGTCCCTTGTTGAAGAAAATAATAGCCAATCCAGAGACGTAAGATGACTATATAAAACAGATATGTTTTTCCTTTAAGGTTCATTTTATCATCCTTGGAGAAATAGCCTCGATTAGAATTGTTATTTTAATAACCCCATCTGGCAGAGATAACCTTTCATGCTGCCAGTCGTTTTTCATAGAACAATCGTTCATAAGCCACGGGAGACAGGAACCGGAGCCTGGCCTGTTTCCTTTGCCGGTTATAGAAAATCTCGATGTACCCTGTAATGTCCTGTATGGCCTCTTGTCTGGTTGCATACCGGCAATGGTGGATCTGTTTGTTCTTTAGCACGCCCCAGAAGCTTTTCATAGGGGCGTCGTAGCAATTTCCTTTCCGGCTCATAGACGCCGTCATCCCGAACCGGTCAAGCAGCAAGGTATATTCCTGGGCGCAATACTGGCTGCCCCGATCCGAGTGGTGAATCAAACCCGCTGCGGGTCGCTTGGCGGCTATGGCCCTCAAGAGGGACTGGCTGACCAGGTTCTTCGTCATACGCTCTGCCATGGCATAACCCACGACTTCTCCGGTAAAAAGATCCTTATGGCCGGTAAGATGCAGCCAGCCTTCCCCCGTGGGGATGTAAGTCATATCGCTCAGCCAGATCTGGTTCGGCGCGGAGGCCTCAAACTTCTGATTCAGCAGGTTACCCGCCACGGGCAGAGAATGCCGCGAGTCCGTCGTAACCTTAAACTTCCGTTTTTGCCGGCAACGCAGGCCGAGCTTCCGGCGAATCCGCTTGATCCGGTGAACTCCCACGACAACGCCCACCTCCAACACACGGCACAGCAGCGAAACTGGCATGATGCGGATATGGACATCACCCGGCAGGATGAAAAATCATCGGCTGTACCCTGTCCGGGAGGCGTGATCAGGATCATCTGCCAGAGAAAAAATGACCCAAATAAATTCCAGAAGTGGTAAAATATGACCGGACAATGAACAAGGGGTTAACCGTTCATCGGCTAACCCCTTGTTTATTCTGGTGGAGCTGGCGAGGATCGAACTCGCGGCCTCTTGAATGCCATTCAAGCGCTCTCCCAGCTGAGCTACAACCCCACACGATCTGCTATCGCTGAAGGAGTCAGCTCCTAACACGAGATTTTGGGCGTTGTCAATACATTTTTCTTGACATTTTGGATCCCTACTCCTAATAATCACCGCCGTGCCGGAGTGGTGAAATTGGTAGACGCAGGGGACTCAAAATCCCCCGTCCGCAAGGGCATGTCGGTTCGATTCCGACCTCCGGCACCATGAAACAGACCCTGCCCGGGTTCGTCATTGTATTTCCCATCTCCGAAGTTTACATGAGATTCGCCCGTTTTCCACGGGTCCAATATCCCATTGATGGAGGTTCGCATGAAACTGTACGATCTATTCCGGTTGAGCGGCAAGGTCGCCCTCGTGACGGGAGGGGGCCGGGGGATCGGGGATTGCGACGACATGAAGGGACTTGCCGTCTTCCTTGCCTCCGACGCCTCGGCCTACATGACGGGGCAGATCCTGGTGAACGATGGCGGCCTGCTGGCGAAATAACGATGGAGATGAAAACATTGGAAAAAGACAGCCTTTTCTCTAAAAATGGGGGACGGGGCGAGGGGAAACAGGCGCCGCGGGATGCCGCAACGGTGATCCTGCTGCGTGATCGGACGGAGGGACCGTATGAGGTGTTCCTCATGCGTCGCCACCGGGACCAGGTCTTCATGGGCGGGGCCTATGTTTTTCCCGGAGGCCGCCTGGACGACGCCGATGCGGACCCGGAACTTGCGGCCTGCATCGGCGGGTTCCGTGCGGCCGATGCGAAGCGTCTTCTCCAGGAAACGGACCTTCCCGAAGCGGCGGCCCTCGGTCTTTTCCTGGCGGCCATCCGCGAGACCTTTGAGGAGGCGGGGGTGCTTCTCGCCCGCGATACCACCGGACGCTTGGTCGATCTGGCCGATCCGGAAACGGCCGCCCGCTTTTCCACCTATCGTCTGGAACTCCATGAGGAACGGCTCACCCTGGCGGAGCTGGTCCGGCGGGAAGGGCTCATCTTCGCTCCCGATCTTCTCATCCCCTACGCACACTGGATCACCCCGGAGATCGAATCCCGGCGGTTTGATACCCGCTTCTTTCTGGCGCGCCTCCCGGAGGGGCAGGTTCCCGTCCACGACCGGATGGAGTTGACGGAGTCCTCCTGGATGACGCCCGCCTTCGCGCTGGCGGAGAACGAGGCGGGCCGGATCATTCTGATGCCCCCTACCCTGAAAACCATTGAAGAATTGCTATCATTTTCCAATACCGCGCAGCTCTTTGCGGCCGCCCGGTCGCAACGGATCCGGACGATCCTTCCCGAGGCCTTCCGGACGGCGGACGGCTTCGGTATCCGCCTTCCCCACGATTCGGAATACACCCTTGCCGCCTGCAAACAACTGCCCCATCCCGGAGGGAGCACGCGGATCGTCATGGAAGGCGGGATCTGGAAAGCCCGATCGGTCTAAAGCCTCCGTAACATGCTCAAGAGTTTCGGTGATTCCCCCAACTACCTCGGGCCGGATGAGTTCGGCAAACTCTGGCGTGAGGAGTACGAGATGCACAAGGAATTCGCCCGAATCTACAAGAAATAGCGCATGGCGGGTTGAGCGATCCATGATGATCCATACGCTACACCGCCCGCAGGGCGTCGACAATCTTCATCCGGGAGGCGCGCAACGCGGGCAACATGCCACCGATGAAGCCCATGACGAGTGAAAATGCCATGGCCTGCAGGACGATGCGCCCGGTGAGGGTGAATTTGAAGGCCAATTCCGAAAAGGTCTGAAAGTTCACGGTGGACACGGTGATGAACTGCATGAAGGAGGCAAAGAACAGCCCCGTGCCGCCGCCGATGGCCCCTAGCAGCAGCGACTCCGCGAGAAATGCGGCCAGGATGCTCCGCCGGCGGAAGCCAAGCGCCCGCATCGTTCCGATCTCCCCGATCCGGTTGGCCACCGCCGAATACATGGTAATCATGGCGCCGATGATCGCGCCGATCGAAAAGATGACGGTCAGCGACAGCCCGAGGATCCGCAGGAACTTCGCCATCATCTCCGACTGGTCGAGATAGTATCGCTTCTCCCGTTTGGCCTCGAGCGTGAGCCGCGGGTCCGTCTCGATTGCCGTTTTGGCCGCCGGGAATGCGGCCGGGTTATTCAATCTGAAAATGAGTGATGAATAAACGGGCCGGCGGAAGGCCTGCATGACCTGGTCCACGTCCCCCCAGATCTCGGAACTGACGCCGGTATTTCCCGCATCGAAGATGCCCACCACGGTCCATTTCCGCATCCCCCAGTTCAGGGTTCCCTGAAGACCGACCCCCATGAACCCCTTGGCGATGCTGTTGCCGACGATGATCTCCGACGATCCCATTCGGAACAGCCGCCCCGCGACGAGTTTCACCTGCGGCCGCAGCGGGATCGATGCCTCCTGGACGCCGCGGACCACGACGTTGGAATTGCCCGCGCCCCGTTTGGGAAGCGCTATCAGAACCACCACCTCCTTGGCCACGAGCCTGCGGCCTTCCCCGCCGATCGCCACCTGGGGCAGCATTTCCACGATCGAGGCCTGTCTACGTTCGATACCGCTCATCACCTCCGATGTCGATCCCTTGCGGAAGACGACCACGTTGTCATCCGAGCCCGTCTCCACAAGCGTCTTCTGAAGCCCCGCGGCCATCATCAGGACGGCGGCGAAAACAAACACGACAAGCGCCATCCCGGAAACCGTCAGGATGGTCGTCAACCTGCGCTTCCAGAGATTCCGCATGCTGTAGGAGAGGGGAATGGCCATTATCCGATCCTCCGCAATCCCTCGGCGATGCCGACGCGGATCGCATGGCGGGCCGGGATGATCGCCGCGAAAAAGGCGATCAGGAAGGCGGCAAGGAGGTCGAGCCAGAGCGTTTGAGCCGAGACGATAAAGATGGGGAAAAAGGTCGAAAGGGTTTGGCCGAATGCCCTGGCTGCCGGAAACGTCAGAATCATCCCGGTCAGGCAGCCGGTCAGGGCGATCACGAGCGATTCGCCGAAGATCATGACCGCGATGGATCCGCCGCCGAACCCCAGGGTTTTCATGATCGCGTAATCGCCGATGCGCTCCCGGGTGGTCATGGCCATCGTGTTGGCGACGACCGCCATGATGATGAGGATAACGACGAAGGAAACCATCTGGATGGCCGTAACGATAGCCCCGCTCATGGCGATGAACCCCTGGTTGAAGGCCTTCTCCGTCTCCGTGAGCGTCTCGGCCAGGGAATTCTTGAAGGCCCTGTCCACAGCCAGCGCCACATCCGACGACAGATCCGGCCTGGCGACTGCGATCATGTAGAAACCCACCTGGTCCGCCCTTCGGGGAGAGACCCGTTTCATGGTTTCATTGAGGTAATCCCAGTGGAAAAGAAACTGCGATTCATCGATGGTCTCATCCCGGCCCCGATAGACGCCCCTCAGGACGAAATCCCAGTTTCCCGGGAAGATGGTCCCCTTGAGGGTGACGGTATCGCCGATCTTCCAGCCGTACCTCGCTGCCAGCTTCCTGCCGGCTATAAAGCCCTTCCGGTCGGCAAGGAAGGCCTTCTGCTCCTGGGGGCTGAGAACGAATTCCGGGTAGATGGCCATATAGGTCCGCGGTTCCACGCAGAAGTTCGGAAAGAAATGCTTCTCATCGATGTAGATGCCGCCGAACCAGTTGCCGTAGGAGACGCGCTTCACTCCCTCGATCTGCCGGATTTTTTCGGCGTAGGCAATCGGGAGGGGGAAAATGATGGAGATCGCGTTTCGCGTGACGAGGCGGGACGCCGAAGCGGCTTCGACGCCGGCGTACCATGCGCCGATTACCGTCCGCAGCAGGCCGAACGCCAGAACGGCCACGGTGATGCCCAGGATCGTCAGCCCGCTGCGAAGCTTGTTGTGAAAGGCATTCCTAAAGAGGATTTTGAGCTGGAGCATCGTTCATGTATCCTTTGTCCAAAAGCCTCACAAGCTTTGCACGCTGGGCCGCCCTTGGGTCATGGGTGACCATGACGATGGTCTTGCCCATCTCCGCGTTCAGTCGCTCCATCATCGTCAGGATCTCTTCGGCCGAGACGCGGTCCAGATCCCCGGTCGGTTCATCGGCTACCAGAATCGTGGGATCGGTGACGATCGCGCGGGCGATGGCGACCCGCTGTTGTTCGCCTCCGGACATCTCCTTGGGATAATGATCCATCCGGTGTTCCAGGCTCACCAGGCGCAGGGCCATTTCGGCGTGCTCCCGCCTTTCCCGCCGGGAGAGCGCGGTCAG
>JAPLJX010000226.1:0-1359 GCA_026388375.1 Deltaproteobacteria bacterium
CCTTGGCAAGGAGATCCAGGGGGTATCCGTATTGAATAACCTGAACCTCACCGTAAGGAAGGGGGACAATATCGCCTTTGTCGACAGCGACGGCCTGGCCAAGACCACCCTCTTCCAGATCCTGGCCGGGGAGATGAAACCGGACAGCGGAAGTTTTCGCTGGGGGGCGACGATTACCCCCGCCTATTTCCCGAAGGAGAACAGCGCTTTCTTCCGGGGCGACCTGAACCTGGTCGACTGGCTCTGCCAGTTCCCCCCCTGTGATGGGGAGAGCTTCGCCAGAGGGTTCCTCGGGAGGATGCTCTTCTCGGGCGACGAGGCGCTGAAGAAGACCAGTGTCCTCTCCGGGGGAGAGCAGGTCCGCTGCATGCTCTCCAGGATGATGCTCACCGGCGCCAACACCCTCATCCTGGACGAGCCGACGAACCACCTGGATCTCGAATCGCTCACCGCCCTGAACAACGGGCTCATCGCCTTTCCGGAGGTGCTGCTGCTGGCCTCCCGCGATCACGAGCTGGTATCCACCGTGGCGAACCGAATCGTGGAGATCACCTCCGACGGGGTGATTGACCGGGTGATGGGGTTTGAAGAGTACCTGGAAGCCGGTTGAGCGGCACGTCCATTCCGGATCGGTTATTTCGCTTTCTTTTTCCCGAACCGGATGATAGAAACGCCCGTCAGAAGCGGCGATACCGTTTCCCCTGGTGGGAAAAGACCAAAAAATATATGCCTATGCATAATATACCCATGCCCCAGTACAGCCCCCGTGAGGAACTGGCGAACAGCATCACCCACGGGATCGGTGTCGTCCTCGCGATCGGGGCGCTCGGAATCCTGACCGCCTTCGCGACTCTGTTCGGAGACGCCTGGCGCATCGTGAGCTGCGGCATCTTCGGGGCTACGCTGATCATCCTGTACACGGCATCCACCCTCTACCACAGCATCCAGCTCCCCCGGGTAAAGTCACTCTTCCGGGTCTTCGATCATGCGGCGATCTTTCTTCTCATCGCCGGGACCTATACCCCTTTCATGCTGGTGAATCTCCGCGGCCCCTGGGGCTGGTCCCTGTTCGGCGTCGTCTGGGGAATCGCGCTGATCGGGGTCATCTTCCAGGTATCCCTGCTCCGCCGGTGGCCGATCGCCTCGGTCGGTCTCTACGTGGGAATGGGTTGCCTTGCGGTCGTCGCCATCAAACCCCTGCTCGCCGCCCTCACGCCGGCCGGCCTTTCCCTCGTGATCGCCGGGGGGGGTGCCTACATCCTGGGCCTCACATTCTACGGCTGGCGCCGGCTGCCGTACCACCATGCCGTATGGCACCTCTTCGTTCTGGCCGGCAGCACCTTCCACTTTTTCGCGATC
>JAPLJX010000226.1:1442-6370 GCA_026388375.1 Deltaproteobacteria bacterium
CCGTTTTTCTCATTTCTTTTGCCCGGGCGAAATGGTCGGTTGCTCACGCTTTTGCCTGCTCACGCTTTGCCTTGACTGGCAGAGATTACGTAGCTATACTCAATGTCAATAAGAGGGATTCTCGTTTTAGATGCGATGGTTTTTATTTAAACGATGAAACGGTCTTCTTTGTTTCATATTTTGTGGCCGGTCGGTATGGAGAGAGGTAGTTGGCAGATTACAGTGGTGAATTTCCCCGGTGAACGTGAAGAATTTATCCCACGTACCGCGTTGGGCGAAAAATTGCTGTCTCTACGAAATCGTGCTGTCGCGTCTGGCATGAGGCTATTGAGCGAAGACGAAGTCCTGGAAGAAGTACGGCATCGTCGCGGAGAGTTGGAAAATGACGAAGCGGACGTATCTTGATGCAAATGTTTTGATTGCAGCGTTTCGAGGCGAAAGCGATATTGTATTTCATTCCTTGGAAGCACTGGATGATCCCGAACGGCAGTTCGTGGTCAGCGACTACCTACGCCTGGAGGTGCTGCCCAAGCCGACATTTCTGGGTCGTCACGAAGAAGTTCAGTTCATGCAAACCTTTTTGGAAGAGGCGGCGGAAGATGTTCCTTCTTCGCAGGAACTGACGCGGCGCGCCGTGAGCCTGGCTTCCCAATACGATATGACGCCCATCGATGCTCTTCATGTCGGTGCTGCGGTTACGGCGGCCATGAATGAACTTGTCACGATAGAAAAGGCGACAAAACCCATGTGCCGCGTTATGGAAATAAAGGTGATATCTTTACATTCTGAAAATTCTCAATTGTCCTGATTGCCGGACACGCCCACGGTCAACGCTCTTTCTGTTTTTCCCCTTTTGTGGTACGTAGAGATCCGACCCCGGTGGCGGAAACACCCCGATGCAGATGAAATAACTTTGATGCCTCCGTAAAATTTGGCGAATGTGTTGCGTGCAGGATTTTCATACCACATAGAAAGGATGGGAATATGGATGAAAAGAAGGAACATAAAAAGCTGGCGATGACCAGCACGAAACAGGAGATGCTCCAGGCCTACAACGCGCTTCTGAAACAGACGGAGGAAAAACAGGCGGGCGAGCTGAAACCGGAAAAGAAGATCGAGGAGAAGAAGACCAAAGAGGCCGTTCAGATTGCCGAATCTCTGACGACGGAAGGGGTTGCCGGGGAGATCGGCAATCTGAAGCTAGATATCGGCAAAACGTTGACCCGGATCGCCGACCAGATGGAAGGGGAAGTGAACCGGTTTGTGGCCATCCGGAACGCCATAGCTGCCAAAGAAACGGAGCTCCGGGAGCTCTATGAGATCGAGAAAGCGGCCATGACGCTTGCTGCTCTCATCGAGGCCCAGAATCAGAAGCGCCAGGAATTCACCGCCGAGATGGAAGTCAAAAAGAGTGACCTGTGCCAGGAGATCGAAACCACCCGCGCAACCTGGGAAAAAGAGCAGGAGGAGCACGACACCACCGTCAAGGAACGGGATGCGGCGGAGAAAAAGAAACAGACACGGGAGAAAGAGGAGTTCGAGTACGCCTTTAAACGGGAGCAGCAGCTCGCGACCGACCGGTTTGCCTATGAGAAGGCCAAATTGGAGAAGGAACTCAAGGACAAGAAGGAGCAATTGGAGAACGAATTGAGGTCACGCGAAGCAGCCATCGCCGAAAAGGAAGCGGAGCTGAATGATCTCCGGAAGCGGGCCGCCCAGTTCCCCAAGGAGTTGGAAACAGCCGTCGGCCGCGCCGTTAAGGAGACATCGGAAAGGCTGCTCCTCGAAGCCAGGACCCGTGAAGAGCTCCTGAAGAAGGAATATGAGGGCGAGCGCAATGTCCTCAAGACCCGGATCGATTCCTTGGAAAAGACCGCCAAGGAGCAGGGTGAGAGGATCACCGCCCTGACGACGCAGTTGGAGGCGGCCTATCAGAAGGTCCAGGACATCGCCCTGAAGACGGTGGAGGGCGCATCGAACTCCAAGTCCGTCGCCAGTCTCCAGCAGATCCTTGGAGATCAGATGCGGAAACAGTCGGCGGAGAAGTGAGTGATATTCTCTCCCGGCGGTTTAAGCGAAATCAAGCAGGAAGCAGTGGGAGAGAAAAACGAACAGGGAAATCCATCATGCCATTCATCAAACTGTCCGACGTTAAGGAACGAGAAATGGTCCCGGGGTTCCGGGCGCGGTTCGTCCATACGGATCACACGACCTGCTCCTACTGGAACATCACCTCCGGGGCTGTGCTGCCGGATCATGCCCACCCGCATGAACAGGTGACAACCATTATCCGAGGCACATTCGAGATGACCGTGGACGGTGAAACGCGGATCATCGAACCGGGGGATGTCATCGTAATCTCTTCTGCGGCAAAGCACCGGGGGCGGGCGCTGACGGACTGCTTCATCCTTGACATCTTTTATCCCGTCCGCGAGGACTACCGGTAAGGGAAATGGTCAGAGGGATTCGGCGTGCTCATGAAACGGGAAATCCGGGGCTGCCCCGTCTGCAACACAGGATTCAACCTGTCGAGTTGAGAAGGCCGCCGCTTGGATGGATAACTGTTAAAATAATTGACAAACAGACTTGGTTTCCGTACCGTTTTTCAAAACGGTACGGCCAACGGCATTTCCCTCTCTGAACAACCATTTCAACAGTCTGCCCCGGGGGCATCTCAAGGCAGATCATATGAAAGACGACGGAAGAAAGTTCGGCGCTCAGAGCTGCCTGATTCTGCTGGTCGTCCTGACGTCGATATGGCTGCTGACCGGAGCAAGGACGGAAGGGGCGGTGGAACTGTCGGCGTCTATCAATGGCTGCGGTGACACCTGCGGTGTTTGGAATGCCCGGGGCGCACCCCGGGCAGGGATTGCCCGGTAAACGGCAAGCTCAAATGGAAGTGATGGACGGAAATAAAAATCGTGGCCGGAACTAAAAGGATACAAGCCGTTCTTCTGCTTTTGGCCGCCGCCGTACTCTGGAGTCTGGCCGGGGTCCTCATCAAATGGGTCTCGCTGCCCGCCTTGGCTGTGGCGGGTTTCCGGAGCGCTATTGCGCTGCCGGTCCTGCTCCTCTTTTTCGGCAGGCGGTCTGTCAATTTTTCGGCCTCACAATTGATCGGTGCGGTCTGTTATGCGGCCACGGTCACCCTCTTTGTCTCGGCAACCAAGCTCACCACCTCGGGCAACGCGATCCTGCTGCAATATACCGCGCCGCTGTACGTGGCCCTGCTTTCCGGGTGGCTGCTTCACGAAAAGACGAGGTGGTTTGACTGGGCGGCCATTGCGGCCGTCCTGTGCGGCATGTCGCTGTTCTTTATCGATCAATTGAGCGCCGATGGACTGACGGGCAATCTTCTGGCGATCCTCTCCGGGGTCGCGTTCGCTTCCCTCATCATCGCGATGCGCCGGCAAAAGGACGCATCCCCGGCGGGTTCCGCCATCCTGGGCAACCTCTTGACCGTTCTGATCTGCCTGCCCTGGATGGTCCAAACCCAGCCCGGCGGAGCGGACTGGATCGGCCTTGCGCTTCTCGGCGTGTTCCAACTCGGCCTCTCTTACGCCTGCTATGCTGTGGCCATCAAGAATGTGACGGCGATGGAAGGTATTCTGATTCCCGCTCTGGAGCCGATCCTGAATCCCCTTTGGACGCTTCTGTTCATGGGGGAGCGGATCGGCCCGTGGGCGCTGTTGGGTGGGGCCGTGGTGATCCTCTCGATCGTTTTCCGTGCGGTTATGGATTACCGGAGGAGCGTATCCCCGGTCTGACGGGCGAGCCGAGCCCCTCAAACGGAGGGGGTGGCATTCCTCCCAAGAGAAGATGCATGCTGAAGAACATCCTCCAGAAATTTTATAAAGACGGCCACATGCGGCCGCAGGTCTCCAGCTTCGTGAAATATATGGGGCCGGGCCTGCTCGTGACCGTCGGCTTCATCGATCCCGGCAATTGGGCTGCCAATGTGGCGGCCGGCTCCACGTACGGCTATGCTCTCCTTTGGATGGTGACCCTGAGCACGGTCATGCTCATCGCGCTGCAGCACAACGCCGCGCATCTGGGCATCGTGACCGGGTATTGCATTTCCGAGGCGGCAACCCGGCATCTCAAACCGTGGGTATCCCGAACGGTCCTCTCTTCGGCCGTGCTGGCCGCCGCAGCCACGGCGATGGCGGAGATTCTCGGGGCGGCCATCGCGCTTCAGATGCTTTTCCGCCTCCCCATCCCGATCGGCGCACTCCTGACCCTTGCGGTCGTTTTCACGCTGATTTTAACCAATTCCTATTCCCGTCTGGAGAAATACATCATCGGCTTTGTCTCGCTCATCGGCCTCGCGTTCATTTTCGAACTTGTCCTGGTGCAGATTGCATGGCCCCGGGCGGCCGTCGGCTGGGTCATGCCGTGCATACCCCAGGGATCGATTCCGATCGTCATGAGCGTGCTCGGGGCCGTGGTCATGCCCCACAACCTCTTTCTCCATTCGGAGATCATCCAGAGCAGGCAGTGGCATGTCGAGGATGAGTCGATCATCGCCCGCCAATTGAAGTATGAGTTTCTGGACACCCTCTTTTCGATGATCGTCGGCTGGGGGATCAACAGCGCGATGATTCTGGTCGCCGCCGCCGTTTTTTTCCATGACGGCACGGTCGTTACCGATCTTGTCCAGGCGGAATCGCTGCTCCGGCCCCTTTTGGGGAGTGCCGCCGCAATGGTTTTTGCCCTCGCCCTCCTGTTTGCCGGGGTCGCGTCCAGCATCACCGCCGGCATGGCGGGGGGTAGCATCTTTGCGGGGATGTTCGGTGAACCCTACAACACCGGGGATTACCACACACGGCTTGGGATCGGCCTTACCCTGGTGGTTGGCACGGCGGCAATCTTCATGGTGGACAATCCCTTCAACGCGCTGATTCTCTCCCAGATCCTGCTGAGCGTCC
>JAPLJX010000423.1 GCA_026388375.1 Deltaproteobacteria bacterium
CAAGAATATGAAAAACAATCCTTTGAAACAATTGGGAGCGCTCGGCCAATCCATCTGGCTGGACTACATCCGGCGCGATCTGATCGCCGGCGGCGGGCTCCGGCGTCTGATCGAGGAGGATGGACTGCGGGGGATGACCTCAAAGCAAGGGCGGAAAATGATTAGGGAGGTAAGAAGCAATGAGGATTTCCACCTGGTTGGATGAAAAAGAAGCTGAGAACTTGGATGTATCGCAAATCGTATTGCCTGAAGATCTGTCTTATGACGACGTCCCGGATGAAACTATTTTTTTTAAAGAGATTAATCCTTGCGGGATTCTCTGTACAGACAATCATCCCTTCTCTACGGTCGAGCGTTTTGGCCACTGGTATTATTGCAGAGGTCGAAACAAGGAGGCCGGTATTCACTCATCAGGAAAGGAATGGAGGTTTTTTACAAAAGATAGAGAGCTCGCTATCAACACAGCTAAATCACACATAGGTTTATATTTGCTGTTTGTCAGTGTCATGGTTGGTTGGACGTTATTTTAAAAACTTTGCCTAAATTTGCAGACGATCCAAAGCGCGGAGAGCTCATGACAGTCGAGGCCGTCGGCATCTACTTCGACTATTCGAAGCACCGGATCACCGATGAGACGCTCAGGCTCCTTTTGCAATTGGCGGGGGAGTCCGGCCTGCGGGCCACTCATCGATGCCATGTTCCGCGACGAGCGCGGCTGACATGGCCGAAAGGATGAAGATGAAAATGAATTCAAAGGATTTCCGTGTGCGGCCCGGAGAAAAGGTCAAACTCGAAGAGTGGCCAACGAGTGTGAAGCCCTTTTGCCAGTCGAAGAAGCAATATCAAAAACTCCTCGGAGAGCACGTTGAGGAATTGAGCTCGCTGCAACGCCTTCACTACGCGTCCAACCGCTATGCGCTGCTGCTGATTTTTCAGGGGATGGACTCTGCCGGCAAGGATGGCGCCATCCGGCACGTCATGTCCGGTGTCAATCCACAAGGCTGCCAGGTATTCAGCTTCAAACAGCCGAGCGCCGACGAGCTGGAACATGATTTTCTCTGGCGCACGACCCGCCGTCTGCCGGAACGCGGGCGGATCGGCATCTTCAATCGTTCCTATTATGAGGAGGTGCTCGTCGTCCGCGTGCATCCGGAGATTCTCCGCGGCCAAGGGCTTCCGGATGAGTTGCTCGACGAGAAGACCATTTGGGAGGAGCGGTATCGTTCCATCGTGGATATGGAGGAGCATCTCCACCGTAACGGTACCCGGATCATCAAGGTCTTCCTCCACCTGTCGAAGGACGAGCAGCAAAAGCGCTTCCTCGATCGCATTGATGACCCGGACAAGAACTGGAAATTCAGCCTTTCTGATGTTCAGGAGAGAGCGTGCTGGCCGCGGTACATGCAGGCTTATGAGGCTTGCCTGCACGCGACAAGCACCCCTCACGCGCACTGGTACGTCGTTCCCGCCGATGATAAGGAGAATGCCCGGTTGATTGTTTCCCAAATTGTTCTTGATGCGCTCAATGAACTTAAGATGGCATATCCCAAGACCACCGCGAAACGTCGGCGGGAATTAAAATCTCTCCGCAAACAGCTCGGGAGGCAAGAGCATGACCAATAAAGTGGACTCGCGGGCAAGATAGGCAGCGGTAGATCTGCGCGGTGTAGAATGCACCGGCTGCATCACCCCGGGAGACGCGGCCTGCAGGTAAGCCGTTCGTTCATTGCTTTCGATAATCGGGCTGACGCGTGCCGCACCTCGTGAAGACAAGCGGGGATGAATACAAAATCATGCTCATAGTAGTTTTCGCATCCCATTAGACTTCCATTTAATCCTCATTGATCCCATTTCCTGCAAAAAGTAACATTTAGTAAAAAATTCGAAACGGTTTCACTGATTGCACGCCGGAGGGAAAATACGCTCTCGGGCAAATCAGCATTCCGTGTCATGTCAGATGCGCTGAATAACAGGGAGTAGATCATGGCGGAATCTGTCCGCATCCTCATTCTGGAAGATAATCCTGCCGATGCCGAGCTGATTCAATTCGAACTTCAGGAGGCAGGGCTACCTGGACGAGATCGGGGAGCTGCCGATGGAGTTGCAGGCCAAGCTGCTCCGGGTGATTCAGCATAACGAGTTTGAGCGCCTGGGCTCGTCCCAAACCATCAAAGTCGACGTACGGATCTTGGCAACGACCAATCGAGACCTTGAGGAAGAGGTCCGCAGGGCCGGTTTCGGCAGGACCTTTACTATCGGCTCAACGTCTTCCCCATCACTGTCCCACCGCTACGGCAGCGGAAAGAAGACATCCCGCTGATGGTCCAGGCTTTCATAGAGCGATATTCCAGGAAATTGGGCAAACAGATCACGTCGATTCAGAAGGAGACGATGAAGGCGCTTCAGGATTATCCGTGGCCCGGGAACGTCCGGGAGCTGGAAAGCATCATTGAACGGGCCGTGATCTTGTGCCCCGGGCCGGTTTTGCAGTTGGCAGATAAACTGGAGATTTCATCCCCTTCACTCTTATCCGCCGTGAGGACCCTGGAAGAGACCGAGCGAAACCAAATTCTTAAAATCCTTTCAGAAACCCGATGGCGCATCGAGGGAAAGGACGGTGCCGCAGCGATCCTGGGCCTCCACCCGAGTACCTTAAGAGCGAGGCTGCATAAGCTCGGGATAATCCGGCAGGAGACAAAAGAGCCCAATTAGACTGTCCACCTCCCTGCAAAGTATCCCTCAATATATTGATGTTCCGCCAAATATTGAGGCCAAACGAATCATTTCATACTTTTCTGCTGTTCTCTCCTATTAATCTAACCAACTGTTATAAAAGGATGAATCCAATCATCCGATCTTCCTTCGGCGATTGGCAGGCCATTTGCTATTACTATTTTACGATTCTGGTCATCTTACCCACGGCGCCCGCAAGATTCGGATTATTACTGCTGCGTAACGGAAAAAACAAACATCTACCTGCGGTATGCGGAGAAAATTGTCTACTCGACTATATTCGAAGCCAAAAATCAGGATATTCCTGATTGTGAATCACTGACAATTCTGTATTCTCCGCTCTGTGAGCAAGATTTAAGGCATGTTCATCCATTCGCGAAAGGAGATACAAATGATGAAAAATGGTAAGAGTCTCATCGCCGTATTGGTGATGATCGCCCTAATTGTGGGACTATCGGGCTGTAAAGAAGGCCCGTTGGAGAAAGCCGGCAAGAAAGTTGATAAGGTAGTAGAAGACATTAAGAAATAGTAGCCCTGGCGGTTGGCAAACAACTTGCGATCAATCAATAAAATCAAGGAGGAATACCATGAAATCCGGCACACAGGACCAAGCGGAAGGCACGTTTCACAAAATTAAAGGTAAGGTCAAAGAGGTCTCCGGGCAGCTAAGTGACAATCCAAGTTTAGAAGCTGAAGGTATCGATGAAAAGGTAGCCGGCAAAGTTCAGGAAAAGATCGGTCAGGTCAAGAAGGTTTTGGGGAAGTACTGAGAGCGGCGTATTACGCATCGGCGTGTCCTTGCCCCCCCCCCGGCTGCGGTTGCATGATACACCGCAACCAGGACTCCGAAAGGCATGAGGTCTTCGGATTAAAAGAGTTCAACACATAACAGTAACAATAATAGGAGAACGTAGAAATGAAAACAATGTATAGACTGGTAGTAATGATGGCGGTCGTTGTCGCTCTGCTCATGACCGGCATGCCTGTGCAAGCGTCCAAGATGGATAACCGAATCGAATCATCAGCCAAAAAGTCTTATGTGTTCAAACACTATCTCAAGGACGATGATATCAAGATCCAGTCCACGGACGGTGCCGTTACCTTGACGGGAACTGTCTCCGAAGAATCCCACAAGTCATTGGCCCAAGAGACCGTGGCGGGCTTGCCCGGGGTCAAGAGTGTGGATAATAAGCTGGAAGTCAAAGGGGAACGCCCCGCTGAGAACTCGGATGCGTGGCTCACAGCGAAAGTGAAAACCATGCTCCTGTTTCATAAGAACGTGAGCGCCATGACGGAGGTTAACACCCGAGACGGAATCGTCACCCTGCGAGGCGAAGCGACCAGCCAGGCACAAAAGGATCTGACGACCGAATACGCCAAGGATGTCGAAGGGGTTAAAGATGTAAATAATGAGATGACCGTGACAAAGACCTCGAAAAAGACGCGAACGGTAGGCGAAAAGATTGATGACGCGCTCATTTATAATACCTCGGTCACCACGAAGAAGGGTGTGGTTACATTGAGTGGCAAGGCGAAAAATGCGGCTCAAAAGGACCTGGCCACCAAATTCGCCAACGACGTAAACGGTGTGAAGAGTGTAAAGAACCTGATGACCATCGAGTAGTCTGAGTTCAAGAACAGATAGACTGCCCTCTCTATCGGCTGGTGTTGGAATGCGCGTATGAACAATCAGATAAGATAGACTGGAAGGTTGAAGTGAAGGAGATATCGTCAGCGAACATCCAAACAAAAAAAAGGGAATGGGCAGGATGGCAATAAACGACCGCTTCGGCCGAAAGGAGGATGAACATGAATGAAGATATTCTGAAAGGAAAATGGCTGGAGATCCAGGGGAGGGTTAAAGAAAAGTGGGGGAAACTCAATAATAACGATTTTGTCGAGATCGAAGGAAGAGGCGAGAAACTCTTGGGGCGTTTACAGAAGAAATATGGATATATTAGGGAGAAAGCCGAGCTGGAATATCAAGATAGTGTCGAATTAGCAGCAATTGTCAGCAGCATAAGTGGAATAAGGACAAAAATGAAAGATATTAGGGCAATTGCATTTATTGCTCGCTACGGGCAGCCTTTGTTAGCTAAGAACCAAGAAAGTCAAATAGCAGGAAAGGCGGAAAAACATGGGTACGATACTGATCATTATTCTTATACTCGTCTTAGTCGGCATACTACCCACCTGGCCTCATAGCAGGAGCTGGGGATACTATCCCAGCGGTGGACTTGGATT
>JAPLJX010000031.1 GCA_026388375.1 Deltaproteobacteria bacterium
AACTTGTAGTAGGTCCGCATCTCCTGGAGCTGGCTGTAGGTCTGCAAGAGCGGCGCGTGGTTCCAGAGCCGGATGTTCTTCACGGTCAGGTTGTTCTTCTCCAGGTCCTTCGCGGTCAGATTATCCTCCGTCGGGAACTCCTTCTCCTCGATCTGGGTCAGCCCGTAGGCGAGGCGCGTATAGCGGATGTTTTTCTCCAGGTAAGGCGTCTCGGCGACGATCTCGTTCGGAATGACCTGAAATTTCTGGATGAGGGATGGATAGATCCCCCGGCCGATGACGGACACGGCGACGAGAAGGATAACCGCCGCCGCCGGAATCCGCCAGTCCGGACGGAAGGCAAAGAAGATCGCGGCGAGCCCGGAGAGGGCGTAAAGCCCCATCATCAGTTTCAGGACCCAGAGCTGCGTGGTCACGTCGGTGTAACCCGGGCCGAAAACCACCCCCCGTTTCGTAAAGAGCAGATCGTTGAGGTCAAGCCAGGCGCCGAAGACGCCCCAGAAAAAGAAGAGGGAAACGAGAAGCGCGAGATGAATTCGTGCCGCCGGGGCAATCTTCCAGATGCGGGGCGGGATGAACAGAAATGAACGCCGGATCAGATAGATGAACCCCGTGGCCGCCGCCGTCACCATCAGGACGAACTTCAGCCATCCGTAGATGTGGAGCAGGAACGGGAGCTGGAAGACATAGAAGCCGACATCTTTCTGGAAGAGCGGGTCGGAGACGCCGAAAGGGGAACCGTTCTGGAAGAGGAGAAGGTTTTCCCATTGGTCGGCGCCGTTTGCGGCGGCGAAAAGACCCAGAAGGATGGAACCCATCAGGATCAGCAGATTGAGAGCGCCCGGCGCCATCTCCCGGAAGGGGAGGTTGACCCCTCCCGCTTCATAGCCGAAAAGGGGTTCCCGCGACAGACGAAGCGCGATCAGAAGGCTGCTATAGAGAATCAGGAAGAAGCCCACCCCGAAGAGGGCGCCGGTTTTGATCTTTGTTAGCAGGGTTACGGTGAAGATCGTCTGATAACCGACCTCCTGGAACCAGAACCACTCGGTGATCAGGCCGATGATTCGCATCAGGATCATGAACAGAACCAGTCCGGCGACGAAGAGGATGACCCCTTTCATCTGTCTGGCCTGGGTCTGGGGTGTGCGGATGATCGTCATGTCTGGTTCTCCTTGGTTTCTCCGGAAAGGGCCTTCCGGTATGAGTCGATGAGATCTGTTTTCAAAACGCCATGGTCGATGAAATCCCAGGGCAGAATTTCATCGGTTTCCTTCCGGCGGTAGACGTAGAAATCGGCGTTTACGTTCACCTCGTGAAACGCGCGGGCCCAGTTGCCGCCGAGGCGATGGACCGCCAGCAGGAGTTTTCCCGTCTGCCTGTCCCCGAGGGCGAGCAGGGCCTGGATGTAATTCCATTTCGGCAGATCATGCGTAACCCGGACCGCCTTCTCACTGCGCAGACCGTCCTTAATTTGCCGCACCCTCCTGCGGACGACGGCGGCATCCTCCAGGGGATGCCACTGAAAAGGGGTCGCGGCCTTGGGGATAAACTGGTTGATCCCCAGCGTCAGGCGCCGGAAACCTTTCTTCCCTGCAGATGTTCTCCGGGCGTGGTGTTCCATCCCCTTGACCAGCCGGATGATCGCCTCCACATCCTCGTCCGTCTCCGTCGGCAGGCCGACCATGAAGTAAAGCTTCACACGCATGATATCATAGTCCATCAGTTTTTCAACCGCGGAAAAGATCTCCTCTTCGGTGATCCCCTTGCGGATCACATTCCGGAGACGCTGGGAGCCGGCCTCGGGGGCGAGGGAGACGGTCTCGACGCCTGTTTCTTTGAAGATGGCCATCATTTCAGCGCTGATCCGGTCGATGCGGAGGGAGCCGACGGCCACTTTTCCCCCTCGTTCCAGGATGGAGCGGCAGAGGGGAAGGAGGGCCGGATGGTCCGAGACGGCTGTTCCCAGAAGGCCGATCGTTTTCCCCTTTTCGAGGCCCCGCCGGAAGGAAGGCTCAAGCGCCGTGGCGCTCCGGAACCGGACGGGTCGGCAGACAAAGCCGGCGGCGCAGAAACGGCAACCCCGGCCACACCCCCGGCTGACCTCCGTGAGGTACATTCCCCCGAGTTCCGTGCCTTCGGTGATGATCCCCTGTTCGGTCGGAAAGGCGTCGAGATCGACGGCCCACGGCCGGACGATCCGCCGGGGAAAGGCGGGATCGACGGGTTCGCGGGCGGTGATGCGGCCGTCCTCTCCGGCGGTCACCTGGTAAAACCGGGGAACGTAGGCCCCCGCGATCTCCTTCTGTATCCGGACGAGGAAGGCTTCCCGCGGGAGATCCCGTTGGAGGGAGGCCGCCAAATCGAGAAATCCGGGGAGAACCGCTTCGCCTTCGCCGAGGAGATAGAGATCGAAGAAGTCGGCGAGGGGTTCGGGGTTCAGGGTGACGGCGATGCCGCCTCCGATGACGAGCGGATCCCTCTCCCCCCGGGCCTTGGTTTCGACGGAAATTCCCGCCATCTCCAGCATCCGGAGGACCTGGGGATAATCGTTTTCAAAGGAGAGGGAAAAGGCGATGATATCGAAGTCGGCGAGGGGACGCTGCGACTCGATGCTGATCAGAGGGGCGCCGTCGGCATGGAGCGCCTCATCGCCGGGTTCGGGGAGAAAGACCCTTTCGCACAGAGAGGCGGGGTGGCGATTGATGAGGGCGTAAACGGCCTGAAATCCGAGGTTGGACATCCCCGTCCGGTAAAGGTTCGGATAAGCGAGGCAGACCGTCAGCGAATCCCCCCAGACCTTCCGGGACCAGCCTTCCTCGCCGGCGAGAAGATCGAGGCATCTTTTTTTTTGCTTCCACGACATGAAATTACTAATCCGCCTGCCGTCGGAGAAAAGTGGGGATTTCCAGATCCGGATGGCTGTCGTCTTCAGCCGTGTCGGTCTTCAGCGGAGGCAAGGCACCGGCGGGCTTTTCGTTCCGGATGAAGGTGGGAACGGCGATGTTGCCCTGCGTCCGCCGGAAACCGCCAAGCGATGCGACGTCTGTCCTGGCGGCGGACTCGGCGCTTTCAAATCCGGTGGCGATCACCGTGATCGGGATCTCATCCCCCATCGATTCGTCGACGACCGTGCCGAAGATGATGTTCGCATCTTCGTGCACCTCCGCCTGAATCATCGAAGAGGCCTCGTTGATCTCGTGGAGGGTCATGTTCGGTCCGCCGGTGATGTTCAACAGGATGCCGCGTGCGCCCTGGATCGTGTTGTCCTCGAGGAGCGGCGAGGAGATCGCTTTCTGCGCCGCCTCCACGGCCCGGTTTTCGCCGCCGGCCGTTCCGGTCCCCATCAGCGCTAGTCCCATCTGCGACATGATTTTCTTCACATCGGCGAAGTCGAGGTTGATGAGACCTGGAACCATGATCAGGTCGGAGATCCCCTTGACGGCATGGTAAAGGATGTCGTCGGCCTTCCGGAAGGCATCGAGGAGGGAGATCTCCCTCCCCCCGAGGCTGAGGAGTCGTTGGTTGGGGACGATGATCAGGGTGTCTACCATCTTCCTCAATTCAGTGATCCCCGCCTCCGCCTGTCCGTTGCGCTTCTTCCCCTCAAACTGGAAGGGCTTCGTCACGACCGCCACGGTCAGGGCGCCCATTTCCCTGGCGATCTCCGCCGCGATCGGTGCGCCGCCCGTCCCCGTGCCGCCGCCGAGTCCGGCGGTGATGAAGACCATATCGGATCCCTGGAGATTTTCGCGCAGCAGCTCGCGGGTTTCGAGGGCGGCCTGCCGGCCGATGTCGGGATCCGAACCGGCGCCCAGCCCTTTGGTGACCTCGGCGCCCAACTGGATCTTGACCGCCGAAGCGGACGCCCCCAGCGCCTGCGCATCGGTGTTGGCCGCGATGAAGTCCACCCCCCGCAGGTTGTAGGAGATCATCGTGTTCACCGCATTGCCTCCGGCGCCGCCGATACCGATCACCTTGATCTTCGCCGTACACACCAACTCCTTATCCGACAATTCGAACATAATGCCTCCCCGCCTTAAAAGAATTCAAGAACCCACTGTTTAAGCCTCTTGAACGGACGACTGATGAAATTTCCCTCTGCCCGGATCAGCTTTTCCCGGGCGATATTCCGGCTCCCGAAGAGCACCAGTCCCACGCCGGTCGCATACAGGGGGCTGTTGACCACGTCCGTGAGCCCCCCAATGCCCGTCGGGCAGCCCCGTCGGACCGGCATGTTGAAGATCTGTTCCGCCAGTTCGACCACCCCCGCGGCGAGGATGTCCTCGCAGCCGGAGCGGGTGATCTCCTTGCACGCCATGCCGAGGATTTCGTCCATCCGGGGCTCGATGATCCGACCGAGGATCTGCCGGGAAACCTCCCGCGGTTCCCTCCCCCCGACGCTGGGGACCTCAATGATTTCATCCTTGGAGATCAGCGGCATGTAGGCGCAGCCATATTTGATCTTGATCCTCTCCGCCTCGGCGATGGGCGTTCTCAAGCCCGTGGCGATGTCGCTGGTGACGTAATTGCCGCCGACCGGCAGTACCGCCGTGTGTTTGATGCTCCCCTCCGAGAAGATCGCGATATCCGTTGTGCCGCCGCCAATATCGATCAGGGCCACGCCCAGGTCCTTTTCATCATTGCTCAGGACCGCCTCGCTGGCGGCGATCTGTTCCAGGACGATATCATTGATGTCGAGGCCCACGCGGTTGACCGACTTCACGATGTTCTGGATGGAGGTGACGGCGCCGGTCACGATATGGACCTTCGCCTCCAGGCGGACGCCCGCCATTCCCACCGGATCCCGGATGCCATCCTGTTCGTCGACCACATAGTATTGGGGCAGGGTGTGGAGGATCTGCCGGTCCAGCGGGATCGCGATGGCCCTGGCCGCGTCAATCGCCCGTTCGACGTCTTCCTCCTCCACCTCGCGGCTCTTTACGGCCACGATGCCCAGGCTGTTCTGACCCCGGATGTGACCGCCCGCGATTCCGGTATAGACGGAGCGGATCTCACAGCCGGAGGTTCGCTCCGCCTCTTCCACCGCCCGCTTGATCGATTCCACGGTGCTTTCGATATTGACCACGACCCCTTTTCTCAATCCCTCCGAGGGGTGGGAGCCGATGCCGATAATATCAATTCCCGTTTCCCGAATCTCAGCGACAATCGCGCAGGTTTTTGTCGTCCCGATGTCCAGACCGACAATCACGTTTTCTTTTTTCCCCATCGATCCTCCAGACCCTTTTCACACATTTGCACCCATTTTGCGAAAAATCATCTCCCGGTTGTCTCCCGCCGGGGCGTTTTCAAAATCATTTACATCCGGAATCCCTTCCCGGCGCTCGCCGGTCTCTTTGGTCCCACCGGTTCCAGAATGTTGCGTCGCTGGACATTGATCTTCGCCGGGTTGCTGAGATCGATGAGCAGAAAACCCGTTTTCAGATTCTTTCGGTCCAGATCCGCCATGACGGGGGTCAGGCGTTTCAGTTTGTTCTCATAGCCGTCGAAGCCGAGTTGCAGGCAGAGGCCGGTGTCGGTGAACAGAGAGAGCCCGAAGGTCTCGTTTCCGTGGATCTCCGACACCATTCCGATTTCGGGACCGTTTTTTATTCCTTTGATATCACTCAGGAGGATAAGGGATTTCTTCACCAGCTCTTCATCGACGATCCCTTTCCGGATGCAACCCGTCAGGACGGGAAGGTCCGATTCCTCACCCGTCTCCAGCCTCTTGAAGGGTGCGCCCGCGCCGTCGACCAGGTAAAGCCCGTTTCCCTTCTCGATGAGGGCGACCGCCGTTCTTTCCCGGATCCAGATGACCAGCCGGTCCGGAAATTCCCGCCCCACGAACACCTCCTGGACCCAGGGATTGCCCCGGATCCGGCGGGCGATGGCATCCCGGTTGATCGTCAGCAGGTTTGACGGGGAGCGAACGGCGGCCAGGGAGAGGATATCTTTTTCGGTCAACTCCTTGCACCCCTTGACGACGGTTTCCCGGACGCGCAGGTGGGGGGAAAGGAGGATCTCGTCGTAGCCGATCAGCAGCGTCGCGGTTATGAAGACGATGGCCCCGGTCAAAAAAATCACCCGACCGATTTCCCACAGCACCTCCCCGGCGCGGCGTCTCAGCCGGTTTTTTTTCACTTCCAGTTGCAGACGAAAAGGCTTTTTCATGGTTCCCCGATGATCTTCACCTCGGTTTCGAGGGTGCGGCCCGTCTTTTCAAGCACACGCTGCTGAATCAGGGCCACCAGGCGGAGGATGTCCGCCGCGGTCGCATGGCCCCGGTTGACGATGAAATTCGCATGTTTTTCAGAGACCTGGGCGTCACCGATCCGGAGCCCCTTAAGCCCTGCCTCTTCGATGAGCCTGCCGGCCGGACAATCCCGCGGGTTCTTGAATACGGAACCGGCATTCCGGAATTCCAGCGGATGCTTTTTCTTTCTCATTCCAATGATTTCCCGGACGCGTCCGGTGATTTTCTCCGTCTCTCCACGCCGCAGGCGGATCGCTGTGCCGATGATAATCGTTTCCG
>JAPLJX010000482.1 GCA_026388375.1 Deltaproteobacteria bacterium
CGTCGTCGCGACTCTAGCCGTGATACTGACGATCCCGTCGTTGGTGGAGCAGGCCTCAGCGCTGGTCGAGCAGGAGCCCGCGTTTCGCGCACGCCTTTCGGATTATCTCGCCCGCTCCAACCTGACAGCGCCAATCGCGGGCTGGCTGCGGAACGTCAAGTACGAGGCTCTCTCGAGTGACGCCTTCGCCTTCTCGATGCGCATCTTCGAGATCGCCGCGTACGGCGCGAGCGCCATCTTTCTTGCGCTCTATATCATGATCGACCGCGACCGGCTTCGTGGCGGGCTTTTCGCGGCCGTCCCTCGCTCGCACCATATCCGTCTCGCCCGCGTCATGATGAATCTGGAGACGATCGTCGGCGCTTACATCCGCGGGCAATTGATCACGTGCCTGCTCATTGCGGTCTTTTCGTTCGTCCTCCTGGTGGCGTGCGGCGTGCCGCACGCGCTGGCGCTTGCTGTGTTTGCGGGCGTCGCGGATGTCCTGCCGTACATCGGCGCCTTCCTCTCGATAGGACCGATGGTCCTTGCGGCGCTGGCGCGCGGCCCGGTCGTCGTGGCCGTCGTGCTGTTGATCATGCTCGCGTACGAGGAGTTCGAGAGCCGCGTGCTCGTTCCCCGCATTTATGGACGGGCGCTGCGCCTTCCGGCGTCCGTGGTGCTTTTCGCGCTCCTTGCGGGCGGGACGCTGATGGGGATCCTCGGCGCGCTCCTCGCGCTCCCTGTCGCAGCGGCGGTCATGATGCTCATCGAGGAGCTTCGCTTTGAGCTTCCAGGTCAGCAGGAGCAGGTCGCAGATGTGGAACAGCGCGTCGGGGACGAGCGCGCGGAGGAAGAGTACGAGCGCCGGACAGAGGGCGCGCCTGTGGAGCAGGCCGCCGCAATCGCCGTCGAGATGTCGGATGATCGGCGGAAGGAGGAGAGCTGACCGCCCGAGGCTGCGGACTGTCAGACTCGATTGGCTAGTAGGCTACGGTACCTGATTGTAACTGGTAATCCTCACCTCAATTCAGAACTGAAAGTTACGCACTTGCAGGTGAAGCATTCGCAGCGCAGGCGCCGCCATTCGGCGAACGGCGAGGAGAATGCGAACATCCGGCACGATGCGACGTGACCATGGCGTGCTGCATCATTTTCCATTGCGTTACTCGGTCAGACAGCAACCTGAGCGGAAGGGCGACGTCTGCGTCGCCTCTTTCTTCGTCGTTTTGCCGGGGCTTCATCGGTTGGCGGTTCTGAAGGGATTGCGGAAGGGGCCTCTGAAAGGAAAAGGTTCCACCATTCCAGGGCGGTTTTATCCTTTTCTCCCGTCTTTACCATCATATAGAGGTATGACATTGCGTCTGCAAAGTCAGGTCTGCTGACCAGGGAAGAGGGGCGTCGCGGCGGCCTTCTGTGCAGCAAGGGCTGAAAGGCAAGGATGCGGCGCATTTGACCGCCGACCCGTCCCGGAATGCAGACGATCTTGCAGAACTCTTCCAGGAGAATGGCGCATGCGGCATCCAGCGCCTGCTGGTGGGGAATACCGTCACGGTGGCGTGCAAGCGCCTCCTCCTCCAGACCGGGGCCGAAAAGCGCCGCCAGGAAGAGCGCCGGAGAGGGTGGCAATCCTTTTCGGGATAGTCGATCGAGGCATTCCAGGTTTGTGTGAAGCACCTTCCGAAGATCACCGTTTCCATGGAGCCGCTTGCTGAGCCCGGGGAAGAGGGCGTCAAGGAGTCCGCTCGCCTCCAGCAGTGTGAAAACCGGTCTGGCGGATCCGAGCATGAAGAGTTTCAGCATCTCTTCGTAGAGCCTTGCCGGCGCGGCGCGGGTAATGGTGGAGGAGAGCTCACAGAGGATCGCCCACGCAACCGGTTCGATGACCAGGTCATGGGATGCGGCAAAGCGGACGGCGCGGATCATTCGCACCGGGTCTTCCGTAAATCGGACAAAAGGGTCGCCGATCGGACGAATGAGCCGCTGCCCGAGGTCGCTCAGGCCGGTGCTGTAGTCGATCACCGAAAAATCCGCGATATTGTAGGCAAGGGCGTTGACGGTAAAGTCACGGCGGAGTGCATCCTCCTCCGGTGTGCCGAAGACGTTGTCACGCAGAACCATTCCATCCTCGTCTTTGAGATGACGGGGGTGGTGATTATGGTCTGTCTCACCCGCCTCCTCGTCATCGGGAGGGGCGGCAGCCCGGAACGTGGAGACTTCCAGGATTTCGTCCTGGAAGTGGAGATGGGCCAATCGGAAACGGCGGCCCACGAGACGGCAGTTGCGAAAGAGCCGCTTGATCTGACCGGGCGCCGCGTCTGTCGCGATGTCGAAGTCCTTCGGGGTTCGCTCCAGGAGCAGGTCGCGGACGCACCCCCCTGCCAGGTAGGCGATGAAGCCGTTGTCATGGAGTCGGTAGAGCGTGCGCAGCGCGTTCGGGCTGATCTGCTTCCGGGATATACCGTGTTCCTCTCTGGGAATGATGCGTGGTTGCATGGTCTTCATCATAGCACACCCGGTCGAAAAAGCAAACTCCCGGACCCATTATTTGATTGACATACAGGGCTTATTTGCTTATACCCCTCTGCCAAAGGACAATAGAGAAGGGGCTGGCTACCGGAAATAACAAGACAATACCGGACGCCTCACCTCATATAGGAGACAATATGAAATTTCTGTTTAAACTATCCGGCCTGGTCGACGCGCTCAACGGACGCGTCGGACGGGCGCTCAAATGGCTGATCCTGGCGGCGGTGCTCCTCAGCGCCGGCAACGCCATTGCACGCAAGGCCTTTCATACGGGTTCCATGGCTCTCCTCGAAGTGCAGTGGTACCTGTTCTCCGGCGTGTTCCTGCTCGGCGCCGGATATGCCTTCCTGAAGAACGTCCACGTGCGCATTGATTTCGTTTCAAGCCGCTTATCGGCGCGGACTCGGTCGTGGATCGACATCGTCGGTATCCTTGTCTTTCTGGCGCCCTTCTGCTGGCTTCTGATCCAACTGTCCTGGCCCCTGTTTGTCAAGGCCTGGCAAAGCGGCGAGATGTCACAAAATGCAGGGGGACTCATCCGCTGGCCGGTTTATCTTCTTTTACCGGTCGGCATGGCCCTGTTGTTGTTGCAAAGCGCCTCCGAGCTGATCAAGCGCTTCGCCTTCCTGCGCGGCCTGATCTCCGATCCGCTCGCCCATGTCCAGGCGGAAAACGCCTCTCCCGAGGGAACACAGGCCGATACCCACCCGGCGGAGGTCCGCTAAATGGAATTCATCACCCACAACTTCGTCCCGCTGCTGTTTGCAGGTCTGCTGGTGTTCCTGCTCACCGGCTTCCCGGTCGCCTTCAGCCTGGCGGCCACGGGGCTGACCTTCGGCCTGATCGGCATGGAAGCCGGGATGTTTCCCCCGACGCTGTTCCAGGCCCTGCCGCTCAGGGTATTCGGCATCATGCAGAACGACACGCTGCTGGCCGTTCCCTTCTTCACCTTCATGGGGATCATTCTGGAGCGCAGCGGCATGGCCGAGGATCTGCTGGAAACCGTCGGGCAGGTGTTCGGCCCCTTGCGCGGCGGCATTGCCCTGGCGGCGATCTTCGTCGGCGCGCTGCTGGCGGCGACCACCGGCGTCGTGGCTGCGTCGGTGATCTCGATGGGCCTGATCTCTCTGCCCATCATGCTGCGCTATGGCTAC
>JAPLJX010000393.1:0-6440 GCA_026388375.1 Deltaproteobacteria bacterium
TGCCCGGCGGAAGAATGGCCCTCTCCCGTCTGAAAAAGATTGTCGAGGTGGCGGAGAAATACGGGGGGGAGTTTGTCCATCTTTCCGTGCGGCAATCGATTGAACTGGTCCATGTGAATTTCAAGCGCATCAACGACGTGGCCGAAGAGCTGGGCATTGTCCGGCAGAGAATCGCCTCCTGCGGCGCCCGTGTACGTGTGCCGGTCGCCTGCGGCGGCTGCGAATACAATCCCAAAGGGTTGATGGATACGCAAAAATCGGCGCTTGAAATCGATTCCAAACTTTTCGGCATCGAAACCGGTCATCACAAATTCAAGGTTGCCTTCGCCGGGTGCCCTTCCGATTGCCCCAAATCGGCGACGAACGATGTGGGTTTCCAGGGGGCTGTCCGTCCGGCGTTGGACCGCGACGCCTGCATCGGCTGCGGACTGTGCATCAAGACTTGCACGGTCGGCGCTATCGTAAAAGGGGAGGATGACACGCCGGTCTTCGCACCGGAGAGGTGTATTTACTGCGGCGACTGCATCAAGGTCTGCCCGGGTGAGGCGTGGAAAGAAAAAGCGGATATATGGTTCGTATCGGCGGCAAGTGGGGCAGAAATCCGCTGGTGAGGACGCTTTTCGCGACCTTTCTTCCCGAGGAGAAGGTCGTGGATTTCATATCCGCGGTTCTGGCATGGTACAGGGAAAATTCGGAAGGGATGGGGAGGATCAGGCTGGGCGATGTTATCATTCGGAAGGGAACCGGGGGGCTGCTTGGCGATCTGAAAGGCAAATTCCCGGAGTACGTTGTGGATAAAACGATTCCCCCACAGATCATTGATACGCAGATCGGAGAGCGGCCTTAGCCGGGTGGATCACGTTTCCGGCTGTTGCGGGATCAATTTCAAGAGACGACTGGACGGCGGATTCGGCAAGATAAGGAGGATGACTTATGCACACGGTGGATTTGCGGGGCGTCTGTTGTCCCGCCAATTTTGTCAGGGCGAAACTGGCGCTTGATGATTTTGAGACAGGAGAGAGCGTACGGTTTCTGCTCGACGACGGCGAGGCGGTGAAGAATGTCCCGCGGAGTCTCAAAGCGGAGGGACATCAGTTGCTCTCTTTGAAAGAAGCGCCGGAGGGGTATTTCATCCTCGATCTGAAAAAGGGAGAGGATTGAATAAGCGGAACAGGGAATTTTTTTACATCAATACACTACTATTACGATGGTAATAATAGATTATACAAGATCGATTGAGGAAGGAGGTTTATTATGAGTGCAAGCAAAGAAAATCATTGGAGAGAACTGTGGAAAACGGAGGATTGGCTCGCAGTCTGGGTAGGATTTATCATCATCATCCTGATTTTATCCGGCCTGAGCTTGAAAATGCCCTCGTTCCGCTGGACGACAGGGGGAGAATTGGCAAGCTTCATTTCCAAAACGACTCCTGCCCTGGACAAGCTTATCGTGACCGCCGAAGAAAAGGGGGAAAAGGCGCTTGCGGCTCAGGCCGTTGCGGTGAAGGTTGCTTTTGACGGCAAGGACCGCAAAGCCATCGGCGACGCCGTCAAGAGTCTGGCCGGAATCAAAGAGATCAAGGACGAGGCGCTCAAGAAAAAGGCCGCAGCCCTGAGCAAGGACATCACAACCCAAGTGGAGGCTCTCCCCGGCAAGGTCGTTTCGGGAGGGAACATCATGCAGGCCGTTTCCATCGGCCTCCTGTATCTTCTCGTCTCCATGATCGCCTTTGCGCTGATGGGCGAACCGGCCCTGAAGGCCATTGGCGGGCTTATCTTTGTTTTCATCCTGACCTGGGGCGCCCTGTTTATTGCCGGCAACTATACCATCAACTATTTCGGCCTGGAATACGTCCTTTGGTGCCTGATCATCGGTCTGTTGATCAGCAATATTATAGGAGTGCCGGCATGGTTGAGACCCGCGGTCCGGACTGAATTCCATATCAAGACCGGCCTGGTGATTCTCGGTTCAGGCATTTTTATTGATGAAATTCTGACGGCGGGCGCGTACGGCATCGGCCAGGCCCTACTGGTTGTGGGCGTCGTCTGGTACGTCTGCTATTGGCTTGCCAGGAAGATGAAAGTGGACGAAAAGTTTACGGCGATCCTTGCCAGTTCCGTATCGATCTGCGGCGTCTCCGCAGCCATTGCCATATGCGGGGCGATCAAAGGCGATCCGAAGAAACTCAGCTACGTCACATCGCTGGTACTCTTCTGTGCGGTTCCGATGCTGGTACTGATGCCTATGGTAGCAAAATACTATGGCTTTTCCGATGTCGTGGCCGGGGCGTGGCTGGGCGGAACGCTGGATACGAGCGGGTCCGTCGTGGCCGCCGGCGAGATGATCAGCGAAACGGCCATGAAGGCGGGCGTCATCGTCAAGATGTCCCAGAATGTGCTCATTGGTTTCGTAGCCTTTATCCTGGCAGTTGTTTGGACCTTAAAAAAGACGGAAGAGGTCCCGGGCGGGGAGAAGCCGACGTTGATGGAGATCTGGTACCGCTTTCCGAAATTCGTTCTGGGCTTCATCATCGCGTCGGTGGTCTTCTCTTTCCTGATCCATCCCGCGGTCGTCACGGCAACCAAGGGCGTCTTGGGCGGATTGCGAACCTGGTGGTTTGCCTTGGCCTTCACCTGCATCGGGCTGGATACGAATATCAGGGATCTGACCCGGATGGATGGCGGCCGGCCGGCGGCGGCCTTCCTGATCGCCCAAGCGTTCAATGTCTTCTGGACGCTGCTGCTGGCCTGGCTTATCTTCGGGGGAGTTTTGTTTCCGGTGCCGAAGCTGTAATATCCATCAATCTTGTTGATGAGGAACATGTTTGACAAATTGTTAGTATTATATTAGCTACTGTCTCAATGGATATTATAGAGAATAAACGTTCGGGGTGATTTTATGAAATTGTCAACGAAAGGCCGCTACGGGGTGCGGATGATGATCGACCTGGCCGCCCATTACGGCGAGGGTCCGGTGCTGCTGCGGGAGGTTGCGAAGCGGCAGGAGATTTCCGAGAAGTATCTGTCGAATCTCATCAATCCCCTCAAGGCGATGGGGCTGATCGAGGCGACCCGCGGCGTCCACGGCGGCTATGTTCTGGGAAAAGCTCCTACCGAGATTACCATGAAAGAAATCATCGAGGTCTTGGAAGGACCTCTCTGTCTTGTGGATTGCGTTGAGAAGCCGGCCGTCTGCAACCGGACACCGTTTTGCATTGCCCGCGATCTCTGGAGCGAGGCGGCGGAGGGCATGTCGAAGGTTCTGGGAAAGTACACCCTGGCCGATATGGCGATGAGGCAGAAGACGAAGCGGGAGAACCTCACCAACGATAATTACATGATATAAAATCGGGTTGGCAATCGGATCGTGACGACCAAACCCGCCGGCTGGAGCGTCAGGCAATGGCTGGCGGGTTTTTCATCGGGAGAGCGGGAATTGGTGGATATCGGGAGGGATGGCGGCGTGGCCGGATACCTTTTGCAGGATCGTATGTGATTATGAAAACATCTACAATGGCGGTACAGATCGGGGTGGGGAAGGATGCCACGGGCGCGATGTCCTTTCCGATTTACCAGAATGCCACGTTCAGCCATCCGGCCTTCGGGCAGAGCACCGGCTATGACTATTCGCGTAGCGGTAATCCCACCCGCCGGATTCTGGAGGAGGGGATCGCCCAACTCGACGGCGGCGTCAGGGGGTTTGCCTTTTCATCGGGGATGGCCGCCATAACCAATCTTCTGCTGTTATTCAAGCAGGGCGACCACCTCGTGGTGACCGAGGATCTGTACGGCGGCACGTTCAGACTCATCGACAAAGTCTTTGCCCGGCACGGGTTGGAGGCGACCTATGTCGATACGAGCGATGCCAGCCGGGTGGCTGAAGCGATCCGAGAAAATACCCGGGCGATTCTGCTGGAGGTGCCGACCAACCCGCTTCTCAAGGTGGCGGACATCCGAAAAATCAGTGATGTGGCTAAGGACAAAGGGATACTGACCATTGTGGACAATACGTTCATGACCCCCTATTTGATGCAGCCGCTAGGCTTTGGGGGCGGACGTCGTCGTGTACAGCGCCACCAAGTTCATCTCCGGCCATAACGATGTCCTGGCAGGTTTGGTGGTGGTCAAAGATGAGGAACTGGGAAAGCAGGTTTATTTTCTGCAGAATTCCGTCGGCGCAGTCCTGGGACCGCAGGATTGCTGGCTTGTGATCCGGGGCCTGAAAACTCTGGGGGTCAGGATGGACCGTCAGTTGGAAAACGCACGAACCATCTCCGAATGGCTTTCCCGTCAGGCGGGCGTCAGGCGGGTCTATTATCCGGGGCTCCCGTCGGATCCCGGTTACAACCTGCTCCGGGAGCAGGCTCGAGGATCCGGCGCGATGGTTTCGTTCGAGGTCGCTGACCGGCGTATCGCCGAAGAGGTTCTCCGGAAAGTCAAACTCATCTCCTTTGCCGAAAGCCTGGGAGGGGTGGAGACCCTGATTACCTTTCCGGCCTTTCAGGCCCATGCGGACATGGATCCGGCGGAAAGGGAGCGGATGGGCATCAACGACAGGCTGTTGCGGCTGTCGGTGGGGATCGAGGATGCGGGCGACCTGCTCGACGATTTGGGTCAGGCCCTGAATGAAGGAGATGCAAGCATATGAAGATCGGTACAAAAATATTGCACACGGGAAACGAGATCGACCCGGCGACCGGGGCCGTCAGCATTCCCATATACAACGCCGCAACGTTTCGGCAGACGAGCGTCGATGCATCCGGCCCCTACGATTATTCCCGCTCCGGGAACCCGACGCGGGACGCCTTGGAGGCGATCATCGCGAGTCTCGAAGGCGGGGTGAAGGGCTTTGCCTTTTCCTCCGGGATGGCCGCCATCTCAAGCGTGTTTCTCCTTTTTTCGCCCGGCGACCACCTCGTGGCGTGCGAGGACGTCTACGTGGGCGCCTACCGGGTGCTAACGAAGCTCTTCAGCCGCCTGGGGATCGAGGCCACGTTCGTCGATTTCACCGACATCGCAAAGATCAGGGAGGCCGTGCGTCCCAACACCAGGGCCCTGTATCTGGAATCCCCATCCAACCCACTGCTCAAGATCACGGATCTGCGGGCGGTCTCGGCCTTGGCCAAGGAAAAGGGGCTGCTCTGCATCATCGACAACACCTTCATGACGCCGTATCTCCAGCGCCCGATCGAATACGGGATGGATATCGTCATTCACAGCGCCACCAAATACCTGGGCGGCCACAGCGACCTCATCGCGGGACTCGCGGTTGCAGCCGACGCCAAGCTGGCCGCTCAGATCAAGTTCATCCAGAATTCCTTCGGGGCGGTCCTGGGGCCTCAGGATAGCTGGCTTCTGATGCGCGGGATCAAGACCCTGAAGGCGCGGATGGACATGCACCAGAAGGGAGCGGCACGGCTGGCCGAATGGCTCCAGGGGCGTCCGGAGGTGAAGGAGGTCTTTTTCCCGGGCCTGGCCGGCCATCCGGGGAGGGAGATTCACGAGAGTCAGGCCGACGGCCCGGGCGGGATCGTCTCCTTCCGTCTGCAGACGGAAGAGATGACCAAAATTTTCCTGAGCAGGGTCCGCCTGCCGGTTTTGGGGGTCAGTCTCGGGGGGGTCGAGAGCATTATCACCTATCCCGTCACCATGTCTCATGCCGCCATGCATCCCGACCACCGCAAACGGGTGGGGGTGACCGGCGATCTCGTCAGGTTCTCAGTGGGGATCGAAGATCCCGACGACCTGATCGAAGACCTGGATTCGGCTTTGCGGCAGGCGTGACGGATGAATTTCCGCTATTCCCTTCCGAGAATTTCCCCTCGCACGCTCACGGTTACGTGACGCATCGGGATATCCGCATTTGCCGCCGCCATCCCCCTTTTTACGATCACCGGCAGCCCCTGACAACAGGGCACTTCCATCGTANNNACCACTGTAACGCTCTTCACCCCCGCCATTTTGAAAATGTCTCTGAATCTCTCGATGTAAGCCTCGGCGTCGTCGAATTTCGGGCATCCGACCATGAGCACCTTGCCCCGGAGAAAATCACGATGGAAATCGGGGTAGGCAAAGGGCGTGCAGTCGGCGGCGACGAGCAAATCCGCCCCCTTCAGAAACGGCGCGGTCGGCGGCACCAGCTTGATCTGTACTGGCCAATGGGAGAGGGCGGAGGCGCTGCTTTGGTGGGAAGAAGGCTTGTTTGCCTCTTCACAGGAGGTGAACGGCTTGGCGAAGCTCTGCATCCGGGTCGAAGGGCAACCGCAGGCCAAGGTCGGCGCTGTTTCAGGCGGCGGCGTTGCCGCCGTTTTCAGATGATGCTCCACAGCCTTTTCATCAAAATCTTCCGCTTCCCGTTCCTCGATATGGAGAGCATCTCTGGGACATTCTCCGAGACAGGCGCCGAGGCCGTCGCAATACTTTTCCGCCGCCAGGCGGGCT
>JAPLJX010000393.1:6490-10207 GCA_026388375.1 Deltaproteobacteria bacterium
GCGGGCTTTGCCGTCGACAATCTGAATGGCGCCTTCCGCGCAGGACGGTACGCACTGCCCGCAGCCGTCACATTTTTCTTCATCGATCCGGATAATCTTGCGTTTGATTTTCATGATGCACTCCTCTTCGTTTTATCTGAATTTGCCCCTCGGCCCAGCACCTCGCCGGCCAGCTTTCGGCCGCCGATCGTTAAAAAGGATTTTTCCATGATGTCGGCCAGCCTTTTCTCGTTCACCGGCTCTTCCTTTTCCTCCAGGTTCGTAATCAGGTCGGCGTCGTAGAGAATTTTGAAATCGACCGTTTCCTCGGTACGGGGATGGTGATGGTGGCCGATGATGTCGCAGACCTCATCAATGATGTCCCGGCTTGCCGAAAGTTTTGCCAAAATTTCTCCGGCGATCGGCGGCCCTTCCTCTTCCTGATATCTTGCTTCGGCGCTGCCATGCTTTCGTTCCGCCTCGGGAATACCGATATCGTGGAGATAGGCGGAACAGAGAACCACAACCATGTCTCCCCGTTCCTCCCGCGCAATCCGTTCCGCGTACCGGGCCACTTTCGTGGCATGACCGATGCGACGGAAGTCCCGTTTGAAGTAGCGTTTCATTTCCACGGCCACCCGGTCTTTCAGCAGATCCCTCCTCTGGGCGAGCAGCTCCGGCGGAAGCTCTCCGAGGCACTGTTCTGCGTGCTGGCAATAGGATGCACAACCGAAATCCATCCTCGGGTTGACCATCTTATGCCCGCAATGATGACACTTGCGGGTGGATTCGTCTTTGAAAAACTCAATCGGACTTCCGCATTTGGCGCAGGGGGCGTCGAAAATGGCCCCCGGTTTCCAATACCGCGTGTCCTGTCCCGGGCATTGCATGGCTGACTCCTTGAACATCCTGTGGCTTTGGAGATCGCTTCTCTCCCCAATCTTGTCTTTACCATAATAGCTAACGAGGAGTAAATCCTTGACCCAAGTCAAATAAGGGGATTATTATTAATTTCGTTAACAACTATATACGTTTGGCAGAGAAATACAGATAGCTCACAAAACAATATCCTGTCAACGATTATCCACAAAACGATTGACATTAACTATCATCAACTGTAGGTTATAGCTGCATAACAAACTATAGAATGATGTTTTTCACCTTGTCTTTGAGGGGTTCCTTATGCAAACCGGATCAGATTCTGTCCTGACCATCCAAGAGTTGGCAGCCTACCTGAAGATTCCGAAGTCGACACTCTACAAGCTCGTTCGAGAAGGCAAGATCCCCGCCCAGAAGATCGGCAGGCACTGGCGTTTCCGAAAAGAAGCCATTGATCGTTGGTTGGAAGAAATGTGGGTGAACAAGCCTGGCGCAGAAGGGAACCGTTAATGGCGGAGCCACTTGCCGACAGAGTCATTCAAAGAATTAGTCAGGCGACCGAGCTGTACCATCGTCTCCCGGATGGGCTCATCAAGGGGAAGGAGCCCGGCAAAGTTCGGATCGTGCTGGAGTAATTACCAAGTATGAATACGAATGGACAAGGAACCGTGGAATGAAGATCGCAGAACTCAAAAAACTGCTGAAAGCTGGTGAATGGAACGATATCGAGTTCAAGGAAGCTCGCACCGCCGTTCCCAAGTCCGCGTTTGAGACTGTATCCGCATTTGCAAATACCCACGGCGGCTGGCTCGTATTCGGCGTCTCACAGCATGGCGAAGAGTTTAAAACCACCGGCGTTGAGATGCCGGACAAGGTGCAGGGCGATTTCCTGTCTGTGCTTCATGCCGACGCCAAGGTCAATCATGACGTTCAGGTAACGGAGAAACGGTATGATATATTGCTGCAAACCTACGCACCCGGAAGCCGGTCTATCTGGACGGCGATATTCGGCGGACCTTCCTGCGCAAGGGCAGCGGGGACTACAAAGCCAAGATGATTGACATTGAGCGCATGTTACGCGACGCCACCGCCGACCGCTGGGACAGCCAGCCGTTTGAGCGGGTGCTGCTCAAAGAGGCGTTTCATCCGAGCAGCCTGCGATGGTATCGGGACCGGTTCCATGTAACCAACGAAGGCTTCGATCCCAAGCAACCGGATCAAGAATTTCTCTATCACTGGGGCTATTTGCTGCGACAAGGGAGGCGCTTCACCCCTACCCGGGCCGCCATCATGCTGTTCGGGTCGCCCTTGGCCGTTCACCAACTCATCCCCAAGCCAACGCTGGATGTCCAATTCCTCGGCTATGCGACCAATGAGACCATGCCGGAAACTCGCTGGATAGACCGGTTGGTTTGCGAGGACAACATCATTCAGGCTTGGGTGCAACTGGTCTCCAAATACAAATTCTTCATGCCCAAACCATTTCGGGACATTGACCCGGTGACGCTGGGCCGCCGGGATGATCCGCCCGGTTTCCGGGTCTTCCGCGAAGCGGCGGTCAACCTACTGATCCATCAGGACTATGGCGATCACACCCGCAAGGCAGTCATCAAATTTTTCCGCGACGGCATCCAATTCTGGAATCCGGGCGATGTATTCGGCGACGACACCCATCTCTGGGAACCCGGCGAAAAGGAGGTCCGCAACCACGCCATCGCTATGGGTATGCGCCGTATCGCCATGTGTGAGCAAGCCGGCACCGGCATGCGCATGATACGGGAAGAATGGCAGAAGCTGGGCCACCCGGCGCCTACCTATAAGAACGACCGTGCATGGAAAGCTTTCGAACTCTTTATCCCGGGGTTGGACAAGGAAGTGGACATGGCATCCGATCTCATGAAGGCGATGTTTGGCAGTACTTCAAGCGCTGGTACACGACTTGAGACAGAAGATGTCTTAAGTCTGTCCCAAGTCTGTCCCAAGTCTGTCCCAAGTGAGATAGTAGAGAAGATGCTTTATGCTGCGGAGTCCCCGGCTGACCTGCAAACGCTCATGCAAAAAGGGGGACACACAAACCGTACACGCTTCAGGAATGCGGTTCTGAAGCCCTTAATCGAAGCCGATCTTATTGCGTCAACCATCCCGGACAAATCCCGCAGCAGCAAGCAAAGATACCGACTCACCGAAAAGGGGCGCCAGGTATTGGCCGGGATTAAAGGAGTCAGCAAGTGACCAAGTTAGATATACACAGCGATCAACTTGGTCAGTCGGGCAGTGATCAAGTTACGATTCCGGCAATTGCGGATATGAGGAGCTTGAATACTGCACAAACGAACCGGAGGATCGGCAAAAGGGAGAAATAAACAAAATTGATTTCCTCGGAACAATGCGACAGAGAACGGACGTAGTCGCTGTCGGACTGTCGGCGCTACTCGGTCAAGGTGAAGGGGTATTGCACGCGACACAAGACGCTCTGAAGAAAATAGATGTTTCTGGAATACCGAGGGGAAAAGGATTCGGGTTTCTTACTGAAATAGCTTGATCGACAGACGAATATGGTCCTTGCAGTCTTGCCTCTTGAGATAGAGCCTTGGGGCGCAGCCCAAAAAGCTGTGAATCTTTTTCTGTAGGATATGAGGTGATCCTTGCTTGAAAAAATTATTAGTATCAGAAATATCGGGCGCTTTGTAAACTGTTCTCCCAAAGGGGATTCTACTTTCCGCAGACTCACCTTAATTTTTGCAGAAAACGGCGTCGGCAAAACAACTCTCTGTTCCATCCTCAGATCACTTCAAACCGGCCAATGTGAATTCATCTCTGAGCGAAAGACGATTGGCGCCCGGGGCGATGCAGCCGCAC
>JAPLJX010000393.1:10222-17732 GCA_026388375.1 Deltaproteobacteria bacterium
GCCGCACAGATCCGCATTGCGTCGAATAAATTCTTTTTTTCAAATAACGCATGGTCTAACTCTTATCCGGATATTGCATTTTTTGATTCGGTCTTCATCAATGACAACGTTTATGCTGGCAATTATGTTGATCTCGAACATAGGAAGAACCTCTACAGGGTCATTATCGGGGTAAGTGGTGTACATCTCGCCAAGCAAGTCGATGATCTGGATGGCAATATTCGAGATGCCAATAAAGAGATCGGTTCTAAAAGAGAGATTTTATCAAAGCATCTTCCTGAAGGGATAACGCTTGCGGCATATCTCGATTGGCAACCTGTCGAAGATATCGATGTTAAGATTCAGCAGAAGTCTGCCGAAATTGCCAAACATAAACTGGCCTTGGCGAAGGCGACAGAGATTCAGTCAAAGGGGCTGCTCTCACAAATTGAGTTACCCTCTCTCCCCGCTGATTTTACAGCCATACTTCATAAACATCTGTCCGATATTACAGCGGATGCGGAGACATTAGTCTGCGAACAAGTAGCTCGACATCAAATGGGCAATCATGGGGAATCCTGGCTTTCCCAAGGATTGGGATTTGTCAACAGCGACATGTGTCCCTTCTGTGGACACGAGATTCTCTGCAATATGCTGCTTGCCGCATATCGCACCCACTTCGACAACGAATACAAGTCACTCAAGAAGGAAGTGACTGGACTAAGTCAACGCATCACATCTTCCATCGGCAGCTCCGTTATCCCTGTCGCTAGCACAGAAGAAACAGGAGAAACCAACAGAGCCGATTTATCCGGATGAAGGATTTACGGCTATTCTTGGAGATCTGAAATCTATCCAACAATCTGTGGAAGTATACAACACCGCAGTCGCTGCTTGCAATATTGTAATTAGTACGCAAAAGGCCACTGTCCAGAGGGGTGGTGATGCCTTTAAGGTGCTGATGGGAGAACTTGCCGAGTTGGAAGCAAAGAAAAAACGGTTTGCGCCAGACGTGATGCAAGCATGTCTCGAACATAACAATGCATTAAGTGAAAAGACCAAACTCGAACGAAAGAAAAATTCAGCAAAACTCCAACTCAACCGGTATTGTCATAATCTTATCGGAAACTACGAACATACAATCAACGAATATCTGGACCAGTTCAATGCAGGTTTTCGTATCACCGACTCGCGTCATGTTTACACAGGTGGAAAGCCGAGCTCTCATTATCAAATTCTAATAAATAACACACCCGTTGAAGTTGGTAACGCAAAAACGCCATCGGGTAAGCCATGCTTCAGAACCACTTTAAGCTCTGGTGACCGAAGTTCTTTGGCATTGGCGTTTTTTTTGGCGGCACTGAGCCAAGATTCGCAGGTCGCCGATAAAATTATCATTCTTGATGACCCATTCACGAGTCTTGACCGGTTTCGGCGGACCTGTACTCAACAGCTCATTCGGAATCTGGCAAGTTTGGCGCAGCAAGTTATCATTCTATCCCATGACCCCCATTTCTTGAAACTTATCTGGGACGGTTATCCAACTGCCGTCATCAAAACCCTTCAGTTGTATCGAGCGGGTGACAACACGATGATCGGTGAATGGGACATCGAAGCCGAAACCCGATCCACCTATCTCAAGAACTATTCCACGTTACTTGACTTCTACCGCGATAGAACAGGGATACCTCTGGATGTGGCCCGTGCGATTCGACCTTTTCTTGAGGGAATGCTGCGCAACCATTTTCCCGGGCAATTTCAAGTCAGTGAATGGCTTGGGATTTTTATCGACAAGATTCGGAATGCTGACAGCACAAGCGGGCTGCAACATGCACAAATAGACCTTCCAGAAATTGAAGACATAAACAGTTATTCCAAAAAGTATCACCACGATCAGAATCCGGGTGCCGACTCGGAACCTTTGTCTTCAGATGAGTTGCATGGGTTTGTGAAGCGGACATTACGTTTGGTTGGTGGGTGTTAAGGAGTTGCCCAATGGCAAAGGATTATCACGAATAGAGCAGCTTCGACATCTAACTCACAAAGGAAAATCATGGATCGGATCAAAGCGTTAACATTGCTCAGGACTGCAATTGCTGATGAAAAGACCGACTTCCGCAGCGGCCAGTGGGAAGCGATTGATATTGTGATAAATCAGCGGAAAAAACTCCTTGTGGTGCAACGGACCGGTTGGGGAAAGAGCATCGTGTACTTCATCAGCACCCGCATCCTTCGTGACCGAGGTTACGGTCCCACCATCATCATCTCGCCGTTGTTAGCCTTGATGAGAAACCAGATTGCGGCGGCGGAACGAATCGGTATCCGTGCCGTCACGATCAACTCCTCTAACCGGGATGACTGGGAGGCTATCAAGGGGCAAGTCCTCGACAACCAAGTGGATGTCATGCTTATTTCACCGGAGAGGCTGGCCAATGAAGAATTTGTTGAGGACATTCTTCTGCCTATTGGTCAGAAAATCGGGCTTCTGGTCATAGATGAGGCTCATTGCATTTCGGACTGGGGACACGATTTCCGCCCAGATTATCGCAGAATTGTCAACGTTCTTCGCCAGATTCCGCCCAATACGCCGGTGCTGTGCACTACAGCGACGGCAAACGAAAGGGTAATCAGGGACATATGCGAGCAGTTGGGAGACATCCTGCCCATACGCGGACCTCTCATTCGGGAAAGCCTGTCCCTTCAGAACATCCGACTGGCGGACCAGGCAGAGCGACTCGCGTGGCTGGCTGATCAGGTTCCTCTAATGAAAGGAACCGGCATCATTTATGTTCTGACGAAACGGGATGCAAACAACGTCGCGGGATGGCTTCAACGGAACGGCATTCATGCAGCCGCTTACTATTCGGACGTATTGAATTCAAAATATCCGGACTCGGACAGCTATAGAAGATGCCTGGAAGATAGACTGCTTAATAATGATCTGAAGGCACTGGTTGCCACCACAGCGCTGGGGATGGGATATGATAAACCGGACCTCGGGTTTGTCATCCATTACCAGGCGCCCGGCTCGGTCATCGCGTATTATCAGCAGGTGGGCAGGGCCGGGAGGGCTATCGAACACGCACATGGAATCCTCTTGTCCGGCTCGGAGGACGATGAGATTCACGAGTATTTCCGAAAATCCGCGTTCCCGGAGGAGTTTTATGTGCGGAAAATTTTGACGACGCTGGAAGCATCGGATGGATTGACCACCCATCAATTGCAGGATCGGGTAAATATTAGACTTTCTCAGATTGAGCAAGCTCTGAAATTTCTGCGTGTTGAGAACCCCGCGCCCATTCTTATGGAAGGAGGCAAGTGGTATAGGACGGCCGTTGAATATGAAATGGACGACGAACGGATTGCTTTTCTGACAAACCGGAGGTTGGAGGAATGGAAAGAGATTCAGGAATACATCGACCATAAGGACTGCCTGATGACATTCCTCCGCAATGCCCTGGATGACCATGATGACCTTCCTTGCGGGAAATGCGCCAACTGTAACCCCAAACTGTCTCTGTCGACTGGATTCTCTCCTGCGCGAGCCGTCGCTGCGGTTGATTTTCTGAAACAAAGTGAATTTCCATTGCAACCCAAGAAAATGGTCCCCAAGGATGCTTTTGTGACATATGGATTTCGCGGCAATCTTTCCACACAAGGTCTTGATTCTGAAACCGGTCGCATCCTTGCGCGTTGGGGTGATGCGGGATGGGGACAGATGGTCGCCGACAACAAGCATGATGGGTATTTTGATGATGCCCTGGTGAATGCTGCCGTGGCCATGATCCGGGATCGGTGGAAACCTTTCCCTCTACCACAGTGGGTTGCCTGCGTATCGTCTTTGAACCACCGTGATCTGGTTCCCGCGTTTGCACGGCGGGTTGCTTCCACTCTGGGAATCCCGTTCCGGGAGGTTGTTTTCAAAATAAGGCCCAATGAAGCCCAGAAACTTCAGAATAACCGCTATTACCAATGCCGCAACCTCGACGGGGTTTTTCAAATCCGGGGAGTTATTCCGGCTGATCCCGTCCTACTGATCGATGATATTGTGGATTCAGGCTGGACGCTCACCGTCGTGGGCGCTCTGTTACGGCAGGCAGGCTGCGGCCCAGTCTATCCGATGGCCCTGGCAACGACGACGGCAGGAGGATAAATCTATGTCCATAATCAACAACGATACAATGACTATTTTACTTCTCACATCTCATCTGGGGAGTATGTCCAGGAATGATATGCAGCCACTCGGTGCGATGGAATTGAACCGGCTCGCCCTCTGGCTTAAAGAAAAAAACGTGCACCCGGCTGATTTACTTACCGGTAGTCCGTCAGATCTGCTGCACGGCTGGAATGAGAAGAGATGTCCGCAGGAGCGTCTCATGGGATTGCTGAACAGAGGTGTGCTTTTGGGCGTGGCTCTTGAGAAATGGGAGCGCGCCGGATTGTGGGTGCTGATCCACACCGATGCAGACTATCCGGAGAAGCTTAAAGAGCGATTGAAAGAAAGCGCCCCACCGGTGTTTTTCGGTTGCGGAAACCGCAGACTGTTGAATGCAAGCGGCGTTGCCGTTGTCGGTTCCAGAAATGCAAGTCCGGAGGATCTCGCGTTTTCTGCTGCCTTTGGAAAAAAACTGGCTCTGTCGGGTAAAGCGGTGATTTCCGGCGGCGCTCGCGGCGTAGACGAGTCGGCAATGACGGGGGCGATTGCGGTTGAAGGAACCGTTGTAGGCGTGCTCGCCGACAGCCTATTGAAGGCATCGGTCTCTCAAAAGTATCGGTCGGCGATTCAGCGGAAAAATGTAGTCCTGATCTCACCGTACTACCCGGAGGCGCCGTTTAACGTAGGAAATGCCATGGCAAGGAATAAATTCATTTATTGCCTTGCAGACAGTGCCGTTGTCGTTCATTCCGGAAGGGAAGGCGGTACCTGGAACGGGGCAATAGAGAATCTTAAGAAAGCGTGGGTGCCCCTCTGGGTCAAGCAGACGTCAGACAAGAAAGCGGGAAACCTGGAACTGGTTAACCGGGGAGCCCAGTGGCTATCAGACGAATCGACTGAAAGGACGTTGCCGATGTCACATGAACACATCTTTGGAGAGGAAGATTCGTCCCGCCGGATTTCTACCGTTTCAACCATGGAACCGCACCAAACTTATGGCACAATAGGGAAAGAAGCGGTGATTTCCGATAAGACAAAGGAAACGGTTTCGCAGGACGTTGCATATCTGGATCAATCGCTTTATGAGTTGTTTTGTCGGAAGCTATCCCGTCTGCTGGACAAGGGGGGCATGCAACATAAGGACATTGAGAATGGTCTTGGTCTTACAACGGCCCAGGTCAAGATCTGGATTGAGCAGGCAGTAGAAGACGGATTGATTAAGAAAAGGAGTAAACCGGTGCGGCCAGTGAGGTATGAACTCGCAGCGGGAAAGAGAAAAGATGAACAAGGAATCCTCTTTTAGGAAAAGCTGGTGTTGATCTGATTGATAGCCCCAACTTCTTCCCGTTCCGGATCAAACCAATTCAGGCCGATAATCTGCTTAAGGCATCACCGAACCTTGATGTTATTCGGCATGGTCTGGACGAGGATTTGGTAATACTGAAGAGATAGATTTCATGTACGGATCTTTTCCTTCGCTACCTTGAACTCCCTCCCCCGCCAGATCATATAGATCTTCCCCTCCGCGTTCCGCGGGTGCTGAAAAAGTTCTCACTTCAATCGCGGATCATATCCATTCCGGGAGAAAATCTCGCATCCCGCGATCATCCGATACAGGAAGACAAACCCTTTGTTAGTAATTAAAAGCTTTGAATGCAAATAGTTATCAATGTTTCTCCCCCGTGGTTTTCTTGGTGGCATACCCGTTGCATTAACAGGGAATAAAAAGAGCGAGAGGAGGTGAGGGGATTTTCATCGGGAAACGAATCGACAACAAGGGATGAAGGGCGGCGCAGGGAAGGACCAGTTGCGAAGTGGTTAAAGAGAACAGGGAATAAAATAAACGAAACTCAAACCAAAGACATTGGAACAGAAATGTTCAGAAGGAGACGAAAATGAAGAAGTTATTGGTACCGACAATTTTGGGTGTGTTGTTTTTACTAACGCCGGTTTTTGCAATGGCAACGAGCGTCACCGGTTCCGTGCAGGGATATAACAGCGTGGCGCAGGGCCAAGCGTCACCCACGGGTAAAGATGCCCACATATCGGCTCACGCAGCGTCTACGGAGAGCGCCTTTGTGATCCTTGCGGATAGGGCGAAGGGGGGACATTATTTGATTCAGAACGCGGACAGGGCGATCCTTGCGCGACTGGTAAACCAGCAGATCAAGGTCGATGGGGATGTGGACAATGCCACGGAATCCGTCAGGGCAAAGGAGATCTATACGCAGGCTTCCGACCAATCGTGGAAGAAGGTCTGGTCCAGTAATGTCAATGACGACATCTACCGGGATGCTCTTGGCGCCCGTCAACTTTCAGAGAGATAAGTCGCAGATGGCCTGGAAACCCTCGGTCTTATCCGGGGGCTTCCCCTTTTTCTTACTCGGGATCCGGCGGATAAAACCCCTATTCCCTCTGGCTGTGGTGCAGGTAGATGCCGTTGACGGCAGCACTTATGATGAAATACCCAGTGTGATCCAAGTTGGCCACCTGGAAGGAATTCTTATCAACTAAACGGGAGGGATCAAATGAAGAAAGTTCTGTTAGCAGTCTTAGTGCCACTGTTTGTGTTTTTCTTGCTTTCATCGCCGTCAATCGCTCAGCATGGTAATATGGCAGCAGAAAAACAGCCGGTGATGAAGATGACAAGTACGGACGTTGTTGCGGACGGGTTGGTGGTGTCATTTATGGTGATGCCGAACAGCAATCATAAGAACATGCTCAAGAACATGAAAATGGCGGATGATATCGAGCCGGGGAGTACCCATAACATTATGGTGCTTCTCAAGGACGAAAAAACCGGGGAAGAGTTTACCGGAGCGCGTGTTTCATTGAAGGTGGTCGATTCTGATGACGAAGAACAGATCAAAACCGGAAGCTACAAAAAGGTGATGAGAACATATGATGCCTATTTCAAATTGTCAGAAACGGGCAAGTATATGATCACCGTGCTTCTCGATACGGGAGCTCGAAAGCGGTCGATCGGGTTATCTTATGAGATGAGCTCGTAGAAGTCTTATCGGAATTGGGTAGTGGAATGTGTGGGAATACGCAGCAGGCGCGATGGCCATGATAATCATTCAGGAGGGAACGCATGATGGACTGGCGGTCCCTGGGTGCTTTCTCGGCTAAGGAGGTGTATGGCTGAAAGACTGAAAATTCTCATTGTGGACGATGAGGAGAGTCACCGGATCATGCTGCGGGCTGTTTTGAGCGCGGACGGATATGCGGTAACGGAAGCCTCCGACGGCACGGAAGCCGTCCGGGCCGTCGGAAAAGAGGCTTTTGACCTCATCCTGATGGATATCCGCATGACAAACATGGACGGAATCGAGGCGCTGACCGAGATCCGGAAAATCAGTCCCCTTGTGCCGG
>JAPLJX010000063.1 GCA_026388375.1 Deltaproteobacteria bacterium
AGACATGACGCCGCATCGGCACTGCTGCCACCCGCAAACCCATGCGCGGATGATTCACGAATTCGTCTGAAACGCCAGCAAGTGCCAACTCATTTTCCGCCGGGATCAGGAACTGTGCACCGATCCGTCCGGGGCACTCAATGACGTGGCCGTGAAGGCCAGGATCCCCGGCGGATGGCGGCAGAATGCCCTCAGACACTCGTTCATCAGCTACCGGGTAGCGGAGACAGGCGACGTGGCACGGACGGCCCTTGAGGCGGGCAACTCGGCAAAGATCATCTTTCGCCACTACCGGGAGGTGGTCGAACCGCAGATGGCAGAAGCATGGTTCTCGATCACGCCCCCGGACGGGTGGCTGCCGAGCGAACTCAAGTGGAGCATCAGGGAAAGGCTGCGGAAGATTTCCTGTCGTCAGGAAAACCACCCGTGGCTTGACAGCACCAACGGTGCGCAACCATGAACACCATCGAACCCACCCTCATCAAGAAGAAGGAATTCGCCAAGCGCCTGTCAGTCAGCACCCGGAGCATCGACACCTGGGTGTTCAAGCGGATGATCCCCAATATCCAAATCACACCCCGCTTCTACCTTTACGATTTCGACGCCGTGCTGGCGGCCGTCCGGAAGCACTACCAGGTGGATGCGGCTCAGCCGTGATCCATGCACTCGGGAAACGAATCTCGCGTCACTTCTCGCTAGGCACCTTATGCCCTCCTCGGTGTTATGGTTAGGAACTGGACATCGCCTGGTTTGTCCGGCGTGAAGTCCACATCGCCAAAGTTCATCCCCTCTTCCTGGGCGAGCGGCAAAAACCTGCCATAAGATTCCGCATCAAATGAGTAGGCTCCGCCCAAACGCATTCCAGCTAGGATCTCCCCAAATCGTGTCTTGATAATCCTGACCGTCCCGGGCGGCTTAGTCTTCGAGGTCGCCAGGTAGTCTTTCATGGTCTTGTAGGAACCTGCGATGATGCAGGCAGGTCCGTCGCATATAACGTCGCCCCGGTTCGTCGCCGCGAAATATCCGATGATGGTCTCGTCTTTATTCATTTTCTTCTATGGACAGAACGCTGATGTCCTGCCGCCGGGTCATGGCAGGGTGGCTGGGGTTGATGTTGTGGAGCTACTGCCGGTCGGCAGCGACGCTTTGTTAGCTTTTTCTGGTCGGGTGCGGCACGTAGGTATTGTGTCAACAGTTTAGCCGATGTCTCAAGAGCAGTCGCGTAGATGATTCCATCTCCAAGGGACAGGCGATGGCGATGGCTCACTTCAGCCGCAATCACTGCAAGCCGCTCATCAAGAGGGACAATCGTTCCCTGCCTCATTAGCGCGGCGACTGTGAGAGCGTCGCTTTGGCTAGATTCTCGTAGCACCCAGCGATACACCTCGGTAATCGAGATTGCGGGTACGACAAGATCCGCGGTATTCTCGATTGCCTTCTCGAAACGATCGGCATTGGAGCCACCGACGAAGAACTCAATCCATCCGGATGAATCAACTACGGTAGGCATCGGTCATCCTCTCTTTGAAATGTGTTCTTGTGCCCCTTTAGAAAGCCTCTGAGGGAACTCGCCGAGCGGACAGGTATTAGTTCGATCCGGCCCTCAAGCTGGATCACCTCGACTTTGTCGCCTGGCGCCATGACTAGCCTGTCTCGGACATCCTTTGGGATGACGATCTGAAATTTGGGTGAAACGGTTACGGTTGCCATATCGATGCGGGTACCGTTGCACGGGTTCTGGATCGATGCAAGGAATATTTTTGGGCACTATTCCGGCCACGATAGCAGGATTCTTGGGAGCTAACGT
>JAPLJX010000014.1:0-1963 GCA_026388375.1 Deltaproteobacteria bacterium
ACGACTCCATAATGTTCCTGAGCTCCTCCATAATCCAAGCGAAATCCGGTGACCACCTCATCAAAGATCAAGACGATCCCATGCTCCCGTGTAAGGTCTCTCAGGTCTTGAAGAAACGTTCCTCTTGGCTTGATGGCCCGCTGGAGTGGTTCGACAATGACGGCGGCAATCGAGTCGGCATGGGTCCGAATGATTCCGGCGGTGGTTTCGATATCATTGAAGGGCGCCACCAAGACGCTTTCCGTGACGCCCTTGGGAATTCCTCCAGAATCCGGTTGTGCCTCAGGATAGGAGCCCACGGTCTTAGGAAAGCAGCTCATCAGGGAGTAATCGTGGACCCCATGGTATCCACCTTCGAATTTCAATATCTTTTCTCTCCCGGTGTACACTCTCGCCATGCGAAGAGCATGGTAGGTACCCTCTGTGCCTGAATTGGTAAACTTAATTGTCTCGCCACAGGGGACTGCCTGGACGATTTTTTCAGCAAGTTGAAGGATGGGTTCCCCCACCCAGTAATAGGTGGTCCCGCGTCGGAGTTGTTGCTCTACGGCTGAAACAATGAGTGGGTGTGAATGGCCCAAAATAAGTGGACCTGATCCCATAATGAAGTCGATATAGGTCTTCCCCTGAGTATCAACCACGCGGCTTCCTTCTCCATGAGAAAACACAGGAGGCAGATCGACAGGGGGTTTAAAAGAACCCAGGCAGCCTCCGGCAAGGTACTTTTGTAGTCTATCGGCAATCAAGCGGGCTTGGTCAGACTTTTCCATAAATCCACCATCATTTCGTTTTTTCGCAAATTCGTCCAATTTTCCCAAATGTTCAGGCGCCGGGTTCCTCGGGATCCGTGAGCGGATGCGCCGCTGCAAGCTCAAGAAGTACAGGCTGAATTCGTCGTGACGGTCTTTGCCGTCCTCGTCCTGTAATACTGGATCAGCGTGATCAGGGCCATGAGGCCGAGGCCGATAAGATCGGTCATCGTACCGGGTACTATCAGCAGCAATCCCCCTGCCAGGATCGTGATCCTCTCCCACCAGGACATCCGAGTCCAGTACCATCCCTCCACTGCTGCGCCGACACCGATCATGCCGATGATCGAGGTGATACATGTCTGCACGATCCCCCAGGGTGTCGCATTGATCAGGAGGAGCTCCGGACTCAGGACAAAAATGTAGGGGATGATAAAAGCGGCAATGGCCAGTTTGGAGGCTTCGAGTCCGGTTTTCATGGGGTTGGCCTTGGCAAGGGCCGCCCCGGCAAAGGCGGCCAAAGCCACTGGCGGCGTGATGTCGGCGATGATGCCGAAGTAGAAGACGAACATGTGCGCGGCGAGGATGGGAACGCCAAGCGCAAGGATCGCGGGGGCCGCACAGGTGGAGGTGATGATATAATTCGCCGTTGTCGGCGCGCCCATACCCAGGATCAGGGAGGTGATCATGGTGAAGATGAGCGTCGGGATCAGGAATCCCCCGGACAACGCAAGGAGGCCATCCCCCATCTTGAGTCCGACCCCCGTCAGGGTTACGACCCCAACGATGATGCCCGCCGTAGCGCAGGCCAGGGCCACACCGAGGGCGCCGCGCGCCCCTGCTTCCAGCGTGTTGAGGAGTTTCGTGAGATTTAGCCGGGTAGCCTTGCGAAACATGCTTACCACAATACAAAATCCGAGACCGCCGAGCGCAGCCCGCATCGGCGTGAATCCCTCTACCAGGAGATAGATTATGGCGAAGAGCGGAAAAATCAGATAGCTGTCGTTTTTCAGCACATGCCAGAGATTGGGAAGTTCTGCCCGGGAGAGCCCTCTGAGGCCGCACTTTTTTGCCTCGAAATGAACGACCACCCAGATGCCGGTAAAATATAGTACGGCCGGAATGACCGCTGCTTTAACAATTTCCACGTAGGGAACGCCGATAAATTCGGCCATCAGAAAGGCCGCCGCCCCCATGACGGGCGGCATGATCTG
>JAPLJX010000014.1:2070-6770 GCA_026388375.1 Deltaproteobacteria bacterium
TACATTTGCCACAGAACTTCCCGATACCGTTCCCATCAGGGCACTGGCCATGACGGCCACCTTGGCCGGTCCGCCGGACGCCCAACCCGCTATTGCATTGGAAATGTTTATGAAAAAGTCCATGATTCCAGTGCTGCTCAGAAAGGCGCCGAACAGGATGAAGAGGAAGATGAAGGTGGAGGAAACACCGAGGGGAATCCCCATAACCCCCTCCGTGGTGAGCCACATGTGGGTGACGATGCGCTTGATCCCGTATCCGCGGTGGTTGAGAAAACCCGGGAAATAAGGGCCCAGATAGGCATAAATCAGGAAGCAGGAGGCGACGATCACGATGGGCAGCCCGACGATCCGGCGTGTCGCCTCCAGGGTGAGGAGGATACCGAGCACGGCCACGATATAGTCGGTGGTGGAGTACAATCCGGCGGTCTCCATCAGGTTTTCATAGGTGAAAAGCGAATAGGAGGCCACCGCAATGCTCAGGAGGGATAGGACGATATCCACGGGGTGAATCTGCAGGCCGCCGCTTCCGGCCCTTTTAGGCTTGCGCGTCGGGTAGAGAAGGTAAATCAACGTCAGTGCGAACATCAGGTGTGTGGGACGTTGGAGCTGGGCCGTGAAGAGACCGAACATGGCGGTATAGAGCTGGAAAAGCGAAAAACAGACGGCAATGATCTTCACCAATGTGGCCCAGTTGCCGGTGAGCTTAAGGTAACGGGATTCAGGGTCATATTTTTCCAATACGGCATCTACATCAACCGGTGTAACCGCAGTTGAAAGTTTCTCGTCCGTTCCTTGCATCGAATGTCTCCAACTTCCATTGATCCCCTCACCGGCCCTGTCCGGAAAAGAACCGTCCAAAAGCCGGTGAGGGGGGAGTTGACAAAACAGCCTCTTCCATTTTTATTTGAGGATGCCCTTTTCTTTGTAGTATTTGATCGCCCCGGGGTGGAACGGCACGGATATCCCGCCTGTAGTGGCCATCTCAAGTTTGATGAACCTGCCGGCACTATTGGCCTGGGCGATGGCTGCGCTTTCTTCATACAGTACCTTGGTCATCTGGTAGACGAGATCTTCCGGAAGATCGTTCTGGACGTAGATGCTGGAGTAGACGCCGATGGTCTGGAGGGGCTTGGCCTGACCTTGGTAGGCGTTCGCCGGGATCACGACGCGGGCGTAGAGCGGATAGGCCTTCTGGGATGCATCACATTAATATCCTGGATGGCGGCATTGGGGAAGGAGACCACGAAGTAGCATGCATCGATAAGATTGTCCTTGAACTGATCCGCGGCTTCTGCATAGGATAGATAAAACGGGTTGATATCCTTTCTCGTTTTGTAGTCCATCCCGTTGAGTCCGAGAACCTGGCGGGCGCTGATCTCGTTCCCGCTCCCCTGCATCCCCACAACGACCTTTTTACCCCTCAAGTCGGCAATGTTTTTGATCGGGCCGTTCTTGCGGGAAAAGAGCTGGACGGTGTCGGGATAGATGTTGCCGATCGCGGAGAAGTTCTTGTATTTTTCATTCTTGGCCTGGAAAAACTCGGTTCCGTTGTAGCCGTAGAATGCAACGTCGTTCATTGCGAGGCCGATTTCAGTGCTTTTGCTTCCCAAAAGCCGGACGTTTTCCAGGGACCCGCCCGTGGCCGTGGCCGTGACGTTGAGATCGGGGATCTTCTTGTTCCAGACCTGGGCGATGGCGCCCGCGAGGGGGTAAAACGTGCCGGCCACAGACCCTGACGCAAAGAGTAAATTTGCCTTTGCGGCCTGTCCGTCCGCAGCGAAAATAAGCGCCGCGCAAAGGACCAACGACATGATGAGACTTTTTTGTTTCATGGTTCCCTCCTTATTTTATTAGATATTTCTTTCGATGGGCGGAAGTATAGGGGGGCTGTTTTTGCTTGTCAAGGGGTATTTGGAAAGCCTTACTCGCAATACTTTCATCCGTCGAGCGGAGCGGCCAGAACGCCGAGATGATCTTCCGGTTCGACACCCCGGACAAGGCGATCGCGGTTCTCCGGCAAAGCGGTCTGACCGTTCTGCCGGGCGAGAAGCTCTACGCGCTGTAATTATCCTTTGATGCAGCCCAAGGTGCGAAGTTTGGCCACCTTACGGGAGAGACCGGCGCGGTGGACCACCTCCACGACATCGTCCAGGTTCTTGTAGGCCTCGGGGATCTCCTCCTGAAGGGTGCCCCGGCCGGAGGCCATCACGATCACACCCCGCTCCGCCATCTCCCGCGGGATCGACCGCCCCCGGCAGGACTTCGTCGCCTGGGTGCGGCTCATCACCCGGCCCGCACCATGGCAAGTGCTCCCGAAGGTCTCCGTGAAGGCCCCCTTTGTCCCTGCAAGCACGTAAGACCCCGTCCCCATGTCCCCGGGGATCAGGACCGGCTGCCCCACCTTCCGGTAGGCCGGCGGCACATCCGGATGGCCCGGCGGAAAGGCCCGCGTCGCCCCCTTCCGGTGAACGCAGAGGCGGACCTCCTTCCCGTCGACCGGAAGCGTTTCGATCTTCGCGATGTTGTGGCAGACATCGTAGAGAAGCCGCATCCCAAGCTCCCGCGGCCCCATCCCCAGCACCTTTTCGAAGGTCTCCCGCGTCCGTTGCATCAGCATCTGCCGGTTGGCCCAGGCGTAGTTCGCCGCACACGCCATCGCGGCGAGGTAGTCCCGCCCCCGGGCCGAATTGAGCCGGGCGCAGGCAAGCTGGCGGTCGGGCAGGTCGATCCCGATCTCCCCCGCGTGCTTCACCATCCGCGCCAGATAATCGTCGCAGACCTGGTAGCCGAGACCCCGGGAGCCGCTGTGGATCAGCACGCAGATCTGCCCCGGCTCCAGACCGAAGGCCGCGGCGGCCTGTTCATCGAAGATCTCTTCGACGACCTCAATCTCGAGAAAATGGTTTCCCGAACCGAGCGTCCCGAGCTGCTCCTTCCCCCGTTCCAGCGCCCGGTCGCTCACCTTGCCCGGATCGGCACCCACCATCGCCCCGCCATCCTCCGTCGCCTCCAGGTCGGCCTCCGTGCCCCAGCCTTGGCGGACGGCCCAGGCCGCCCCCTCAATCAGGACCTGCCTCTCCTCCTTCGGCGAGAGTTTCAGCGGCCCCCGGGAACCGACACCGGAGGGGACGTTCTGAAAGAGCGCCGTGACGAGAGCCGGAATACGCTCCCGGACGTCCGGGAGGCGAAGGCGCGTGGTCATGAGACGGCAGCCGCAGTTGATGTCGTAACCGACGCCGCCGGGGGAGACGACCCCCTCGTCGAGGTCGAAGGCCGCGACCCCCCCAATCGGAAAGCCGTAGCCCCAGTGCATGTCCGGCATGGCGAGCGAACCCTTCACGATCCCCGGCAGGTGGGCGACATTGGCCACCTGCCTCGGCCCCTCGTCGGCCCCCATCCCCTTCATCAGTTTTTCACTGGTATAGAGTAGCCCGGGGACGCGCATCCCCCCCGTCGGCGGGATCTCCCAGCGCCACTCATCGATCTTCCTGAAACGACTTTCAGACATCAAACACCACCCTGGCCACCCAACCCCCCTCCGGCGTCTCCAGAACCGAACCCTGGTGGTAGGTGACCGCCTTGATCTCCTTGAGGATCCGGTGCCGGGCCGGATCGAACTCCTCACCTCGAAGAACGGCCCTGAGCCTTGTCGGGGTGATTTGCCGAATGAAGCAGTTCTTCATCAGAAATCCTTCGCCGTTCCAGGCGTAGAGGATCTCCCGGAGAAAATTGATCAGGAGGTCCGCCGGGTTTTCACCCAAAACGTCGAACTCCCGCGACCTGCCCGCCCGGACCGACGATAGATCCGTCAGCAGGTCGAAGAGGGCGAAGGCGGCGCCTGCGTAGAGTTTCTCCAGGGTGGCGCCCGTTACCTCCACGCCCAGATCGGCCGTATGGTCGAAAATGCGGGCCGTATGGTCGAAAACACGATAGCCCATTCCTACTTCATCCGGCGGATCCGGATCTCGATCCCCTTTTCATCCTTCAGCAGGGGCTGAAGTTTCGACGTGTCCATGTCCGTGGTGTGGTAGGGGTAGAGGATCTTGGGCTTTACCATCCGGGCGGCGTCGGCCGCCATCTCCGGCGTCATCGTGTAGGGGAGGTTCATCGGCAGAAAGGCGACATCGATCCGCCCGAGCGTCTTCATCTCCGGGATGTTCTCCGTGTCCCCGGCCACATAGACTCGTTTGTCCCCGAAGGTCAGGATGTAGCCGTTGCCATCCCCCTTGGGGTGGAAGGGCATGCCGGGGGAACGCATGTGAGCAATGTTGTAGGCCGGCACCGCCTCGATCCGGATGCCGTCGACGGTCGTCTCCTCCCCGTTTTTCAGGACGATCCCGCGCCCGCCCTTGGCGGCGCAAAGCGGGGTCAGGACCAGTTTCGTCTTCTCCGTGCTGATGAGCGCAATCGTCTTCGGATCGAAGTGATCCGAGTGGTCGTGCGCGACCAGGATCAGGTCGGCCTTCGGCAGCTTTCCGTAATCCCCGAACTGGCCGGACGGGTCGCTGTAGATCATCTTCCCGCCGATCTCGAACATCAGCGAGGCATGGCCGATGAAGGTGATCCGGAGATCCCCGGCCGAGGTCGGCAGGAGGTCCGTTTCGAACGTCCCGGCAGCCAGAGCCGGTGACGCCGCCATCGTCGCAAACAGTGCTAATCCTAAAAGTGCTTTCATTTTTACCTCCTGTTTCCGGGAATTT
>JAPLJX010000062.1:0-420 GCA_026388375.1 Deltaproteobacteria bacterium
GGTCCATCCGGAATGGCTAAGGAAATTCTGATGGAGGATGTTGTCGATTACAGTCGCATGAATCTCGACGCCCGGATAGACCGCACTGAAGGGGGTGACCCGCATGTCGTAGATGCCCGTCGCCGTGGCGCCGACGAGAACGATCTTTCCCTTCAGTTTATCCGCGGATATGCGCCCGTTGACGATATCGGAGATCGAATAGTGGGGAAAGGTCTTCGCCGGACCCAGGTAGTTGACGAGCAACCGTCCGCTCTCGTCGGTCGGGACCTCTGCCTTGTCCAGACGGATGTTTTCCACGCCGTATTCGACGATGTTGACGACGGACATCGGCCAGTCCTGGTATTGCAGGAGCATCGCCAAGGCCAGGGAATAGTAGTAGTTATTCCGGAACTTGATCACGAGCGGCGACCAGCGGAGGAC
>JAPLJX010000062.1:455-5081 GCA_026388375.1 Deltaproteobacteria bacterium
TCCCGGAACTTGATCAGGAGTGGTGACCAGCGGATAACCCCGTCGCTGTCCGGAAAAGCGTTGAAATAACCGCTGTTTTCACCCGCTGCGGAGAGTTTGGGGATGTTCGGCTGCGCCGCGTAGGCGTGGATCAGCGGGGATTCGTCCGCCCCCGTCTTCGCCCGGACCATCTGGAAGCGACCGTTGGCGATATCATTTTCCCCGGCGGCGATCTGTTGCCCGGTCAGATGGCCCACCTCTTTTGCGGTGATGTGAAAGAAGTAGCCGAGGGTGATGTTCTTGGCCTTTTCGATGGAATGGGCGAGGGCGGCGTCGGTATCGGCCGCTTTCTGCTTCTGTTCCAGCAGGCCGTAAAGCCGGCTGTCCCCGATACCGACAGGATCTTCTTCAATCGCTCCTTCATGATCTTTCTTCCTTCGTTCGCTTGCGCTTCCCTCGGGGAAGAGAGAGTGGGACGCTTGCATCCCGGTCCTTCACAAGAAAAGGGATTGGGATTTGCGGACGTCACAAGTTGTTGGGATCATATCAAAGCAATCCCGAAAGTCAAGTAAACTCTCCGGAGGAAATTTCGGAATGTTTAAGAAAATCGGGATGGTGAAGGATACGTTCTTTACACAGGAAAGCCTTGACAAGGGGTATGTCTTACGATAAATAGGCAATTCCTTCAAGGACCTGCCCGTCATACGGCGGAGGGCCGATGTAGCTCAGACGGTAGAGCAGCTGATTCGTAATCAGCAGGTCAGCAGTTCGATCCTGCTCATCGGCTCCAGAATAAAAACAAGGGGTTATGGACGAAAATCCGCAGCCCCTTGTTTTTGTTCGGTGATCCTCTCCCCATGCTCTCCCCATTTTCTTTTCCTTCCTGTGAAAAACCTGGCCATCATAGCCGGAGGAATCTTTGTCATGGGATGCCATTTATTCCTGCGGGAGCTTATATCCCGGACGGATCAACCATCATCTGAAGGGAAAATATCGCCACAGCACCCACCATCCGGGGCAACCACCGTGGAAACATATTCGTACACTTCACGGAAGATTGACTTTTCAAGTTGTTCCCGCGTCGCATGGGCACCACGAATCAGCCAGATGGAGCCGCCCGTTATGCAATACGGCATAGGTGTTATCCTTTGTACCGCCTGCATTTTCTGCGGCCTTGTTTACATCATCCGGCAGCAAATCAAACGAGTCCGAAAGTTTCAGGGTGACTCTGCCGCCGAGTTTGCTGATCTCGCGGAAATCCCGTATCACATCACCAGCGTCTTCAACGGAGATCGGTGTATCTACCCGCACCGACCCGGCAGACAAAGAGGGACGGATATTTATTGACAAATTGGGGGCACCGGTGCGAATGTACCTGCAGTTCCAGATAATCTTGATTGTCAGCGCCATGAACCCCAATGAGGTGATGTATGGTGGCAATGATTACAGACCCCGTGTCTCGAAAAGAATGCGGGGTTTTTTTATTACGAAAAAGGGGACAGGATAGGAGTTTTGCGTTGTTTTCGCGCCGTAAAAACCCTTAATACGTTATGATAAATTAGAGAATAGATAAATGAAGGACAAAAAGGTAATTCAAGAATATATTAACAACTTCAGACGTAGAATAGCACAGTTTCTCAAGCCGAGTATTGGTTTAACCTGTCACGTGTATTCAGCAGAATCTGGCGGGGCGATCCTTGAGTTCACGATGGGGCCTGGAATTGCTAACGATGACATTTACAAAGAAATCAGTCCAACAATCAACTATGCACTTTCACAGATAAAGCAGCGAGCATTCGGTGGAAATTTCGATGCTTTCAAATTCGCTGGGACGAACATGATACTTGAAGAAAATAGAATCATATTCATTAAAGACGACTCATCAGAAGAATGGAGCGATAGCACTGCTTCAAGAGATGTCAGCAGATTGCTCCAGCCACCGGGGAGCGCACCACCATGAAGTTCGGCAACAAAATGGAAGGAAGTCCAGAGGAAATCAGGGACTTTTTCCAGAATAACGGTCTCAACATCACAGACTATATGGAAAGGCCGGACTTGCCTCTCAAGGCGGTTTGGTTTATCCTGCCAGTCTGCTTCATAGTTGTGTCTCTTACCTGCCTAACTTTTCTTATGCCGCTCGGCACGTCGATGCAAACTTTTGTATTTTTACTCGGGTGTGGTGCAGGCATTTGGCTCGCTGTAAACGTGCAGCTACGTTTCAAAAATACCTGGGCCGCCGTTTTTGTCGCCATTGGAACTATATTGCTCATACTCGTTGCCATCGGTACGGTCACCCCGACAGAAATGATTCAACAACTGAACAAATTTAAGAACTGAGTCATACTCATTTATTATTACATACCTTCGGGGAAACCCACCTGATCGTTTCAGTTTAAGGTTCCTGAAGACAAGCTGACAGATCCATTCAGGCCGTACACACAGGAGGCAATGTCAATCTTGAATCAAATCAATAAAATAAATTCTGAGCCTTACCGTTTAAGTTTTACATCCGTGTCCCTTCGTCCCGAGTTGGCGCGAATTGCTGCCGATGCTTATCTTGCCTGCGGAACTTGGGCGGGTGCACGTCAGCAGGTGCTCGCAAATAATGCCTTCCAGAGCCGCACAAAGACATCCCTTCAGAGAATGGAGCGGGAGATCCGCCCGCGCTTGGAACTCCTCACAAAGGATCAGATCGTGTTGCTTGCCGGGGGCACAAGCGAAGAAAGGGCAGCGATGGCATGGCTGGCGGCTATCAAGTATGCCGACCTGGTCCGGGAATTTGCCGCTGACGTGTTAAGGAGCAAGTTGGCAGATTTCGATACGGTATTTCGTCCTTCGGACTATAGTAATTTCATTGCCGCCAGACTTGCTTCCCATCCGGAGTTGGCCAAACTGACCGAATCGAGCAGTAGAAAGATTCGGAGGGTTCTGCTATTGATGCTCACGGAGGCCGGAATGATTCGAGAGGAAAACAGGGAACGACGGATCACTCGCTCCATACAGACAGAACGGGTCATTGACTGCATCGTTGCCGATGATGCACAGCTCCTCGTTGGATTCCTATGGTCCGATGAGGAAATAGCCGCCATTCGGAAGGGCAAATGAAAAATTCACAGGAACAGCTTTTTCAAATTCTCAGCCACCCGGACTTCTTGGCGATGAAGGGCTTGGCCAATGAGGTACCCATTTTCATTCAGACCTACCATACTGGGGATGAGGATAAGATGGAGCAGACCGTCGCCGCCATCATCGCGCGGCTGAGAAAAGAGGGGATCTCTGTGGCCGTCGTTGATCTTCTTGATATGGTTATCGATCTCCTCTCTTCCGCTGGCCGTTTAGATAGAGCCATCGAAAGCGAATCCGCCATGTCAAAGCGCAAGATGCTGGAGATGCTGAATAACGTAGCTGATCCGAAAACCCGGCTGATCCCCCGTCTCTCCCAGATCATAGGCGCACCGGACATCAAAGTCAGCCTTATCAAGGGCGTGGGGCATGTCTATCCGTTCCTGCGAACCCACACCATTCTTGAGTCCCTGCAACCGGCCATGATGAAACATCCGGTAGTCATGTTCTTTCCCGGCGAGTACACCCACGAAGAGAGTGGTGCCTCACAGTTACGCCTCTTCGGGCCGCTCATTGATCCCCCGCAGAGCCATAGGTTCACAAAGCCTTACTATCGGGCCTTCAATCTCGATCACTACAGGATAAACCAATGAAAATACATGAACTATTCAGCAAACCCGTCGATCGCTATATCGAGGGGGTGATCCACGCCGACGATGACCGCTACCTTCAAACCGAGGTTGAGGAATATGTCGTCACCGGCGAGATCCGCAAGGGATTGGAACAATTGGTGGACCGTTACCTTAACGAACCAAACACCAATGGGGTGTGGATTTCCGGTTTCTTCGGTTCGGGGAAATCACATCTTCTCAAGATCCTTTCGCTGGTCTTGGAAAACCGGCCTTTGCAAGGCGACCAGACCGCTGCGCAGCTTATCCTGCCCAAGATAGACGATGAGATCGTGCAAGCAGATCTGCGGTTGGCGGCAGCCGTTCCCTCCCGCAGTTTGCTCTTCAATATCGATCAGAAGGCAGACGCAATCGGGGGCGACTCGACCGCACCCATTCTGGAGGTATTTGTCAAGGTTCTCAACGAACTGCAAGGATACTACGCCAAGCAAGGGCACATTGCCGAGTTTGAGTGCGACCTGGATTCGCGTGGCGAACTGGAAGATTTCAAAAAGACATATGCCGACATCAGCAACCGTTCCTGGGAGGAAGACCTTCCCTTCATCGAGACACAGGAAAACGAAACCTTTGCCAAGGCTTACTCAAAACATTCCGGGCAATCATACGAGGAGTGTTTGAAACTCTTCGACCGCAAGCGGGATGGCTACAAGGTTTCCATTCAATCGTTTGCCGAGCGGGTAAAGGCATATATTCAAAGGCAGGTCCCCGGTTTTCGCCTGAATTTCTTCGTGGATGAGGTTGGTCAATTCATCGGGCAGGACTCCAAACTCATGCTCAATCTCCAGACCGTGACGGAAACCCTTGCAACGGTTTGCAATGGGCGTGCCTGGGTGTTTATTACCTCCCAGGGCGACTTGCAGAAGGTCCTGGTTAATTTTCGGCCTGAACTGGGTCA